>JAWXBZ010000094.1:0-4257 GCA_034440375.1 Candidatus Eiseniibacteriota bacterium
CGGGGCCGGCCCCGATCCAGTTCCTGGCCAATCTGATTCAGGATTCCGTTGGTTGCACGGATGCCCTCTTCATGACCGCGGACGCCGTTGGGTCGCGCGTGGCCAGGCCAAACGCCGACCCCCGTCTCGACGATCTGCTCTGGCCGGCGATGCTCGGGCTCATCGACCTCCTGAACACCACCGGCCGCGAGCCCGTCCGGAAGAAGGGGCTCAAGTACCTCGAGTCGGGATCCGCGCTCATGGCCCGCGTCGTCGAACTCCCGCCGAACGATCGCGTGGATGCCCAGCTCACGGCCCGCCTGCGCGACTGGCGCCAATCTGATCGCGTCCTCTTTCCAATTCTTGACACCTTCAGCGAAGCGGGCCTCACGACCATCGTGGAGTCGGTGCGACAAAAGCGAAAGTCCGCATTCGAGAAGCTCTTCGCCGGAGCGCCGGCCGCCGACGATGTATCGGCTGGGCCGGTCATCATGGCCCGGGTCACGTTCGATCGGCTCCACGCCGAACTTCAGCAGATCAACCTCGACCTGAAGACTGTCATCCCGCAGGCGATCAAGAAAGCCCGCGAGCTGGGCGACCTGCGCGAGAATGCCGAGTACGAGGCGGCCAAGCTGAAGCAGGCGAATGCCAGCAAGCGCCTCGCGCAGCTCGACACCATGCTCGGCAAGGTTCGCATCCTCGACGATCTGACCATCGAGGCCGGCAAGGGTGGCCCGGGTACCGAGGTCACGGTCAAGGACGAGGCGGACGGTGTGTCGATGACCTACTGGATTCTCGGCGAGGGAGACGGGGCCCTCGGCGAAAACGTCCTGTCGTACCTGGCCCCGCTCGGCAAGGCGCTCACCGGCCGCGCGGTCGGCGAGACAGTCGAATATCAGCCGTCGGAAGGTGTCTTGAGAAAATTGACGGTGCTGAATATCCGGGTTCGAAAGCCCTGATACGTCACTCGACGATGACGCCCTCGTCGGGTGCCGCATAGCCGAGGATGTACAACGCGTCCTCGACCCGCGCCAGCGATGCCAGGATCCGATCAACCGGTGACGACTTGGCGGCGGCCAGGAGTTCGTCGCGCTCGGTTTCGCTGATGTCGCGCGAGATGCGGACGCGGATCTCGCGTTGAATCGGGCCGGCCGCGACGGGATCCTCGCCTCCGGTCAACGCCACCAGCGTCGTGCGCAGCTTGACGCTGGCCTGAACTTCCTCGATTGGAAGTCCAAGTCTCTCCCCCGCCCGGCGCAGGGCGATGGCGGCAGAGGAGCCCAGGGCGGCCAGCAGGTATTCGAGCGGCGTCGGCCCTTCATCCTCCCCCTTCGGGTCAATCGGATCGTCGGCGGTGACGATGTGGGCTTTGGTGAAGATCTGGCACACGACGCCGTTTTCCTGCGTCAGCGATATCTGGGTCAGGGCCATCGGGCCTCCGGAAAAGTGGACAGATCGGAATATCCGACCGGGCGATTGTACCGGGACAGGGATCTAGGTGAAGCTCGGGACAGCGGCCTATAATGTGGCGGTCCTGGAGGCAACGTCAACGTGTCCATCGCGCACCTGCTGATTATCGGCAACGAAGTCCTGTCCGGCGAAGTGGCCGATCTCAACATACAGTTCCTGACCCGGCGCCTGACCGGGCTCGGCACGCGGGTTCGGTCGGTCCGGGTGGTGCCGGATGAGGACGAAGCCATCGTGTCCGCCATTCGCCAAACCGGGAATCCGGATTCGCCGCTCCTCGTGACCGGCGGCATCGGACCGACACATGACGATCGGACCCGTGCCGCGGTTGCCATGGCCAGCGGCCTGGAACTGGTACGACACGCCGAGGCCGAAGAGCGCCTGCGGGCCGGATACGGGCCCGGCCTCAACGAGGTCGAACTGGAAATGGCCATGCTCCCGGCCGGTGCGCGGCTCTCCCTGGGCCCGCGCTCGGGCGTCTTCGGCTTCGTGATCAACCGCATCTATGTATTCCCCGGAGTTCCCGACCTCCTCGCCGACGTCTTCGAGTCGGTAGCCGATGAATTCGTCGGGCGGCCCGATCATCGCATCGAGATCACGACGACACTCAAGGAAGGAAACTTTGCCCGCGCGCTGGGCGCGCTCGCCACCGAGTACCCTGACGTGGCCATCGGTTCCTATCCGACGCGCGGCGCCACCGGGTGGCTGGTTCGCCTGATCCTGCGCGGTCCGGACTCGTCCCGGGTCGAGGCGGCCGCCGCCCATGTTCGTGAATTCACGCGTGCCGATGCTTGAGGGGCGTCTCCTGGCCGATCGTTACCAGGTGGGGGCGGAACTCGGCCGAGGGGCCGCCGGGGTCGTACATCGGGCCCATGACCGCGTGCTCGACCGCCGGGTGGCGCTCAAGATCCTGAACCAGCGCTGCGATGCACTCGACCGTGATCGCCTGCTTCACGAGGCGCGGGCCGCCGCCCTACTTTCGCATCCCAACATCGTCGCCCTGTACGACGCCGGTGAGGACGGGGGAACACCCTACCTGGTCATGGAGATGGTCGACGGCCCCAGCCTGCGGCTTGTCGGTCCGCTCGATTGGGCCGCCATCGTCCGGCTGGCCACGGAGGTGCTCGACGCGCTCGATCACGCCCACGGACGGGGACTAATCCATCGGGATTTGAAGCCGGAAAACATCCTGATGGAGCCGGTGGACGGACGTCATCGTGCCCGACTGGCCGATTTCAGCGTGGCCCGTGTTTCCGCCCGTCGCACGGCCACGCTCGACGGCGGCATTGTCGGCACACCCTGGTACCTGGCGCCGGAGCAGGCCCTGGGCGAGGCGATCGACGGGCGGGCCGATCTCTACTCGCTTGGCGCGGTTCTATATGAACTGGTCAGCGGCCGACCCCCCTTCAACGGTTCGGACATCCTGGTCGTCATCGCCGAGCATCTCCACGCGCCGGTCGTGCCGCCGCGCACCTGGCGGACCGACGTGCCCCCGATGCTGGAAGAATTCATCCTGCGCCTGTTGGCGAAACAACCGGAGAATCGATTCCCCGATGCAGCGGCGGCACGTGAGGCGCTGGCCGCCGTGCGGTTGAACGCCGAACCGGCCGAGGCCTCCACTCCCTCCCCGATCCTCCTCTCGCAGCTGGCTCGTGGCCGGCTGGTTGGCCGACGCGCCGAACTCGATCGCCTGAAGGGGCTCTGGACCGAAACGCTTGGCGGGCGCGGACAGATGGTCGTCCTCTCGGGCGAACCCGGTGTCGGCAAATCGCGGCTCGCCCAGGAGATGCTGGTGCAGGCCCGCCTCTCGGGCGCCCGGGTGCTGCGCGGCGGCAGCTACGAGTTCGAAGCGACGACGCCCTATCTGCCGTTCATCGAGGCCCTGCGATCGTGGATGAACGAAACCGATGACGAGGCGCTGGCCGAAGCCACGCTCGATATCGCCCCCGACCTGGCCCGGCTCGCCCCGGAACTGGGCACCCGCCTCGGTCCGTTTCCGGAGCGCGCGGCACTCACGCCCGTCGAGGAACGCCTGCGGTTGTACGACGCCGTCGCCCGCCTGTTCAAGCGACTGGCCAGCCGGGGCCTCGTTGTCTTTCTCGACGACCTCCACTGGGCCGATCAGGGAACGCTGTCGCTGATCCACTCGTTGTTGCGACAGATCAACGACACGCCGATGCTCCTTCTCGGTGCCTACCGCGAGATCGAGCTCGATCGGAGCCACCCGCTGGCTGCGGCACTGGTCGAGTGGAACCGCGAACGACTTGTCACACGCCTCGTGCTCGGGCGGTTGTCGGTCATGGAAACACGGTCATTCCTGGCCACGCTTTTCGGACAGGAGACGGTCGGCGAGGCCTTCGCAAATGCCATCCATAAGGAAACGGAGGGAAATCCATTCTTCCTCGAGGAGGTGGTCAAGGCCCTCATCGAGCAGGGACAGATCTACCGCAAGGGCAATCAGTGGATGAGTGAAACCGCCGAAAACCTGGCCATTCCGCAAAGCGTCAAGGAGGCGATCGGCCGCCGCCTCGATCGTCTCGGTGTCACCTGCCTGGAAGTGCTTCACCTGGCGGCGGCCCTGGGCAAGGTCTTCACCTTCTCCGAGCTGGCCGCGGCCACGGGTCGGTCCGAGGACGAACTCCTCGATGCGCTGGACGAGGCGGCCCGCGCCCAGCTTCTCCGTGCAGACCAGGGAGAGAGTTTTGCCTTCACGCATGACAAGATTCGCGAGGTGCTCTACGCCGAGACGAACCCGGTCCGGCGACGTCGCCTGCATGAGAAGATCCTGAACGCACTGGAGTCGGTGCACGC
>JAWXBZ010000095.1:0-4161 GCA_034440375.1 Candidatus Eiseniibacteriota bacterium
AGCTCACGGAACCCGGCGTCGAGGAGGAGGACGACCGGTACCGATTGGCTGGAGCCGGTCAGGTGGGAGTTCATCAGGTCCGGATTGGCGTCCCGACCGAAGACCCGGAGGTCGACCTCCGGGAGGCGTTCCACGAGGCGGGCCACCCAGGGGACGATGTTGACGGCGTCGCCGCACCAATCCTCGGAGAGGATCAGGACGTGGCGGATGCCGGCAAGGCTGGTGACCTTTCGGGCCCGATCGATGACCTGGGGCGTCAATTCGACATGCCGGTCGACGGCGGTCCAGAGGTCATGGTTCTTGACGGTGGCATTCAGGTAGGTGTTCCAGTCAGGGGCCGCTTCATACCGCGTGGCCAGGGTTTCGATGGTTGGCATGACCCTTCGATGATGGCAGGTTACCGGCGGGTTCGTGCCCCCGGACGCACCCCCGGACCGGGTGTCGTACAAGTTTGACACTTAAAATGCGCGGGTGCTAACGTTTAAGGCCTTCCGCTCTCCATGAGAGACCCGTTGCCAAGCGCCCCAGCAGGGGAGGTGTCCGGTGAAGGAATTCCGAACCGATCAGATTCGCAACATCGTCTTTGTTGGCCATGGCGGCGCCGGCAAGACATCACTCATCGAATCCATACTTTTTGACGCCGGCGAAACCAGCCGCATTGGATTGACCACCGAGGGCACCACGGTGATGGATCACAGCCCCGATGAGGTGAAGCGAAAGATTTCGATCAGTCTTGGTCTCGGGCACGCTGTCTGGCGGGATACCCGCCTCAACATCATCGACACGCCGGGCTACGATGATTTTCACGGGGACATGCTGGCCGGGATTCGCGTGGCCGACGGCGCGGTGCTGGTGATGTCCGGTCTTGCCGGTGTCGAAGTGGGTACCGAGCGAGCCTGGTCCGCGCTGCAAGAGCGCGGAGTACCGGTCGTCATCGCGGCCAACATGCTCGACAAGGAGCACGCCGATTTCCACAAGGTGATCGACTCGGCCCGCCGGATCCTTTCCGACAAGGTGATTCCAATCCAGATGCCACTGGGCAAGGGAGCCAGCTTTCAGGGGTTTATCGACCTCTTCACGATGACGGCCTACTCCATGGGCGCCGACGGACAGCCGAAGGAAGTGGCGGTGCCGGACGATGCGCGCCCCGAAGCGGAAGTCGCCCGGGAGGCGCTTATCGAGGCCGTGGCCACTTTCGACGACGCGCTGGTCGAGAAGTACCTCGATGGGCAGGAACTGAGCATCGAAGAAGAACTGGCTGCGCTCAAGAAGGGCGTGATGCAGCGCGGGATATACCCCGTGGTCATGACCAGCGCCACGCATAATACCGGCGTGCGCCGGCTGCTCGACACCCTGGTCGTCTGCCTTCCCTCGCCGCTCGAAGCGCCGAAGGAAGTGGCAATCTACCGCCAGGCCGATGCGGACATCGATCTGTCGCCGGATTCCGAGAAGCCGCTGTGCGCGCTTGTTTTCAAGACGCTCTCCGAGGCCCATGTGGGCGATCTCTCCCTGATCCGGGTCTACCAGGGAAAGCTCGAGCACGGGCATGAGGTGTACAACATCACGGCCGACCACTCGGAGAAGATTGGCTCGCTCTTTCTCCTGCAGGGAAAGGATCGCCAGGAGGTACACACTGTCGTTGCCGGCGACATCGCCGCCGCGGTCAAGCTGCGGGGAACCCATACCGGAAACACGCTGACCACCAAGTCGTATCCGCTGGAACTGACCGGCATAAAGTACCCGGAGCCGATCCTGGCCGAGGCCATCGTGCCGAAGGTCAAGGGCGATGAAGACAAGGTGGCCCAGGCGCTGCACAAGATCCATGAAGAAGACCCGACGATCCGGACTCTTGTCGACAGCGAGCTTCACCAGCAGCTTCTGTACGGGATGGGCGAGCTACAGCTGGCCGTCGTGGTGGACAAACTCAAGCGAAAGCACGGCGTCGAGGTGGAACTCCGGAAACCACGGATTCCGTTTCGCGAGACGCTTCGGGCTAAAGCCGAGGCCCAGGGGCGCCACAAGAAGCAGACCGGCGGACGCGGCCAGTTCGGTGACACCTGGATTCGGTTGGAGCCGCTGCCGCGGGGCAAGGGTTACGAATTCGAGGATGCCGTCGTCGGCGGGTCGGTCCCGGGCAAGTTCATCCCGGCCGTGGACAAGGGAATTCAGGAGGCCGCCGAGCGGGGTGTCCTGGCCGGCTATCGGGTCGTCGACTTCAAGGCCACGCTCTACGACGGATCGCACCACAGCGTTGATTCGTCGGAAGCGGCGTTCAAGATGGCCGGGATCCTCGGTTTTCACGCGGCGGCAGAAAAGTGCAGGCCGGTGCTGCTCGAACCGATCGTGGAGATCGACGTGACCGTGCCTGATGATCACATGGGTGATGTCATGGGCGATCTGTCATCCAAACGCGGCAAGATCCTGGGGATGATTCCGGCAACCGGCGGCCAGTCGGTCAAGGCGCTGATTCCCCAGGCGGAACTGTATCGATACTCCACGCACCTTCGTTCGCTGACGCAAGGGCGCGGGCGGTTCACCATGAAATTCTCCTCGTACGAGGAGGTGCCGCGCGATCAGGCGGAGAAGGTCATCGGGGAGGCGAAAGCCGCCCGCGAAAAGGAAAGTTGAGGAAGCATGTCCGGACATTCGAAATGGGCGACCATCAAACGCAAGAAAGCCGGCATCGATGCCGCACGCGGCAAGATGTTCACCAAGGCCATCAAGGAAATCACCATCGCGGCCCGCACCGGTGGTGGTGACCCGGTTGGAAATCCACGTCTGCGCACGGCGATTGCCGCCGCCAAGGCGGTCAACATGCCGGCCGACAACATCGAGCGGGCCATCAAGAAGGGTACCGGCTCGCTCGACGGAGTCAACTACGAGGAAATGGTCTACGAGGCCTACGCGCCGCATGGCGTGGCGATGATGATCGAGTCGACCACCGACAACCGCAACCGCACCAGCGGCGACCTGCGCCACATACTGACCAAGTACGGCGGCAACCTGGCTGAGCCTGGCGCGGTCGGCTGGAACTTCCAGCAGAAGGGGGTCATTGTCATCGACGCCTCCCGGGTGGAGGAGGATGCGGCCATGACGCTGGCGCTTGAGTCGGGCGCCGAGGACTTCCGAAACGAGGGCGAAACTTTCGAGGTCATCACGGCCATGTCGGAATTTCACACCGTCCGCGAAGCGCTCGAAAGCAAGGGCCTGCCGGTGATGGAGGCCGGTCTCCAGCGGCTGCCGAACACCATCGTTCAGCTCAGCGAGAAGGAAGCGCCGTCCGTCCTCAAGCTGATGGAAATGGTTGAAGATAACGACGATGTCCAGAAGGTCTTCGCCAACTTCGACATCTCAGACGAGGTGATGGCCAGGCTGGAGATGTAAATCCCGGAAAGGCCGCTAGTCCACGAAGGTCCAACCCACCAGGAACTTCCAATTGGCCACCTCGTCGGACAGGCCGATCTTGCCCTCCACGAAAAACTTGTCGCCGTCGCTCAAGTGTCTCTCGAATCCGCCGACAATCTTGACACCGAGATCGGCATTGTCCTTGCCGCCATCCAGGAAAGCGATGCTGTAGCCCAGCTCCGCGCCCGCGTAGGGGCTCCAGACGTCGATCGGGTCGGCGAAACGGAAGTGCAGCGGGGCGTTGATCTCGATGATGGTGACGTTATCGCCGAATCCCAGCTCGACATTCGGCTGCAGCCGCAGGTGGGCGATTGGCTCCCCCATGTCGACATGCCCGCCGATCACGAACTGGCCGGGATCGACGGAGAGTCCGATGCGCGGTCCCCAGCCGTAGTAACCGAAGCTGCGATCCCGGCTGTCGGCAGATGTCGGGTCGTTCACCAGGGCCGTCATCATCAATGTCAGCATGGCGGTCATCGTCACCATCAGTAGCTTCCGTTTCATTCAACCTCCCTCATTTTGGGTCGTCAACGCAGGCGGACAATCGACCGGGCCGCCATTCCGTCGGCCCGGACAAAATAGATTCCCGGGGCCACGCGGTTCCCGGCCTCGTCCTCGCCGGTCCATTGATATCGATGCGTGCCGGAACCAGCCGGTTCGTCGACCAGTCGACGGACCATTCGTCCCGCCACGGACAGGATGTCAATTCGATTCCGACCGGGCAGACTTCGGGCAATCTCGATCCAGGTCGGGCCC
>JAWXBZ010000096.1:0-12506 GCA_034440375.1 Candidatus Eiseniibacteriota bacterium
CACCTGAAGATCGCCTTCCGTCACCTGGTCGCATAGCCAACTTCCGGCCCTCAGTCTATAGTCTCCGACCGATGACGCGAATCGATCTGCACACCCATTCGCTCCACTCCGACGGCTCGCACACCCCCGCCGAGTTGGTTGGGATGGCCCGCGCCGCGGGGGTGGCCGCATTGGCGTTGACCGACCACGACACGATAGCCGGCCTGCCGGAACTCCATCTGGCCGCGACGTCGCCCGGGCCGACACTCACGATCATCGACGGCGTCGAACTGTCGGCCACCGCGGGACAGAATGACATTCACATCCTGGGCTACTTCGTCAGTTCCGCTCATGAGCCCTTCTGCGCGGCGCTTCAGAACTTCCAGGAGGGGCGGTTGCGACGGGCGGAGTCGATGGTGGCCAGACTGAACGCACTGGGCGTCGCGATCACACTCGCGGATGTGCAGCGTCATGCCGGTGGGGGTTCGCTCGGTCGTCCGCATGTGGCGCTGGCCCTCCTGGAAGCGGGTTACGTTGAGACTTTTGATCAGGCCTTTGGCCGCTATCTCGGCCACCGCGGGCCGGCCTTCGTTTCCAAGCCACACTTCCAGCCCGAGGAAGCTGTCGAGCTGATCCGGCAGGCGGGCGGCGTCAGCGTCCTGGCCCATCCCGGGACGGCCAACCGGGATGACCTTCTGCCGCGCCTGAAAGCAGCGGGGCTCTCGGGTATCGAGGTCTGGCATCCGAAGCACGGCCCCGGCCAGGTTGCCCACTATCGCCGGATTGCGGCCGAGTTCGATCTCGTCCCGAGCGGCGGTTCCGATTTTCATGGCGCCAAGGTCGGTGACGTCAGAATCGGGATGTCCGATGTCCCCGAGTCGACACTTGTCGAACTACGCGCCCGCCGCTAGAGACCGGCCATCGGTACCTTCCGCTTGGCGCGGTGGCCCCGGTGTCGGCCGGGCGCTGGTCGGCCTCCTCTTGCTCATGACTTTGCTGGCCCACCCGTCGCCGGTACGTGGCATCGGCCTCCCTGATCTGCTCGGCGCGTCACCCGCGGATTCGAGCGCCGTGCCGCCCACCGGCTCCGAGTACCTGGACAGTCTGAACGTGGGCCCTGGCGCCGATCTGGCCTTCATTCGCTTCGAGGATCAGGTGGCCCGCCTCGCGCTTGGGGACCAGGCGCGCACGGGTGTTGAGGGGATCGCGAGGCCCACCTCGCTCGGCTCGCCGGGGTGGGGGAGGCTGACCGCGTCTCTCGACGGTTTCCCGATGGGGCAAGGGGTTGTCCACTGGGACAATGCCGCCTGGTTCCCCATCCGCGGGATCAGCCGGTTCGGCCTTGCCGGCGGCGCGGCGGCCATCCGGAACGGTGAGGGTGCGGGGCGAGTCGTCCTGGCCGAAACCTTTCCGGGGCAGACCCGGCCGGCCAGCGTGGTCTCGCTCCTCGGCGGCAGTTTCGGCCACCGTCTGGCCGAACTGGATTTTGCGCGCCAGTTCGGCGCGGTGGCGTTTCATGCCGATGTGGCCGACTTCGGCCACGACGGCTTCGGCGTCATCGGACGGACGGACGCCTCGCGCGGTTTCGCGCGCCTCGATTTTTCGGTACTCGGATTCGAGGCTCGTTTTGGTCTTGGCCTGGCTGCCGGTTCGATGGAAGCGGGAGGGGCCGCCCTGGATTCCGGCACGGAGTCGACGGACGAGTCGTCGATCACCTTCCGACTGACCCGGCCCATGCGGTCGGGGCGACTTGAGATTTCCGTGTTGTCGGAATCAAGCCGGCTTGCGATCGAGTCGCTGACGACGGACAGCTTTCGCCTGACTCGTGGCCGCTGGTGGGGAGAAGCGACGCGCATCTGGAGCTCGCAGAAGCTGGAAGGACGCGTGGCCGTCTTTGCGTCGAGGGAAACACGGACCGGGGTGTTGCCGGATGATGGTCGGTTTGATGGCGGCGGGCTTCTCGTGGCCGGCCAGTGGCACGGGTCGCCGGCCTGGCAGTTCGAAACGGCCCTTCGTCTCCGTCTCGCCGAGCCGGCCGGCATCGAGTTCGAGCCGGGGATTACGCTGGCGCATGCCATTGGGAGCCGTGGGCGCTGCTGGCTGGAGGCTTCTCGATCGAGCGGCTTCCCTGGTCTCCTGTTGCATCTCGATCAGCCATTGGCGAATCTGGAAAGGGCGCAGGAAGTGCTTCTCCGCATAGAGGAGCTCCAGACACCCGAGCGCCATCTGCGGCTGGCCATCGGCGGAGAAACCGGCGATGCCCTGCGGGCGGGCGGGGAGTTGAGCGTCGTTCATACGGACAACCGGCAGCCCTGGCTTTCGCTGGCCCCGGGCGCGCCGCTCGGTCCGGACCGGGAAGGATCATGGAGCGGCGATGCGCGGCTCTCCTGTCGCTGGCGCGCGCGGCAGGATCTGGAGTTCGGAGTGGCTGCCGGAGTCGCCTCGTTCGATGGGGCGCTCGAGCCATACCGCCCGCGCGGCCGCGCAGATGGCTGGACCCGCCTGTCCCGAAGTTACTTTGGTCGTGATCTCGATCTGTCGGTCGAGCTGGCCGGCCATCTCCTCGGTCCGCGCACCAACCCCGCAGGCGAGACGTACCCGACACTGCTCGCCGTCGACGGCACCTTGACGGCGAGGATCCGCACGCTCACTCTCTTCCTGCGCTTGGAGAACATGGCCGGTCTCTTCATGGAGTCCGACCTTCGAGATCCCGACTTTCCCCTCCCGCTACCCGGCCTTTCCAGCAAGCTTGGCGCGACGTTGCGACTCGCCGACTAGCCACCCGCCCTTCCGACCACGCCCAGGTCCCCAGCCTCCCGTCCCGGAGGTTAGACATGCGTTGGCCCGAATTTCTTGAATGGACGACCGAAGAGCGTCGCGCCGTGCTGGCCGTTCTGCTGTTTACCGGCGGCGGTGGACTCATCCTCGAACTGGGGCGGCGGTTTCCGGACTGGACGCCCGACCTGCTCCTTGTTTCGTCGCTCGATCGACACCGGGTCACCGCCGACTCGGCCCGTGTGAGTGACACCCTGGCCGTGCCGGAAGCGTCGGCATCCGACGATAGCGTCCTGATTCTGGCCGGTCTCGGTGCCGCCGCCCCGGGTGACGCCGCTCGCCCGGGGGGCGAGCCTTCCCGTCGGAAGGAGAGTCACCCAAAAACGCCGGCCGGTCCGGTCAATATCAATCATGCCGATGCCGCTCGGCTGACCTCACTGCCGGGAGTCGGGCCAAAGCTCGCCGAGCGAATTGTCCTGGATCGCGCGGCGAACGGGCGTTATCGATCACTGGCCGACCTCGACCGCGTCAAGGGAGTCGGCCCATCACTACTGCAAAAGCTTTCTGGATTGGTGGTTACGGAATCCGCTTCGGACTCCACATTAATACAACGGCCCTGACTGGACCTGGCGTATCGGCCGTGCAGAAGGCGAGGTGCGGGCGGTCTCGCGCAAGTCTTTCCTCAATATCTCTCGATGGGGTGCCGATTTATGCGTTACGCCTGGGGCGGGAACTCCTGAGATGGCCTGTTGGGGATCGGGAGGCATGCGCCTGGGTGTGTTCGTTCCTATCGACTTTTCAGACCGCCGTTTGGGTCGGGCTCGACCAGGAGGCATTTCCGTTGCAGGACACCCTCGCCAAGACACTGATCGAGACGAAGAAAATCTCGAGCCAGCAGGTGGCCGAAGCCCAGAAGCTCGCCAAGGGAAACGGCGGCAACCTCGCGCTCTCACTGGTGCGTCTCGGTGCGCTCTCGGAACTGGAGTACGGCGAATTCCTTGCGTCGTACTACAACGCCCCGCTCTGCGATCTGGGCAAAACCGAGATCGATCCCTCGGTGGCCCGCATGGTGCCATCCGAAGTGGCCACCCGCTTCCAGGTGGTGCCGATCCGCCGCAACGGCCGCCGCCTGACGGTGGTCATGGCCAACCCATCGAATATCTTCGCGATCGACGACATCAAGTTCATCACGGGCCTCGAAGTCGATGTCATGGTCGCCCCCGAGCCGGATATCAAAAAGGCCCTCGATCGGATGTATGACCAGGCGGAGAGCCTGGCCAGCGTCATGAAGGATCTTGACACCGACCTTGAAGTCGTTGAGGAGCCGGACGAACAGTCCGACTCGGTGGCCGCGGACATTGCGGCCATGGATCAGGCCCCGGTGGTCAAACTGGTCAACTCGATGATGGCCGACGCCGTGCGCAAGGGTGCCAGTGATATCCACGTGGAACCCTATGAAAAGCAGCTCCGCGTCCGTTATCGCATCGACGGCGTGCTCCAGGAAATGATGAGCCCGCCCTACCGGATGAAGGCCGCCATCATCTCGCGGTTGAAAATCATGGCCGACCTCGACATCGCCGAAAGGCGCGTGCCCCAGGACGGTCGCATCAAGATCAAGATCTTCAACAAGATGATCGACCTGCGCGTTTCCTGCCTGCCGACGATCTTCGGCGAGAAGATCGTGATGCGAATCCTGGATAAATCGAACCTCACCCTGGACCTGACCCGGGCCGGTTTCGAGGCGAAGGCCCTGGACAATCTCCTGCGTGCCATTGCCATGCCATTCGGGATGGTGCTGGTGACCGGACCGACCGGATCCGGCAAGACAACGACCCTTTACTCGGCCCTTTCCAAGATCAATGTTCCGGAGGTCAACATCATGACCGCCGAGGACCCGGTCGAGTACAACATCGAGGGAATCAATCAGGTCAACGTGAACGAGGACATTGGCCTCACGTTTGCCGCCTCACTCCGCGCTTTTCTCCGGCAGGATCCGAATATCGTCATGGTCGGCGAAATTCGCGACCTGGAAACCGCCTCGATTGCGGTCAAGGCCGCGCTGACCGGCCACCTTGTCCTGTCGACGCTGCACACCAACGACGCCCCCTCGACGCTGAATCGCATGGTGGACATGGGCATCGAGCCGTTTCTGGTGGCCTCATCCGTCAACCTGATCATGGCTCAGCGCCTCATTCGCCGGGTCTGCACGAATTGCAAGCAGGTGATCAAACCTCACGACGAGGTGCTGATCGAACTCGGCGTGCCGGAGTCCGAATGGCCTGATTTCAAGGATATGCATGGGGCCGGATGCATCGAGTGCGGCAACAGCGGCTACAAGGGACGGACCGGCGTCATGGAAGTCATGCCGATCTCGGCCGGAATCCGGGACATGATCCTGGATCGCGCGCCCACCAGCGAGATCAAGCGTCAGGCCGTCGTGGAGGGGATGCTCACCCTGCGCATGGACGGCATTCGAAAATTGAAGCAGGGGCTGACCTCAGCGGAGGAAGTTCTCCGCGAAACGGCCCTCGACAAGTGACCACCGATCCGAGGATCCCCCGATGATCATGATGCATGCGCTTCTCGAGGAGATGACCCAGAAGGGTGCCTCGGACCTTCACATTACCGCAGGAGTGCCACCGGTCCTCCGGGTGGACGGCCAGATCATTCCGACCAACCACGAAATGGTGACTCCCGAGACGGCCGAGGCCCTGGCCTACAGCCTGATGAAGGAAGACCAGCGGAAGCGCTTCGAGCAGAACAAGGAGATGGACCTTTCCTTCGGCATCAAGGGGCTTTCCCGTTTCCGGGCCAACATCTTCCTGCAGCGCGGCGTGGTCACCATGGCCATCCGGTCGATTCCCTACCAGTTCATGACGATGGAAAAGCTGGGCCTGCCCAAGATCGTGCAGGACCTGGCTTTCAAGCCGAAGGGGCTGGTGCTGGTGACCGGCCCGACCGGTTCGGGCAAGTCGACGACGCTGGCGGCGCTGATCAATCGAATCAACGAAGAGCGGCGCTGTCACATTTTGACCATCGAGGACCCGATCGAGTACGTCCATCAGCACAAGAAATCGATCGTAAACCAGCGCGAGCTGAACTCGGACACGCATTCGTTCGCAGCGGCGCTGAAATTCGTCCTGAGGCAGGATCCGGACGTGATCATGGTCGGGGAAATGCGTGATCTGGAAACCATCCAGGCAGCACTGACCATCGCCGAAACCGGGCATCTCGTGTTCGCAACGCTGCATACCAATTCGACGTACGAAGCCGTCAGCCGCATGGTCGACGTCTTCCCGTCAACGCAGCAGCCGCAGATCCTGGCCCAGCTGGCCTTCGTGCTGGAGGCGATCGTGACCCAGCAGCTCATCCCGAAAATGCGGGGCGGCGGGCGGATCCTGGTGCCGGAGATATTGATCTGCAACCCGGCCATCAAGGCGGTCATCCGGGAAGCCAAGACCCACCAGATTTATTCCCTCATGCAGGCCGGACAGAAGTTCGGCATGCAGACGATGAACCAGGGGCTTTACGCCGCCTGTCTTAACCGGATCATCTCGCAGGAGGAGGCGATGGGGCGCTCGACCGACCCCCGTGAACTCGAAGCGATGATGGCCAAGGTCAACCCGAGAGCAGCCGCCTGACAGAAAGGACGGAATCGTCACGATGCCTGTATTCATGTGGAAGGGCCGGACGCTGGCCGGTGAAACCCAGAGCGGGGAGCTGTCGGTCGATACCCAGGCCGAAGCGCTCTCGCAGCTACGCCGGAAGCGAATCATCCCGCAGTTCGTCCGGGAAAAACCGAAGTCGCTGACGATTGGCATCAACCTGAAGGCCGGGGCTTCCGTCTCGACCCGGGATCTGGCCATCTTCACCCGGCAGTTCGCCACCATGATCACCGCCGGTTTGCCGCTGGTCCAGTGTCTCGACATCCTGTCCCAGCAGTCGGACAGTGCGGCGCTGCGAAAGGTCATCAACGATGTGCGCAATGATGTCGAGTCCGGCACGACGCTGGCCGAGGCACTCGGAAAGCATCCCAAGGTATTCGACAACCTGTTCGTGAACATGGTCGAGGCGGGTGAAGCGGGCGGTGTGCTCGATGACATTCTGCTCCGACTGGCTACCTACATCGAAAAGGCCGAGGCCCTCCGCCGCAAGGTGAAGGCGGCCATGACCTATCCGACGGTCGTTCTTGTCGTCGCGGTCGGCACGACGACGTTCATGCTTCTGTTCATCATTCCGACCTTCGCCAAGATCTTCAAGGATTTCGGCGGCGAATTGCCGCTGCCGACGGCGATCGTCCTGATGCTGTCCGACTTCCTGCGCAGCTACTGGTACCTGTTGTTCGGAGCGGTGGCGGGTCTCATCGTCCTGTTCAAGCGGTTCTACGCGACTGACAAGGGCGAGAAGATCATCGACCGGCTCAAGCTGCGGATGCCGATTCTGGGTGACCTCCTCAAGAAGGCGGCCATTGCCCGGTTCACCCGGACCCTTGGCACGCTCATCAGCTCCGGCGTCCCGATCCTGACCGGTCTCGAGATCACGGCACGGACGGCCGGTAACCGGGTCATCCAGGAGGCGGTGCTGGCCACCCGGGCTTCGATCCGGGAAGGCCAGACGATTGCCGCTCCTCTCAAGGAGTCCAAAGTGTTTCCGCCGATGGTAGTGCAGATGATTGCCGTCGGTGAGGAAACCGGCGCGCTGGACGAAATGCTCAACAAGATAGCCACGTTTTATGACGACGAGGTCAATACGGCCGTCGACACGCTGACATCGATCATCGAACCGGTGATGATCGTGGTGATGGGTCTTCTGGTCGGTGGCATGGTCGTGGCCATGTACATGCCGATGTTCAAGTTGATCAACGTCGTCGCCGGCGACTAGGTCGGTTGAGGTTTCGGCAGCCGGATCCCATGGATCCGGCTGCCGCGTAACGAGGAGTGTCCGTGAATCCAATCAATCCCGAAAGCGCGCTCGAAGGACTCCGCCGGCACCGGCCGGTAGTCGCCGGGCTTGTCGTGGCTGTGGCGATTGCCATGGACCTGGCGGACCCGGTACCCGGGCGGCGCGAGCTTCTATTCGGGGTGGCCCTGCTGGTTCTGGCCACGGAGTCGGTCAGCCGGATGTTGATCGGACGGGTGGAACCCGCGCAATACCTCCTGACCGGAACACTGGCGACCGACGTCGTGATCGCGTCGCTGGTGGTGTCGCTCATGGGTGGCACGGTCAGCCCCTTCGTCCTTCTGTTCCCGATGCTGGCCTTCACCGGCGGCATGCTCTCGGGAGTGAGGGGGGGAGTGGTGATCGGCGTGCTCTCAGCCGTCGGTTATGAGGCAGCGGCCATTTCTGCCGGTGGCGTGCAGATCGGGCCCGACGGGGCTCCCCAGATCGCCCTTGGCGCTCGAGCCGCTTTCCAACTGGCTTTCTATCCGATCTTTTTCACGATGGTCGGGATTCTTTCCGGCCTGCTGGGCAAACGCCTGCAGGAGAGTGAGCAAGCACTGGCTGATGCTGCGGATGTGGTGGAAAAGCTCCGGCTCGACACTGAGTCGATCATCCAAAACCTGTCGTCGGCACTCCTGACGATCGATCGTTCCGGCCGCATCGTGCACGTGAACCGAGTGGCCGAGAAACTGCTCGGAATCACCGCAGGGCATGTCCGGGGCCGGAAGTTGGCCGAGGCCCTCAAGCCGGGACACCGGGAGCTGGTGGAGAAGATCGAGACGACACTGCGGGAGGATCTGCCGCTGCTCCGAGCCGAGGTTCGCCTGGAACAGGAGGGTGGGGATCCGGCTCCCCTGGGCGTTTCCACCTCGTTGATCAAGGACCGGCGTGGCACGAAGAGCGGCGTCGTGGCGCTCTTCCAGGATCTGACCGAGGTTCGTCGACTGGAAGAGGCCGGCCGGCGACAGGACCGGCTCTCGGTCATTGGCGGGATGGCGGCCTCAATCGCTCATGAAGTGCGCAACTGCGTGAATCCGATCTCTGGATCGGTCGAGATGCTCCAGTCGGAGCTGCGCCTCGAAGGCGAGAATGCCAAACTCCTTGACCTGATCGGGCGGGAGGCGGCGAAGATGGAACGGTTTGTCTCTGAATTGCTCAACTTCAGCCGCGGCAATCCGATGACTGTCGAGACGACGACGTTGGAGACGATCCTCGACGCCACGCTGGACAAGGTGCGGAGTCATCCGGCCTGGAAGCCGACTGTTGAGCTGGTTCGGAACTGGGGCCACGTACCGACGACGGTCCGTGTCGACATACACCAGCTGGAGCAGGTGTTCTTCAACCTGGCCCTCAACGCCCTCGAAGCGATGGGGCCGGTGGGGACTCTGACCGTGACGGTCGAGCCGGGGGCGGATGACTCCGGATGCGTTGTCGAGTTCGCGGACACGGGAGCCGGGATGACCCGGGAGACGATGGACCGTATTTTTGAACCGTTCTATACGACGAAGGGGAGCGGGACGGGGCTTGGCCTCGCGATTGCCCACCGGATCGTCGAAAGGCACCGGGGTCAAATGGAAGTGTCCAGCAGGCCACGAATGGGAACCCGTGTTCGGGTCACCATCCCGGTGGCGCCTGGAGTCCGTACAAGTGTGGAAATCGACGACCCGGCGACTGTGGATACAGGTTGGCGGTCGGAAACAGCCGCGGCATGAGCTTGAGCATCCAATTGAATCGAGGGAGTAACTCCAGGTGACCATGGGATCCGAGAAGATACTTGTCGTCGACGACGAACCAGGGATGTGCCAGTTTCTGGCCATCATGCTGCGCAAGGAGGGGTACCAGGTGAGGACGGCCAGCAATGGCCCCGAAGCCCTGGAGCACGTTCGCAGCGAGGAATTTCACTGCATCCTGACGGACGTCAAGATGCCGGGGATGGACGGGCTGGAACTTCTCGATGCCGTTCACGAACTCGACGCCACCCTGCCGGTGGTCGTCATGACCGCCTACGCCTCGGAGAAGGCCTCGGTCGACGCCATGAATCGCGGCGCCTTTCAATACTTGGAGAAGCACGCCAAGAATGACGAGATCAAGCTAGTGATCAAGAACGCCCTCAACATGAAGGTAGTCCAGTCGGAGAATGTCTTCCTCAAGCGTCAGTTGAAGAAGACACAGACCAACAAGGAGATCATCGGGTCGTCGGAGGAGATGCATCGTGTCTTCAAGATGATCGACAAGGTGGCCGAGACAGACTCGACCATCATGATTTATGGGGAGAGTGGCACTGGCAAGGAGTTGATCGCCCGCGAGATGCATTACCGTTCGAAACGCGCCAATGGCCCCTTCGTGTCGATCAATTGTGGCGCCCTGCCCAAGGACCTTCTGGAGTCCAATCTCTTCGGCCATATCAAGGGCTCGTTCACTGGAGCGGTGAAGGATCAGGCCGGGCTGATGCAGGTGGCCGAGGGAGGATCCTTCTTCCTGGATGAAGTTGGTGAGATGAGCCCGGCGACACAGGTGAAGCTGCTGCGTGCACTGCAGGAACGCGAGATCATTCCGGTTGGCGGCACCAAGCCGATCAAGATCAACACACGGCTGATTGCGGCCACCAATGCGGATCTTGAGAAGGATGTCCGCGAGGGGAAGTTCCGGAGTGACCTGTACTATCGACTCAACGTCATTCCCATCAAGCTGCCGCCCCTGCGCATGCGTCGGGATGACATCCCGATCCTGGTCGATCACTTCCTCAAGAAGTTGGCCGGGACGACATCCATGCTCAAGACGATCGACAAGGAATGCATGACGATCCTCCTGCGCTACGACTGGCCCGGTAACGTCCGGGAATTGGAAAATGTCATGGAGCGGGCCGTCATCCTGTCAGACGGCAATCACCTCACGTCCGAGGATCTGCCCGAGCGCGTCCTTCGCGGAGACAAGCGCAAGGGGAGCCTGATCATCGATTGCCCTGAAATGACCCTCGAGGAACTGGAGCGCGAATACATCCTCAAGGTGCTGAACTACACCGGCTGGCAAAAGAAACGAGCCAGCACCATTCTGGGCATCAACGCATCAACGCTGTATCGGAAGCTCCAGATGTTCAAGCTCGAAGGGCACCTCCAGGGGCGTGACATCAGCGTTGACGATATGTCGGACGAGGCAATCGACGAAGCGGCCTGATCCCGGTCAGGGAGAACGCCGTCGGCCTCGTCCAGAACGCTGGTTCGAGTTCCTCTTGCTGCCGCGTCGCGCCGCCGCGCCTCCCTGAACAGGCGCTACATGGGCTTGACGGGGTGACTCTTCCTTCGGCCGCGCCCCTTTCACCCTGGATTCCGGGTCCCCCTGCAACAAGCGTTCCGTGTTTTCGGAGTCGGGGCGGGCGGGAATCCCGGTGATGCTCCCGCCCTTGTGCTTGTTTGTCATGCCGGAACTCGCACCGGTGCGAGTCGAGTGGTGGCGCCGACCCATCGAGTGCTCGGCGTCGTAGGCATTGTGAGCCCGGCACCGCAGGGTCAGGTTCCCCACCGATGACTCTCCACCACGCGACCAGGCGACAAGATGGTGGTATTCAAGCATGGACTGAGCCTCGCATCGATTGCCGGCCCTTCCCACAAACGTGCATTGGCCCTCGTCGCGCCGCCAGACGGCCCGCCGCACGGACGCCGGCAGGTGCCGGCCCGATCGATCCCCGGCCATCCTGGGCGTTGACGGTGAACTCTTCCGCGAGCCCCGATGCTTCCGAAGTTGGGCAAACTTGCGTCGTTCGAGATGCTCGACCAGCACTCCCAACGCCCGATCAAGAATCATGGCAATATCCCCACGGGGATTCGCGTGACTCATCAGCCGACGGGCCCTCTCCAGTCGCTGATAAGTCGATGCGCTGATCGTCACATGCAACCGGTAGCAATCGGAATCGACCGTATCCGACAACCCTGAAGCCGGTACCCTCGGATGCGCGGTGGTCAACCGGCGCTCCGCCGAAGTGGTTGAATCGTCAATCGGCCCACGTAGCCCGACAGCCGTCAAGCCGGATTGATGAAGGGCACCCGGCCTGGATTCGGGTGCCGAAGTTCGGGCCGGGTCCTGCGACGCACGGGGTTCATCCATCGAACTCGAATCGCCTTCGCTGACAACGACGGCGGCTGAACGGTCGTCGTTGCCAGGGACTGAGTCAGGCGCGATCGGAGGAGCCGGATTCAACCCCGGAGCGCCATCGAACAATCCAGCGTTGACTGCGCGCGGGTTGCCCCGGGCCGGGAGCGCTCCGGGGCTCCGTTCGATGACGTGTGATGTGATCGAACCCGCGGGTGGTAGAGGCACGACGTAGCCACGGGCCGGCCGTTCCCGACCGGGAGCCAGTCGCGACAGAATCCATTCGATCTGGCGGCGAGTTCGATGTCGGGCTGATTCCAGCAGAGCCAGGTGATTCTCCGGAGTGAGATGGGGCGCGAGCAACGTGATGGCCGTCAGATGAACCGAGCCGTCGGCGATGCGATCGAGGACCACGGGGAATCGCCGGGCCACCCGGGCCGCCTCAATCCTCCGATAGGCGGTGTACTCGGAAAAGTGGAGCACCTGCGTGCAATAGGTGAACAGCGATGGAAAGCCCTCGGCCAGGTAGAGCTGCCTGGCATCGAACTCGGCCAGGTGTGCCACGAACCGCGCTGCGGCCTGGTGATCCTGGTGCGTGAGTTCATGAACACGGACCAGCAGGTCGGCATCCGTCAAATGTTCGATTTCGAACAACACGAGATTGTCCTCCTATTGATAGTGATCGGCAGGCACCGCCCAACGAGGCGGCGCATACGGGCGTGGGG
>JAWXBZ010000097.1:0-20717 GCA_034440375.1 Candidatus Eiseniibacteriota bacterium
ACTGAGCTACGGGGGCACAGGGCGGCGATTGTAGCCCGGACTGACGGGTGAACCAACCTACTTCCCCGCCTCCACCCACTCCTTCCGCGTCGTCACCAGCCCGTCGATGTATTCCTCCGGGGCCTTGCCTTCGGCCAGTGCCATCGCCGAATCCAGCAGTGGTAGGGCTTCGGGGGTGCGGCCGGCGCGGTGCAGGAGGCGGGCTTTCAACTCGCAGTTCCAGAAGCTCTCTTTGAGGGCCATGGACTGGTCGATCCAGGTGAGAGATTCGTCGGTGCGTTCGTTGGTGTCGAGGCTGAAGCGGGCGGCCTGGTGGTAGGCCTCCCAGCGGTCGGGGCTTTCGACGGTGATGGCGG
The DNA here is from genome assembly GCA_034440375.1 of Candidatus Eiseniibacteriota bacterium. GTDB lineage: Bacteria > Eisenbacteria > RBG-16-71-46 > JABDJR01 > JAWXBZ01 > JAWXBZ01. The sequence goes on from JAWXBZ010000097.1 coordinate 357, forward strand.
AGTCGAGTTGGGCCCAGACGAGTTGATTGACGTTGGCGGTGATGTCGAAGCTCCAGCGGGTGCGATCCCAGGCGAAGGTGGCGCGGAGCGTGGTGGGTGTGATGGGGTCGAGGTCGAAGCGCATCCACTCGGTCTGGTCACCGCGACTGGTGGGGGCTTCGACCCGGAAAATATCGTTCTCGGGCTTGTAGAAGTAGGCGCCCCATTGCTGCCAGTCCTTGTTCACGATCAGGGTCCAGTTCTTTTCGCTCGGGATGGCGAAGAGGGCGTAGGTTCCGGCGGGGAGTTCGTGGCCGGCCATCGTGACGGGCGTCGAGAATCGGATCGTGGTGGCATCGTTGGCGCCGAGGCGCCAGACCTGGCCGTACGGGACGAGGCTGCCGAAAATCTTTCGTTTCTTGACGCCGGGGCTGTGGTAGTCGATCCGCACGTCCGTCGTGCCGACGCTCCGGGAGATCGAGGCGGCCGAGCTGGCCTGGGGGAGTTTCACGTCGGCCCGGGCCGGGGTGGAAAGAACGGCCAGGATCATCAGGCTTTGAACGAGTTTCATAGGCATCTCCATGGTCCTGAGTGGACGGGAATGGGGTGATCTTACCCGAGTGGCACGTACGGCAGTGAGGGGTGGACTTGGCTACCCCACTTTCTGATAATGGGTTCATGAAGTTGCCACTTTCCACTCCCGCCCCGTAACGGTGGTCAAGCTGACCCGCGAGACGGCACCTCCCCCATTTGATCTGTACGACCACCCCGACTGGTACGACATTCTATTTACGCGCGGCAGCGCAGCTGCCGTGCACGGCCTTGTTCGCGTGGCCCAGGACTGGACGGCGCCGGCGCGGCGACCCTCCTGGCTCGAGCCGGCGTGCGGCACCGGCCGGCTTCTCCTGCCGGCGGTCCGGCTCGGCATACGGGTGACCGGTTACGACCGGAATCCGGCCATGGTGGCCTACGCCCGCGAACGACTCCGCCCCTTCGGTCGTTCGGCCCGTGTTGTCATGGCCGACATGGTCGATGCCGACGACATTCTCCCCCGCGACGGGTTCGACTTTGCTTTCACGCTTGACAACTCAATCCGGCATCTGCCCGACGATGCGGCGGTCTCCCGACATCTCGAATCGATGGCGCGCCTGGTCCGACCCGGAGGGTGCTACCTCGTTGGGTTGTCATTCCACGATCCGGCGCGCGCCGACGTCTGCGAGGACATCTGGACCGGGCGGCGCGGAAAGACTCGTGTCACCCAGATGGTGCAATTCGAACCGCCATCGGCGGGTTCACGACGACGGCATGAACGGGTCATCGAGCATGTCACGATCGAGGCGGAGCGGCGGGTCATCCACGGAAATGCCACCTGGCGCCTGCTCTTGATCGAGCATCGCCGCTGGGAGCGCCTCGTCACGGCGTCGCCGTGGGCATGGGTGGCTACACTCGACGCCACCGGATCCCCCATCGGGCCCGGAGTATTTGATTATCAGTGGGTGGTGCTCAGGCCCCGGTGACTTTCGACTTCCTGCCGGCGGTTTTTTTCTTCCTGCCGGAGGCGTCGGGCTTCGGGGCGGTGAGAGTGACTTGAGTGCGGATTCGCTCCACCTCCGGCCATGTGGCTTCGCGCCACTTCGGTTCATCGCGCCCCATGAGAAGGCCGGCGGTGGCCAGGTAAAGGGCGATATCGGCCTCGGGGAAGCGATCCTTCAACCGGGCGGACGATTTGGCCACGGCGGCGGCCGTCGGGATCGGATACTCCTCGACCTCGATCGAGCCATCCACGTGCGGAATCTCCCACGAGTCGAGAAACGCCCCCAGCAGCTCTTTTGCCTGGCCGGTGTGATACAGCATGAGGGCTATTTCCATCGGCTCCTCAAACTGCGCGATGTGGAGCTGCATGCCAAGCAACTCCCCCTTGCGCTCCGGGGTTGCCTTCTTGATTGAATCGAGTCGGAAATTGAGGTTCCGGGCCAGCGCGGCAATCACCAGATTCTTCGTGTCCGGTTCGGCTTCACGCCAGAAGGCGGCCAGGATGCTGCGTCTCTGGCTCGTGTCGCACAGCTCTTTCAGTATGCGTCGGGCGGTCCAATCTTGATTCATCGGCGTGCCGATCCTCCAGGTGTCATGGTTGTGGTCAGGGGGTGCGGGGCGGACGAGCGGAAAGTCCCAGACGGGAGAGCATGGCCTCTCCGCCTGGTTCATTCAATTGCCAGTACGCCAGGCGGTCGCCGCCCAGCCAGCGTCCGACTTCGCCATTGCTCCCGGTCCAGCGGATCAGCCGATGCGGTTCGGCCGCTTCCACTTCAAAGGTCCAGCTTCGTCCATCGGAGAGCTCGGCCGTTCGGGTCCGGATGGTAAAGGTGCCGCCGGGAACCCGGCTCGGCCAGTAGCCGGGCTCCTCGCTGAGGATGGCGCTCAGGAGAACCGGTTTCACGTGACCCAGTCGGGCTGCCTTGAGCGACATGAGCATCGAGACCGTGACCGGTTTTCCTGCCACGACCCTGGGTCCCGCGAGGCCGCGCGCCCAGAGTGGCAGAGCGTCCTCCGAGAATATTTCGGCTCCGTCAACCTGCGCTGATTCGTCGGCTTCGCCATCGAAGTAGCTGTGGCTGGTCAGGCGAACCGTCGCCGAGTCGAACAGCGCCTGGCTGTAAACATGCCCGCACCAATCCTGCGCCGAAAAGGAAACCTTGGTTGGCAGGCCAACACCGAGTCCCGCTGCCCTTGTCAGCGCCACGAAAACGGAAGTCATGAGATTGTAGTCGTAAATGCCGGTCGAAAAATCCTCGACCCGGTTCAACTTGATGACCGGAAACTCCTCGCCGGCGGGGCGGCGCCCCGGATCGGATTTGACCCGCTCCTTTTCCGCGAAGTTTTCCGTAACCATGATCAGGACCGCGGTTCCTTTGCGTGGCGCCCCGTAACGTGGCGTCACGAGTTCGTAGCCGTCGACGTCGGCCCGGCCGTCACTCCAGCGCGTCCAGAACTTCGATCCGTAATCGGGCGCGGTGACGTTGGCCGCCCGGCCGATGCCGGCCGCACCCAGGAGCACGAGTGCGGCGGCCAGCACGCGACGAATGGTCATGCCGGCCCCACCCGGACCCAGATCGGTTCGTGATCGGAGGCCGGCCCCTCCCCCGCGACGACGGAATCGATCGTGGCCGCTTCCAGAGGTGTCAAACTCTTCCCGAAAATCCAGTCGAGGCGCAGCGGCAGCCGGCGGCCATCCAACCGGAAACTCTTGAGCACCAGGCGGCCGAGAGCCGGCGGCAGCAAGTTGAGATCCTCGACATGGCCCAGTTCCTGCCAGGCGGTAGGCGCGGCGTCGTTGTATCCCTCGCGACGCCAGCCGTATCGGGCGAACTCGGCGAAGAGTCCTTCCCTTTGCTCGGGGTGCAGCAGTTCGTGACTCAAGCGGGATGACTCCGTTCCGACGACGCGGAGGAACCCCCGGAGCGTGTCCCCGGTTCGTCCGCGTGAGAAAGTATGCGTGTTCAGGTCGCCAACCACCAGCGCCGGTGATTTTCCCCTTTCCGTGGCGAGGGATTCGTAGCTTTCAAGGAGCGCCCGAACTTGATGGCTCCGCCCGACCGGGGGCGAACGCATTTCGAGATGCGTGGCGATCACCTCGACAGGTCCGAAGCCCGCATCAATTCGAACAACAAGGGCCCGTCGGCCCCCGAACCGCTTCTCGCTGTAGTCGAAATAGTCCCAGGCCGGCGGAAGTTCGAGGACCGTGACATTTCGAACCGGGCGGCGAGTCAGGATGGCCAGACCGTGCAGGCCGAGACGGTTCTCGCCCGGGACGATTCGTTCCGCCGGGAGCCCCTTGGTACATTCAATATAGGTCGGAAGGAAGAACCCGGCAGCCCCCAGCTCATCGGCGACCTCGGCCGCAATGTCCCGATTGCCGGTGCGGGCCATTCCATCGTCGACCTCGTTGAGGCACCAGACATCGGCATCCCGCAGGCGCGGTTCCTCGCGAAGGCGTTGACGAATTCGGCCGAGTTGCTTCCCCTTTTCGATGTTCCAATGCACGAGACTAAGTTCGGCCGACGGCGGAAGCCGTTGGCCGGGCGGCCCGCCAATGGGCCTCGGAGTTCGGAGCAGTTCATCGAGAGCCCCGCCATGAGCGTGGAAGAACGGGGTGTTCCGGAATTCCGCCTCGGTGCGACAGGCACCCGACGCGGCCACGAAGTCGGGATATGTCACGCCATCGACAAGGCATCCGCTCGCGGAAAATGGCCGGCTCAGTTGGTCACGCCCCCGTCAGGGATTCTCGTCGGCGTACGAGATCAGGGAGACGCTTGGGATGCCGGCCAGCTTCTCGCGCCAGGGGAGGAATGCCAGCTCGATCAGAAAGCCGGCGCCGACGACTTCGCCGCCCAGCTGGCGGATGAGGCTGACGCTGGCCTCGGCCGTGCCGCCGGTGGCGATCAGGTCGTCGATGAGAAGGACGCGGTCTCCCGGGGACACGGCATCGACATGGACTTCAAGCACCCCCGTGCCGTACTCCAGGGCATACTCGGCCCGAATGGTTTGATGTGGCAATTTGCCGGCCTTGCGGACGGCGACGAACTTGAGGCCATTCATGTACGCCAGGGCCCCGCCGAGAATGAAGCCACGGCTTTCGACGGCCGCCACCGCCGTGGGCCGACTCGAAGCAAAGGCCGCGTCCAGGCGATCAACGGCCTCGCGGAAGGCGACCGGGTTCGCGAAGAGCGGCGTCACGTCGCGGAACATGATCCCCGGTTTCGGGAAGTCCGGGATGGATCGAATGACTGATTTCAGATCGAGTGGCATGCGTGACCTCCTTCAGCGTCCGGGTGCGTCAATCGATCTGGTCGACCCTCAGCCCCTTCTCCGTCAATTCAATGTAACGTTTCATTTTCTGCAGCGCCCGCTTTTCGATCTGGCGGACCCGTTCCCGGCTGACGCCGATCTGCTCTCCGGTGGACGACAGCGTGTGGGCCTCGCCGTCGTTGAAGCCGTAGCGGATGCGCAGGACCGTTTCCTCGCGCGATGAGAGCCGAGCCATCAGCCGGAGCATGCGCTCATTTTCGAGGAGCGCATCAATCTGGCTCTCGAGGGACGGGGGTGGCCGGAGCACATCGACCTCGGAGAGCGACCCAAGCGCCTCCCACGACGTCTCATAGTCGAGACTCTTGATGGCGTCGATCAACTGTTTCAGTCGTTGGATCCGCTTCAGCGGTTCCCCCATCGCCATCGCCACTTCCTCGAGCGTGGGCTGGCTCCGAGTCTTGTGCCGGATGCGGCTCTCGGTGGCGATGTAGCGATTCACCAGCTGAATGACATGCAGGGGAATGCGGACCGTATGGCTCTGCATGGCGATGCCACGGATGATCGACTGCTTGATCCACCAGGAACCGTATGTCGAAAAACGGAATCCACGTTTGTAATCGAAGCGATCGACGGCGGTGATCAGGCCGATGTTCCCTTCCTCGATCAGGTCCTGGATCGGCACGCCGCGGCTGTTATACGCGCGGGCGATCTTCACGACCAACCGGAGGTTCGACAGGATCATCCGCTTGCGGGCGCTCTGGCGGATATGCGGCGTCGAACCTTCCTGGATGCTCTTGCCGACCGAAATCTCCTCTTCCGCCTTCAAGAGCGGATAGCGGCTGATGTCGGCCAGGTAGAGCTTGAGGCTGTCCAGATCGGGAGCCGGCTTGTCGATGTCGGTGGTGGCTTCGGGAAAGTCGTGGATCTCGATCTCGAGTTCCCGGGCGATATCGAGGAAGAGTTCGAACTCCGTCTCGTCAAAGTCGGGAGCCCCCAGCAGGCGGTCGATTGTTTTCTGGGTGATCCGGCGGGAGGACTTTCCCCCCTCGAGGGCCTGGGCGAGAATTTCCTTGAACGGGGCGGCCGGCGGCGGCGTGCCGTCGCCCGCGGTGCCGCGCGGCTTACTCATGCGATGGCTCCCTGGGTTCGTCCGCGGGGAAAAATTGGTCGGGGCGAGAGGATTTGAACCTCCGGCCCCCTGGTCCCGAACCAGGTGCGCTACCAGGCTGCGCTACGCCCCGACCGTTGAATCGGCGGCTGATCCCAAGGACCAGCTCCCGTTCGAAGCGCCAGACTATACCGGCGGGGGGATTCCCCTTCAAGAGCATGGGTTACCGACGAGCCGAGCCTCTGCCGTTCAAGGCTCGGAGAGAACTACCGCCCGGATCGCCTCGATCCTGGAACCCTGCGTCAATCGAACGAAATATACGCCGGGTGCCAGCAAGCGATTCGCCCGCAGGCTGATGGTTCGGGAAGCGGACTCGATGACTTCCACCGACTCGGAGGCCACGCGTCGGCCCGACAGGTCGAAGACATCGAGGATGGCGAGGCCCGCTTCCGGGAAGTCGGCGATTACCGCCAGCTCAGATCCACGTACCGGGTTCCATGCCAGACGCAGGTTCATCGCCGCGAGTGGCGCCGACGTGTCTGGCGCTCCTCCGAGTTCGTTGGAGGCAATTCTGGCGGCCATCTGGTCGGAGCCGCGAATGAACCGTCCATCGCGAGTTCTCGCCCGAAGCACAAAGGTGGAGGATTCGCTGGAAACGTCGAGTTCGTCGATTCTGAAGTTGACGATGAGGTCCGGGAATTGATCCGAGTTGACATCCGCGACATTCGCGTGAATGGTCCCGTTACCCCGGCGGGCTACCGCGACCCCGTTCAGGCGAACCGTCGCCGGGTCCACATCGGCTGCGGAAAAGTCCGACGTGCTGAGGATAGCCACGGGCAGAAAACCTTTCGAATTCGTGGAGATCCTGTCTCGATGACTTCGGGGACGTATCTCGATCGCGACCTCCACAAGCGGACTCCCCCATTCCAGTACCCAGGTGTCATTGAGATACGGGCTGAATCGATCCCCGGGACTTCCCCTGGAATACGCACCTCCCCCACCGAACAGGATCGCCCGGTCCCGAACCGGATCGTACGCGGCGGCATGCCCCGAGCGCGGGGCCGGCGGAGTACCCTGCGGAGACAGGCGTGTCCACTTGCTGTCCACGAACGAGAACGACCAGAGCTCGTTGCTGACGGGCGCGTTGCCATCCGTCCCGCCAAAGACGACCATGCGGTCCCGGACGGGATCGTAGAACGCCGTGTGGAAGGCGCGCCGGGGCCCTGCATCACCGGTGGGAGTCAGTCTCGACCACACCGGCTCCCCGGCCAGACAGAGTGCCCAGATCTCATTGAAAGGCGGGTGTTCATCGCCTTCTCCACCGAAGATGATCATGCGGTCCCGATCCGAATCGAAGACCGCGGAATGCCCCTCCCTGGGCCCGGGCCGGGACCCCGTGTCCGGTTCCCCCCATTCCGGTGCGCCGGTGAGGGAAAGGGTTCGTAGACTGTTGCTGTAGACCCGGGTCCAAAGCGATATGTCTCTCGGGCCGCAACCCAGGGACTGAATTTCGCTTCCCCCGAAAGTCACGATCCGTCCTCGCGGCGGGTCGTAGACAGCCGAGTGCCCCTCCTTAAGACCTCCGGCCGGAACGGGCGAAAAGCCTTCACCGCCCGTCAGCGGGATGGCCCAGTTTTCGGGTTCCGGGTAGTGGGAGAGGAGCACATCCCTGGAGCAACCTCCACCGACCTCCATTCCCCCCAGTCCGATCAGGCGATCATTCAGTGGATCATGGACAAATCCGTGCCGCTCGCGCCGGAGACCGGCCGACGACATGACGGTCCAACGGCTCGCATCGGGCAACGGGAGGGCCCACAGGTTTTCGTCGTAGGAGGGTATCCCTTTGAGATTGCGTCCTCCGAACATGAGCATGCGATCTCGAACCGGGTCGTAAACCATTCCGTGTCCGATTCGCACCTGGGGCATCAGGGTCAGAGGATGCCAGACGGGACTGGTTGCCAAATCGAGCGCCAGGACCTCGTTGCTAGTCGCGCGGCGATCATGGATCGTCTCGAACGGAAACCAGAACCGCGTGCCTCCGAATGCGATGAGGCGGTTCCGGGCCGGATCATGAACTGCCTGGTGGCCTGTGTCTTCCGGTGGCGTCCCCGCGGCGGTCAGTCGACTCCAGGCGACAGGCGCCCCGAGCGAGAGCGCCCACGCATCGTTGTGGAAAAGGCCGCCGAACACAATGAGGCGATCCTGCTGCGGTTCGTACAGAGCGGTGTGTTCCAGGCGGTTTGTCGGGCCGGGTCCAGCCGGTGACAGTTCAATCCAGGAAGGAGCACCGGACAACGTCAGAGCCCACACGTCATCCGTGTGATTCGTGGCATCACCTCCGAAGAGGAGCACTCGATCTCGCTCGGGATCGTACGTCAGGGAGTGCCACGCCCTTCCTGGCGGAGAAGTCCCGGAGACCTGCAACCGGGACCAGGAGGTCGGACCCTCCAATGACAGGGACCAGACGTCGGCGAAGTAGGCATAGCCGGTCAGATCGTATCGGTAGGCATACGTCGCCCCCCCGAAGACCAGGATACGACGTCGCAGGGGATCGAAGACCGCCGCGTGGAAGACGCGAGCGGGGGGCAAAACCCCGAGCGCTTGCACCCGGGTCCACTCGGGCCGGGCACCGAGCTCGAGTGCCCACGCCTCATTTGTCGGGCCCGCCGGGCCCTCTCCTCCGAAAAGAATGATTCGGTTTCCGGGCGGATCGTAGGTGACTGTATGGCCGAGGAACACGCGGGGCGGGGTTCCCATGGGTGCAAGCCGGGTCCAGCCGACTTGACCCGCGAGCGAGAGAGCCCATGACTCCGGATGGGCCAGAATGACCCGGTCGCCGTTGGAGTCGTAGGCAAGCTTTCCCGTGTAGCCCAAGCCGATCGAGGGTACAGGGTTCGGCTCGAACCACTCTCCATCGACGGCTTTGTCAGGCTGTGGCAGTAGGGCCTGACCTGAGGGACCGGCCAGGACCGTCGTCGGAAACGCCTCCGGACTCAAGCCCGGGTAAGGCTGTGAGGCGAAAGAGGCGACCGCGCCGTACTGGAGGCAGAGCGTCAGCGCCCAGCGAACGGCAACCAGCGGCATGATGCGGTTCACGTGCGGCCCTCAGATCGATGCGGTTGTGGGTGAGTCGGGGCTAGTGCTCCGGCCGGCACGTCGAGCCCCCACGTTTCCATCTCCACCAGGAGCCGATAGTCGGTCATGTCCATGTTCAGCGGCGTGACCGAAATGAAACCGTCACGGATGGCGGCAATGTCGGTCCGCTCTTCCGGGGCCCACTGGGCGGTTCCGGCCACCCAGTAATAGGGGCGGCCCCGGGGGTCGACCCGTGGCGCGATGATGTCCGTGAAGACCCGGTGCCCGAGACGGGTCAGCCGAATGCCCCGCATGGCTTCGAAGGGAATGGCCGGGACGTTGACGTTCAGCAGCGTCTTGGGCGGCAACGGCGTATCGATCAGTCGGCGGGCCAGTTCGAGGGCCACCTGCGCCGCCGGCTCGAATGGCTCCGGATCAAACGTGGCCAGGCTGACGGCAATCGATGGGATGCCGAGGAGTGTTCCCTCGAAGGCCGCCGAGACGGTTCCGGAGTAGGTGACGTCGTCCCCCATGTTCGGCCCCGCGTTGACGCCGGAGACGACCAGGTCGGGCTTCTCCCCCTTCAGGATGGCGTGAACGGCCAGAAGGACGCAGTCGGTGGGAGTGCCGGTGACGGACCATTCGGCAGGAGCAATTTCCGTCATGCGCAGCGGATGCTGAAGGGTCAGGGCATGACCGGAGGCACTTCGTTCCGCGTCCGGGGCCACGACGAGGACATCGCCGAGCTGTCGGAAGGCGGCGGCCAGGGCCTTGATGCCCGGAGCGAAGATACCGTCGTCGTTGGTGACTAAAATTCGCATTGGGGTGATCCTACAGCGCCCGGAAGCGAAAAGCTTCCGGGCGCCAATGGTGGTCGGGGCGACTGGATTTGAACCAGCGACCACTTGCACCCCAAGCAAGTGCGCTACCAGGCTGCGCTACGCCCCGATGTCTTCAGGTAGGGTAATGGTCAAGCGCCGAGGATCTTAGGCTCCGGAGCGGTGTCCTGTCCACTGTCGTCATCCGAGTCGGCGGAAACGTCGGCGGTGGAATCGGTCATCGTGTCGGTATGGCCAGCTCCATTTCCGCCATTTCCGCCGCTCCCGGCCCCGGCAACCGCGTCGCGGGCCGTCGCGGCGACCTCCTCGGCCCTGGAGCGCCGGGCCACCTCACCCGGCGGCTGCTTCAGATCATCGAGAACATCCTTCAAATCGCGAATGATCTCGTTCAGGAGCGACAGTCGTTCGACATCGGTGAATTTGATCTCGATCTGATCGCGGAGCGCGGCGCGATCGTCCAGCAGTTTTCGGCGCGCCCCGGAGATGGTGTATCCCTTGTCGTAGAGGAGCTCCTTGATCAGTTGAATCAGCTTCAGATCGCGCTTTCGGTACATCCGGTTGCCGGCCTTGTTTTTTTTCGGCCGCAGCATCTTGAACTGCGTTTCCCAGTACCGAAGAACATGTGGCTTCACCTTGGCGATGGCACTGGCCTCGCTGATCGAATAGTAGAGCTTGGTATCGGTTCGTTCGCGCAGCCGGCTCACGTGAGTTCCGCCTTCGGATCGCGCAGCATCAGCTCGCGAATCGCCTGACGGGGTTCCTTGACCCCATCCAGCACTCCCCGGACCGCCGTGGCGATGGGCATATCGACGTCGTACCGCCTCGCCAGGTCGACGCCGGCCCGCGTGGTCCTGACCCCCTCGGCCACCCCCACCATGCCGCCAAGCACATCGTCCACGGAACGCCCTTGCCCCAGTTGCTCACCGACCCAGCGATTGCGGCTGTGGGGGCTGATGCAGGTCGTGACGAGATCGCCGAGGCCCGACAGGCCGCTGAACGTTTCGGGCCGGCCGCCCAGTTTCGTGCCGAGCCGGGTGATCTCGGCCAGCCCGCGCGTCACCAGCGCCCCCATCGTGTTGTCGCCGTAACCGAGGCCCACGGATATTCCCGCCGCGATGGCGATGATGTTCTTGAGTCCTGCGGCCAGTTCCACGCCGACCAAATCCGGGCTCGTATAGATGCGGAGAGTCTCGCTGTTCAGCAGCTCCTGGGTCCGTCGGGCCGCCTCCGGATTGTGTGAGGCCGCCACCAGCGCCGTGGGCTGCCCCCGGCTGACCTCCTCCGCGTGAGACGGGCCGAGGAGCGAAACCACCGGGGTTTCCGCCGGAAGCAACTCGGTCAGGATCGTCGACATCCGATCCAGGGAGCCTTCCTCCAGCCCCTTCGCCACGTTGACAACGGTGGCGCCGGCCGGGAGGTAGGACGCCGCGCTGGTGGCCACTTCACGGACGGCGTGCGACGGTACGGCAAAAACCACCAGAGCGCAGCCGGCCAGGACGCCCGAGACCGTCTCCTCGATGCGGAGATTCGCCGGAAGCGGAACCCCGGGCAGATACTTGCGGTTTTCACGATCGGCGGCCAGGCTCGCGCGCTGAGAGGGATCATGCGTCCAGCCAGCTACATCAACGCGGCCGGCCAGCAGCGCGGCCAGGGCCGTGCCCCAGGAGCCGAGGCCCAGAACGCCCACCGTCACGCCTTCGGTCCCCGTTTCCACAGGTGCGACTCCGTCCCGGCCATCAATCGTTTCCAGTTGGTTCGATGGCGCAGCAGGATGATGATGGTCATGATTACCGCCAGAATGAGCACGGCGCCCCACTGGCGCTGGACCGTGGCACGCATCAGGTAAATGGCAACCGGAAGGACGAGCGCGGCGATCATCGAACCAAGTGAGACGAAGCCCGAAACGGCCACGAACAGAACGAAGAATCCGAATGAAATGGCCATGGGGATTGGCGCAAGGCCGATGAAGATGCCAAGGGAAGTGGCCACCCCCTTGCCTCCCTTGAAGGAAGCGAATGGCGTCAGGATATGGCCGGTCATGGCGGAGAGCCCGCCGACCAGTCGAAGGTAAGGCCATGATTCCGATCCGGGCAGAAGTGTCGGCACCATGACGGCGGCCAGCCAACCCTTGCCCGCATCCAGCAGAAGTACAAGCAGCGCCGCCCACGGTCCCATCGCTCGATAGACGTTCGTGGCGCCGAGATTACCGCTGCCTGTCTTGCGGATATCCCCCTTGCCGAGCAGATAACCCATCCAGAGTCCCCAGGGCATGGAGCCCAGGAGAAAACCGGCAAGGATGACCGCCAGGTAGTAATTCATTTCTGCGGTTCCCCTGATCGTGTCGCCGGCCGGCGGGCGCGGTAGCGCACGTCGATCGGGCATCCCTCGAATCCCAGCGCTTCGCGCAGGGAGTTGATCACGTAACGGCGGTAGCTGGTGGCGAATGCCAGCGGTTCATTGACAAAAAGCGTGAAGACCGGCGGGGCGACCCCCGTCTGCGTGCCATAGTAGATCCTTGGAGGCTTTCCGACACGCTTGCTCGCAGGCGGTTGATATTTTTTTTCCATCGCCTCAAGGAATCGGTTCAGCTCGGAGGTGGTGATGACGCGCTTTCGCTCACGGGCCAGCTGGCGGGCCAGCGTCGGAATTTTTGACACCCGGAGCCCCGTCAACGCCGACACGAACATGATGGGCGCATACCGGATGTGCGGCAGCCGGCGGCGCGCCTCCTTGGCCTGCTCGTCGGCGGTCTTCGTCTCTTTCTCGACCAGGTCCCATTTGTTCAGGAGGAGGATGACGCTCTTCCCCGCCACGTGGGCCAGGCTGGCGATGTGCGCGTCCTGGTGGCCGAGCGGTTCGTGCGCATCGACGACGATGCCGGCCACCTCGCAGCGCTCGATGGCGCGCTGGGTCCGGACGCTCGAAAAATACTCAACGCCGTCGTCGATCTTCGAGCGCTTGCGCAGTCCGGCCGTATCGACCAGCCTGATCCGGGTGCCATCGAAGGTGAACTCGGTGTCGATTGAATCCCGGGTGGTGCCGGGCTCCTCGTGAACAATCATCCGTTCCTCGCCGAGCAGCCGATTGACCAGCGATGATTTGCCGACATTGGGGCGCCCGACCAGTGCCAGGCTCACGAGCTCGTCGGCCCCTTTCTTCTTTTTTCCGCTCGGCAGTCGGTCGATGATGGCATCCAGCAGGTCGCCGATCCCGCGCCCGTGTGAGGACGACACGGTGAAGAGTTCGCCCATGCCGAAGTTGCCGAATTCCCACGACTCCGATTCGGCCCGCATGGTGTCGATCTTGTTCACCACGAACAGGTACGGCCGGCCGCAGGCCCGGATGGCTTCGGCGATTTCCTGGTCGAGGGGAGTTGGTCCTTCCAGCCCATCCACCAGAAAGAGGATGAGATCGGACTCCTTGAAGGCCACTTCCGTCTGGCGGCGGACGGCGGCGGTCATTCCGGTCCTGGCATTGGGCACCAGGCCGCCCGTGTCAATCAGGATGAAAGGGATCTCGCGCCAGCGCGCCTCGGCTTCGTGCCGGTCGCGCGTGACGCCAGGCAAGTCATGGACGACGGCGCGCTGGCCGCCCACGATTCGATTGAAGAAGGTCGACTTGCCGACGTTGGGACGCCCGACAAGGCTGACGATCGGGAGACGGGTCAGGGTACTCATGTGCTGGCCACCTCTTCCGGAACAAGTGAGTCGGCCGTCCAGAGCGAGTCGAAACCCACGGCAATTCGGCCACCGAACTCGGCGGTCAGGTCGTCGAGCGCCACGTCGTCCATGAAAATCTGGCGATCATTCAGGGCATTGGCCGGTATCAGCGCCAGGTCGAACGGGCCGGCAGTACGGAGTTCCCGCGCGAAATCCTTAGCCCCCAGCAGGCCGGTCACCGACGTCGGCCGGCCGAAAGTTTCATTGACCACGAGGCGCGTCTCGATCTGCACCTTTCCCCCACCCGGCACCTTGCGCCGCACCATCTCGCGAATGGTTGGCCCGGCGCTCTCGCCACTCAGGATCAGGAGCCGGAACAAACCGCGCCGGGTCAGTCCCTCGACGTCCAGGGTCCGACGGCGAAAGTCGTTCTTCAGTTGACGGACCATGCCGACACCGTTGCCGATCTGAAGAAATCCGTCGTAGTAACCGGTGTTCGGAATCGCCTTTCCGGCCAGGAGGAGAAACTCATCGGCCATGTAAACGAATCCGCGGCCCAGCTTCCGGCGAAAGTCCTGATGTCGCCGCTCGACATGATCACACACGGCGGCGGCCTCTTCCATCGTATACGGACGCAGCCCGCGCTCGCCGGGCATGTGCGCCGTCAGGCCGATCGGCACCACGCCGATCGATTCGACGCCAGGGAAGTAGGCGGCCAGTCCGTCAATCGTGTCGTCCATGACCGCACCGTCATTCACGCCCGGCAGGGCCACGATCTGGGTGTGAATCCTGATCCCTTCGCCGAGGAGCCTTTCAATTTGAGGCCGAATCATCCGCGCCCGGGCCGTTCCAAGAAGATACGTCCTGACTTCCGGGTCAAGGGCATGCACCGATACGTACAGGGGCGACAGGTGGTAATCGATGATTCGCTGGAAGTCTGATTCCTTGAGATTGGTCAGCGTAATGAAATGGCCGTCAAGAAACGAAAAGCGGTAATCGTCATCCCGAACGTAGACCGCGGGACGCATGCCGGGAGGGTTCTGATCAACGAAGCAGAACGGGCACTTGTTGCCGCAAACCCGAAACCTGGTTTCGGGAAACTCGAGGCCAAATTCCTCGCCGTAGGTTCGGGTCAGGGATACGGTGAACCGTCCGCCATCCGGAGCTTCCTCCGCCCGCTCGACATCCAGTTCCACCTCTTCCTCGCTGAGATGAAAATAGAGGTCGAGGAAGTCGGTGACGGCGTGACCGTTTACGCGCCGGATCGTGTCCCCCGGCCGGAGCCGTGACCGTGCCGCCGTGCTTCCCTCTCGGATCGAGCGTATTTGCATATCACCACCAACATCGCACTGCCCCCCCATCCTCACAGGTTCGGAGGTGGGGCAACTGGTCCGACTGTCCTGAAAAGGCCCAGCGACGGGGCCTGAAACGGTCTATGATTTGGAGCGGGCAGCGGGGTTCGAACCCGCGACATTCAGCTTGGGAAGCTGACACTCTACCAACTGAGTTATGCCCGCGCCCTGACTTCGTAACAGGCTGGAGATTATCCGGTTGCCGGATTTGTGTCAAGTAATGTCTTCAAGCCGCGAGGCCATCAATCGGGCCGTTTCTTCCGGTGAAATATCCCCTGTTGTCGGTACCCGGAGCAACCCGGGAAGTCGGCGAAACCAGGTCATTTGCCGCTTGGCGTAGTTTCGCGTGACCTGGTTCAAGGCCCGGGTCAATTCCAGGCGATCGATCGATCCGTTGAGATACCGGGCGATCTCGGGATAACCGTGGGCCCTGAAAGCCGGCGAGGCGGGATCGATGCCCGTGGCGAGCAGTTCGGACGCCTCTTCGATCATCCCGCCGGCCAGGAGCTCCTCCGTCCGCCGCTCGATACGGGCATAAACCTCGTCCCGTGGACGGTCCAGCAGAATCATCTGCGTACGCGCGGCCAGTTCGGGGTGGGCGCCCGATTGGGACGCCTGTAGCCCGCTCATGGTGGCCCCGGTCAGCTGGATCACTTCAAGCGCCCGGGTGATCCTCTGGGCATCGTTGGGGTGCAACCTTGCCGCGCAGTCCGGATCGAGCCGGGTCAGTTCGGCGTGGAGCGCGGCGCTCCCCTCAAGGGCCACCCGGTCACGGAGCGACTCGCGGACGACCAGGTCGTGCGGCAGCGATTCCGCGAGTCGGCCAAGAAACGCTTCCAGATACAATCCCGACCCGCCCACGAAGAGGGCGCGCCCACCGCGGGCTTCGATGTCGGCCAGGGTTCCGCGAGCCAGCCGCCCGTAGTCGCCGGCACTGAATCGATCGCGGGGGTCGGCCACGCCGACCAGGTGATGTCGAACGATGGCCTGCTCCGCAACGGTCGGCTGGGCGGTGCCGATCGCCATTTTTGCCAGCACCTGTTTCGAGTCGAGCGCAACGATCTCGGCGCCAAGGAGCCTGGCCAAAGGCAGGGACACCGCCGTCTTGCCCGAAGCGGTGGTGCCGAGGAGGACGACGACCGGGGGGAGCCGATCAGCCGCTTCGGCCGAATCGCCGGTGGATGTCATCGATGGACAAACGGAGAAACGTCGGCCGGCCGTGCGGATCACCCTGCGGCAACGTCGTGGCAAAGAGCCGGTCGATCAGTTCGTTCATCTCGACCGGGGTGAGCGGTTCGCCGGCCTTGACCGCGGCCCGGCAGGCGTACGAGCGAGCCACCCTTTCTTCCAGCGGGGCGGCGGTGGCCTGATCACCGTACATGGCGATCAGGTCGTGGAGCATGTCACCCTGTCGCCATCGGGTCAGCCCGGCCGGTATCCCGTGTACGACGACGGTCGTTCCGCCAAAGAGTTCGATGTGGAACCCGAACTTTTCGAGGATGGCCTGGATGTCGAGCAGCGTGTGAAATTCCTCGGGCGTCAGATCGACAACTTGCGGAAAAAGAAGTTCCTGCGTGGCCGGGCGCCCGCCGCGAATCCGGAGGATGGCCTCCTCGAACAGTACCCGCTCATGGGCCGCGTGCTGATCGATGATCAGGAGTCCCCCGCGGATGGAAGCCAGAATGTAACTTCGGTGAAGCTGCCAGAGCTCGGCCAGGAGCGCCTCCCCTTTCACCGCCTTCGCTTCCTCGAAGGCGGCGCCGCCGGTTTGCATGCCCGTAAATGGCAGAATCAGGGCCGTTCCGACATCCCGCCCGGCCGGCCCGGACAAGCCGCCTGGAACACCCGATACGTCGCGTTCGCCCGGCTCGTCACGCACCAGGCCCCCGCCGGCGCCCTCCCCGGCGAACAGGGTGGCGACATCCTCGATGGCCACATCGACGCCGTCATCTCCGGGCCGGTAACGCGGCACATGGCGGATCACGGCCGGCTTCAGGAGAGACACGAGGGCCGGAAAGAGATCGCGGTCGTTCGAGAATCGAACCTCCTTCTTCGTCGGGTGGACATTCACATCGACGCGCCCGGGATCCAGCGTGATGGCCAGCACCGCAAACGGGTGTCGGTCGAACGGGATCAGGTTGCCGTAGGACTGCCGAACCGACTGGCGAAGGATCGGATTCGAGACGAGCCGACCGTTGACGAAAAACGTCTGCTGATCGCCCCGGACACGCGAATCCTCGGGTGCCCCCAGGTAGCCCTCGATGAACACGATTTCATTCCGGCCCGT
This sequence comes from Candidatus Eiseniibacteriota bacterium, assembly GCA_034440375.1. Lineage (GTDB taxonomy): Bacteria > Eisenbacteria > RBG-16-71-46 > JABDJR01 > JAWXBZ01 > JAWXBZ01. The sequence goes on from JAWXBZ010000097.1 coordinate 17,462, forward strand.
CACGGCGATCATCCGTGACAGGCGCTCCCGGCCGAAGAGGGCTGCCATTCGTTCCGCGAGCGTACCGGCCGGGGGCAGGTTCAGGATTTCGCGGCCGTCCACCACCCAGCGAAGGTGGATGGCGCGACGGGCCAGCGCGTACGATTGGATGATTCGGGCCGATTGCGTCAGCTCGGTGGTGGCACTGCGCTGAAACTTGCGGCGGACCGGCGTATTGAAGAAGAGGTCGCGCACCTCGATCGTTGTGCCGCGGGCACGGCCGGCCGGCCGAATCGATTGAACGACGCCACCTTCCGCCACCATCTCGATCCCCTCGCCATCCTCCGTGGCCGAAAGAATCGTCAGTCGCGAGACGGCGGCCACCGAGGCCAGTCCCTCGCCCCGAAAACCAAGCGACAGGACGCGCATGAGATCCTCGGCGCGTTCGATCTTGCTTGTGGCATGCCGCTCGATGGCCAGCCGGACACCGGCCTCATCCATGCCATGGCCGTCATCGCTGACACGTACCAGGCGCTCCAGGTGGCCATCCACCTCGATCGTGATCTGCCCGGCGCCCGCGTCAAGGGCATTCTCGAACAGTTCCTTGACGACCGCGGCCGGCCGGTCGATGACCTCGCCCGCCGCGATGCGCGCGATCACGTCGCCCTCGAGGCGACGGATCACCGGTCGATCGACCCCGTTCATTCGCCCGCGGTCGACGAGATGAGCGGAGCCAGGATGTCGCGCAGGATGTCGATCCGCTGGCCGGCGTCGAGTGTCTCCTCATCGACGGACGGCACCCCCTCGATCAGGAGAACACCGGCCGGCGTGCGGTGGCCGCCGCGGCCTCCCTCCACGGGAATCGTCACCATTTCACCGGCCCCCAGGCCGGCCTCACCGAACCACCGGGTCGGCGCCGTGCCGCCAAAGGAATGGCCGATCAGCCCCGTGCCCATCGGCAGGGACAGTTCGCCTTCGATCGGGCCACTGATGCTGACCGCCGCCACGAGCCGCAGACGTGCGGCGCTTTCGTCTGCCGCGAAGTACCAGGCCGCCTGGGCCGGCAATTCCTCGAGCAGAAACTCGAGGCACAGGCGCCAGCGATCGGCCGGGGCAAGGGTGTCGGAAAGAAGACAATCGCGCAGGCGTTCCTTGAACTTCAGATGCTTGAGTTCCTGCCCCACCTTCGACATGGCCAGACATCGTTCGAGCGCTCCCCCAAGTTCACCGGCCCGGGCGCTCAGTTCGTCCCGGACAAACTTCGGCCACTCCGGGGCGCTCCAGGGCTGAAACAGTGCCAACAGGCCGAACGGTTCCCCGGCTCCGGGCAGCGGCACGTACAGTGCGCGGACCGGGGGTTCAAGACCGACCCCGCTTCCATCCCCGAGTGGCCCGGAACGGGAGAGGCCCGATTGGACTTCGGCCTCGAGTTCCTCAGGCGGAAATGTCACCGCCGGAAGCCGATCGGCATCGGGCGCGAACGCCATCAGGGTCCAGCGGAGTCCGTTCGTTTCGCGCCGCCAGAGAACCGCCGACTCGGCCCCGGTCAGTCGGAGCGCCGATTGAACCAACCACTCGGCCAGTCTCGACGGCTCGTAGAAGAGGTCGATGGTCGGGGCGCCGAGCGTTCGTCGAACACGAACCGGCTCCGTCATCACCGAGGTCGACTCGATGTCCACGGGAGACGGGGTCTCCGGCGAGCCAGTGGGCAATTCGGTTTGAACCCTTTCATCGGGTGGTTGATCGTCCGCGATCTCGAGATCAAGCGCGGTCACCGGACTGCTCCAGCCGATTGGGTCCTCCAGAAATCGTTCCGACTCAGCGATCGACACGAAGGCCGGCCTCTCCCGTCCGGCCGCCGCCGCGTGCCCGGCCAGAGCTTCGATCAGGGGCCGCGATCTTTCATTCCCGAGGCAGCAATCGAGCGGCAGGTCCGCCAACGCCTCCAGGTCGGTGTAAACCGGCACGTTGGCCAGTTCGGCCAGCCGGGCCACCAGCGAATGCGGATCGGGGTGATAGACGGCCGAGAGTGTCAGGTCGGATCGCTGCGCCAGCCGGGTCAGGAGATCGACCTCGGCGTCGGCCAGTGCCAGAAGTGCCAGGTGTTTCATCGGTTGATGTCGCTCCGGCCGCCGTCAACCGCAAGGTCACGGCGGCGATCCAGTCCGTCGAGCGCCGCGAGGACATCCTCGGGCGAAGTTTCCTTCATGCAGCGAAAGTGTCCCCGCGGGCAGACCGGTCCGCCGTGCACGGAGCACGGACGACAATCGAGCGGCCTCTCGAGGATCTGGTGTCCTGGTCCGGCGGGCTCGAAACCGAATTCGAGTACCGTCGGTCCGAAAAGCGCCACCACCCGGGTGCCCACGGCGGCGGCGAGGTGCATCAACCCGGAATCGTTGGTGACCAGTGACGACAGCCGACCCAGCATCGCCGCGGCGCGCCGCAGTGGCTGGCGAACAATGCGCATTGATTCCGGCCGACGCACCAGCCGCCGCAGCTCCGTTTCCAGCTCCAGATCCTCGGGCGAGGAGGAAAGAAACACCGGGACCACGTATCGCTTCCGGAGCGCCAACCGATCGATCAGCTCGGCATAATAAACGATCGGCCAACGCTTGGTTGCGTGTCGCGCGCCGGGGGCCACACCGATCGCCCCGGGCGGGATTTCCAGGCGCTCCATTTCGGAAATGGCCCACCCGACTTCGGCCGGCGCCAGATGAACGGACGGCAGCGGTGATTCCTCCAGATCGAACCGGCTGACGGCGGGTTCGTGAGCCGCCGGGCCGGTCCGCCCCGCGGCATCCGACACGCGGCCGAATCGATCCAGCCACTCATCGGCCGCCGCGACATAGGCAAGTGCCACCGGTCGAACCGGTGAGCAGAGGCTTCTCGCGATCGCCGGGGCTCGAACGAGGAGGCGCCTGGCCATGCCGCGTCCCTCGTAACGAACATGGCCACGGGGCATCAGGAGCCACGTCAGGACCCGGCTGCGCAGGTTGCCGTGCAGATCGATCAGATCCCGGACACCGTCCCGGCGAAGCTGGCGGGCCAGGGCAGCCAGTCCGGCCAGCCCCCCCGAGCCGGGTGGAAGGACCAGCACGCGATCGACATCCGGATGACGGAAAAGAACCGGTGCCATGGTGTGGCGGGTGACGACCGTGACCAGGAGATCAGGGCGTCGTCTTTTGAGCCTGGTGGCCGCGGCGGTGGTCAGGATGACGTCGCCCAGTGATCCGAAGCGGACCAGCGCCACGCCGGTGACATCCGGTGACTGGACCGG
>JAWXBZ010000098.1:0-4631 GCA_034440375.1 Candidatus Eiseniibacteriota bacterium
CGCTCGAACGGACTTCCCTGGTGCCAGAGTGAAACGCCTGGAAGGCTCTCCACCGACACATGATCTCCCTCGAGCAGGAAACTGCCGGCGCGCGCCGGCGATGAATTTGCGGGAAGCCGGATGTCGTTGTCCGACGCACTTCCCATCCGGTTGAGGCCCGGTTCGAGCCAGAAGAGGCCGGCTACCGTCAACCAGCCATCATCCGCGGTCAGCCGGGTGGCCCGCCCTTCCTGCCATTCCCTGATGCCGGCGCGATAGTCGGCATCGGCCTGTGGCGGCTGGGCATCAACGCCCACCGGACGGTTGCTCATCGCCATGTGCTCTCCCAGAAAGGTCATCAGGTCGTTCCACGAAGTCTCGGTTTCCGCCACCTCCGCCTCGGAGTGGTGCGATCGATCCCAGAACCAGAAGGCGTGGCCGAGGAGCGGGTAGGTCCTGACCCGCGGTGGATTCTGCCCCGCCCGTTCCAATGCCGCCGACAGGCGCCATACCTGATCGGGAGGCACGATGCGGTCCTTCATTCCCTGCTGCAGCAGCACCGGCATGTTCAATCGGTCCGCCACAAGGATGGCGCTGCGGCTTCGGAACGCCTCGGGCCGATCCTCCGGCCCCCGTCCGTACACGGCCACCGAGAGCGAGTCGGATACGTCGAATCCGTTGTCGACGAGATACCGGTACCAGGAGTGAACGTCCATCACACCACACGCGGCGGCCACCGCCCTGATCCGGCCGTCACGGGCCGCGGCCAGGACCGAGATCAGGGCCCCATGGCTGGATCCGACCAGCGCCACCTGTGCCGCCTCCGCGCGCGGATGTCCACGCAGAATGGCCACTGCCGCCAGCACGTCGTTCACTTCACCGGCGGCCACCTCGATTCGTCCCTCGCTCCCTCCTTCGCCCCGATACGTCGGGGTCAGAACCAGGTAGCCTGCCCGTGCCATGTCGGCCGAACGGCGCATCATGTCGGCCGAGACGCCGCTGACGCCGCCATGGTTGAAAACGATGGCGGGACGCCGCCCGGGCTGCCCGGCATCGAACAGAAATCCTCGCACCCGGAGGCCGTCACTTCGATAGACGATTTCCTGCCATGAAACACCGGCGGTCTCTCCGTCCTTCTCCACCCACCAGTTGGCCGTCTCCCCGGCCATGGGTGTCCCGGTGACAAGGCAAAGCCCGGCCATCAGGGTCAGCATCGACTTGAGCAGTCGGTCACGCATTCGGAAGCCTCACAAAGCGGCGGAGTTCATCAATCTCCGACCTGGTCAACGAACGAAACTTGCCGGGGGACATGGAGCCCAGTTCGATCGGGCCGAAACGGATACGGCGTAACTGGCGCACGGGATATCCAACTGCCTCAAGCATCCGTCGAATCTGGCGATTGCGCCCCTCGTGGATGGTGATGTCAAGTGCGGGACCGGAGTCGCCATGCCCCATGGCCGTTGTGCCGAGATTTTGGACCGTGGCCGGTGATGTCCAGCCATCTTCCAACTGCACCCCCTCGCGGAGTTGCTGCACCGCAGCGTCGTTTGGAGGGCCCGATGTCCAGGCCCTGTAGGTCTTGGGTACTTCAAATTTCGGATGCGTCAGTCGAAACGCCAGCCGACCATCGTTCATCAAGAACAACAATCCCTCTGACTCCATATCGAGTCGGCCAACCGGGTAAAGGCGCGCTCCCTGGGGGCCGATGAGGTCGAGCACTGTCGGCCGACCCCGGGGGTCACGGGAAGTCGTCACATGACCCGGAGGCTTGTTGAGCAACAGGTAGCGCATCTCCTCGATGACACCGACCGGACGCCCGTCCACCTCGACCCGATCCTGCTCCGGGTCCAGCTGTGTCCCCAGCGTGGTAATGGGCACCCCATTCAGCCGTACCCTTCCGGATTCAATGAGCTTGTCGGCCGCCCGGCGTGACGCGACTCCCGCCCGGGCGAGAAACAGGTTCAATCGTAGAGTTGAAGTCATCTAACCCTTTATTTTGTTATAGTTTGCAGCCAAAAACGGACGAATCCGCTGTCATCGGCTCATGTTGAGTCGGCGCGTTAAAAACATTGTTTCCCAATCAGTTGCCCGTTTCCGATCGGTTTTTCGACAGTCCCTGTCAAGCACTCCGACAGTTGCAACAATGGAAGCCTTTGCAAAGAAAAGGCTTAGCAGGCTTCCCTCATGGAAAAGAAATAGAGATCAGCACTCCATGTAGAGTAGAATGAAAACAGAAACGCATCCAGATGGTGTCCTTCGATCAGGGACATCCAGCCTCGTCGGCGTCTTTGGCCTTCGGAGCGACCATGCAGGCTGTTCAACCGATACTCTAACAAAGTCGGACGGGATCTCGATGCAAACCAAACACCAGGGGCTCGGCTCACTTCTCATCGGGGAAGGAATGCTGACGCAGGAGCAGCTCGGTCGAGCGCTCCAGGAACAGACCAGTACCCATGAGCGCCTTGGAGCCATCCTCCTGCGGCTTGGTTTCGTGAGCGAGCCGGTTCTGGTCAAGATTCTCGCCCGCCAGCTCAATGTCGAGATCTTTGATCCGACCGCTCACAAGGTGATGCCGGAAGCCGTCAGCCTTGTTCCGGAAGAGATGGCCGAACGCTATGAATTGGTGCCGGTCACCCGGGATAACGGCCGACTGACGGTGGCGATGGTCGATCCCTTGAATCTCATGGCGCTCGACGACCTGCGCTATCGCACCCAGACCGAACCGAACGTCATGATCGGCCTCGCCGAGGATATCGCGCATGCACGTCGGAAGCACTACGCCGAGGTACAGGGTAGCCGGGGCGTCCAGGAGGCGTTGGCGCAGGCCACTGTCGAGCTGGGTACCGAGTATGACGACACCGTCGACTCGCAGGAAATCGATTCCGAGGAGGCGCTTCGCCGCGCGCAGGACGCGCCGATCATCAACCTGGTCAACAAGATCGTCACCCAGGCGCTGGTCGAGCGGGCCACCGATATTCATGTGGAGCCGCTGCCGAAGGGGCTTCTTGTCCGCTTCCGGGTGGACGGCCTCCTGGCCGACGCGCTGACGCCGCCCCGAGGCGTCTACACCGGCGTCATGACCCGCATCAAGATTCTGGCGGACATGGACATCGCCGAGCGTCGCAAGCCCCAGGACGGGCGCTTTACCGTCAAGATGAGCGGCCGCGAGGTCGATGTCCGCGTGTCCACCATTCCGACCATCCATGGCGAAAAAGCGGTGCTCCGACTTCTCGACAAGTCGAACTTCGACATGTCGCTGACGAGCCTTGGCTTCGAGGCCGACACGCTCGAGATTTTCCGCCACGCCATTCACCAGCCATACGGCATGGTGCTCCTGTCGGGACCGACCGGATCGGGCAAGTCGACGACCCTGTACGCCGCGCTCCTGGAACTGAAGAACGCCACGCTGAACATCACCACGGTGGAGGATCCGGTCGAGTACCAGATCGAGCGGATCAACCAGGTGCAGGTCAATGAAAAGAAGGGCGTTACCTTCTCGAATACGCTTCGAAGCTTCCTGCGCCAGGATCCCGATGTCATCATGGTCGGCGAGATTCGTGACCGTGATACCGCCGACATGGCGGTCCGCGCCGCCATGACCGGCCACATGGTCTTCTCCACGATTCACGCCAACGACGCGCCGTCCACGGCGGTTCGCCTGACGACGCTTGGCGCCGAGCCGTTCCAATCGGCCTCGGCACTGACATTGGTGGTGGCCCAGCGCCTGCTGCGACGAAATTGTCGGGAGTGCCTGGTACCGTACACGCCGGCGCCCGAAATTCTCATGTCCCTGAGGCTTCCTCCGGAGCGCATCAAGGCCATGAGCTTTCAGCGCGGCAAGGGTTGCGCCGTCTGCCGCGAACGGGGCTACCTCGGCCGGGTGGCCATCGTGGAGCCGCTGCGCATGACGCCCCGTGTTCGAAATCTGGTGGCGGAGGGACGCCCCGCGGATGAGATCCGCCGGGTCGGTGTGGAGGAGGGTCTCCTGACCCTTCGGGAGGCTGGCCTCCGAAAGGTGGCCATTGGTACCACGACCGTCGAAGAAGTATTGCGTGTCTGCCTGGCAGACGACTGAGAGGATAAGACGTGCCGGATTTTGCCTACATAGCCAAGGATCGAGCGGGCTCCGAGTTGTCGGGGGTCGTGAACGGACCATCGGCTGACCATGCCATCGAGGAGCTGCACAAGCGTGGCCTCGTGGTTCTGCATGTCACCGAAGACCGCGCCGGCAAGAAAGACAGCATCCCCTGGTTCAAGAAGGATCTGTCGCTATTTCCGAGTTCCATCGGCACCCGTGACCTGGCCCTTTTTACCCGCCAGCTCTCGACCCTGTTCGAGGCCGGCATTCCGCTGGTTCGCGGTTTGCGCGGCCTCTCGGCCGACGAAACGAACAAACTGCTCGGCCGAACCGTGAAGGACGTGGCCGAACGCGTCGAAGGGGGAAGCAACCTTTCCGACGCCATGGCCATGCACCCGCGCACGTTCAACACGTTGTATGTCAGCATGGTCCGCGCCGGCGAAGGCTCGGGCACGCTGGAGGAAATTCTCGAACACCTGGCTGTTTATCTCGAAAAAATGGACGCCCTGAAGACCAAAATCCGCTCGGCCATGTCCTATCCGGTCTTCGTTCTGTTCACGGCCGTCACGATCAC
>JAWXBZ010000099.1:0-7492 GCA_034440375.1 Candidatus Eiseniibacteriota bacterium
ACCCCGCTTTCCTAACCCTTGACCTTCTCGATCATGTGGTCGATGACCAGGCTGTGCTCGCGCTGGGGGCTGAACATGATGATGTCCGAGTCCAATTCGACCTTGACGTTGTGCCCGGGTGGCCAGTAGAACAGGTCATTCTCGTTCACTGTCTCCTGCGCGCCCTTTGCATCGGTCGTTGTGATCCGGCCCCGCAGGACGAAGCCCCAGTGAGGGCACTGGCAGAGATTGCCTTCCAATCCCTGGAAAAGCGGCGTGGTATCGACGCCCGCTGAGAGCGTGAAGTATTCGCCGCTGATCGTGCCGAATCCGCTCACATCGCCAAAACCCGTGCGCTGGCGAATCAAGGCGCCCGGAATCTCCATCCGGACGTCCACATCGTCTTTTGCCACCCGCATGTTCGTGCCTCCTTTGTTACCGCATCCGTTCCGTCCAGACCGATCAGTCCAGGGCGTCAGCATACTCCTTACGCGAACGAGGTCAACGAAGTGATCGGCCTGGCTCGGGCTCCGGGTGGACGACCGAACAGGTGTTTCCACCCACAGGATGCGTGTACGAAGGAGAGACGGTTTCAGTGCAGGATTCGATCGAGCGGTTTGCATCCTCCATTCGCAACTCGCAGATGTTGCGACTCCTGCTGGTCGGGTTCCTCGCGCTCCTGCTCCAGATTCCGATCTCGAGGATTGCCGGGCTCGTCTCGGAACGCCGGGCGAGACGTGAGACCCGGCACGCGATATTCCTGTCGGAGCGGCTCCACATTCGAGGCTCGATCGACTCGGAGATTTGCCATCGGGGAATTTTCGCCGTTCCCGTCTACCAGCTCGGGCTCACCGTGGAAGGCGAGTTTGCGCGTCCCGATGCGTCGCCCTGCTTTACCTCTACCTGTACATTCTTCTCCTCAACGAGGACTATGCCCTCCTCATTGGATCGATTGGACTCTTCGCAACTCTTGCCGCCATCATGTACGCCACGCGGCGTGTGAACTGGTACGCGGTGGGGGTTCGTCCTCCAACCTCTTCCACAGACCATCCTAGCCGGAGGATTCAATGGCAAATCCACGTTCCACCCTGCGACTGGCCGCCATCCTGGGTTTGATTGCTGCCATTCTTGCGTGGTCGGCTGTCGCGGTCCGCTACTTCACCGATGCAACGATCAACTGGAGCACTGCGCGGTTGGGCCAAAGCCGATCACGATGGTCGGTATCGATTCGATACGTTGCGACCGGCCGGTTATCCCAACACCGACCTGCCACAGCATGTTCACATGCACGTGATCGAGCCGGGCCGTGGCACCTACTTCATCGATGACATCGTGTTCCGGGACGACCCTCGATTGACTCCGGAGAAACTCGGGGAATTAACGCGCAATCGGGGCGGATCCGGCGTCGCGACGCCACGCCGCGGTCCGGACGGGACGTGGCTGGTGGAAAGGGACATCTTTCTTGGAAAAGGTATTCCGGGCTACCGCTAAATTGCCCTGGTCGTCCAGTCTCGCCAGAGTCGGAACACGTAAGCCAGGGGCTATGACAAACTATTATTCGGCGGCCTTGACTCCTTTTACGACCAGCACGCTGCATGGGGCGTGGGTGACGACGTGTGCCGCCACGCTGCCGAGCAACAGCCTCGACAATCCTGTCCGACCGTGCGAGCCCATGATGATCAGGTCGGCCTTCTCCTTCTTTGCCAGATCGACGATTTCAAGGCGGGGATCGCCTGTCACCACGCGGGTCGAGGCCGGGTGCCCGGCTTTTTTCAGGATGTCCGCCGCTTCGTCGGCGAGACGTGTGCGGTATTCGAATTCGGCCTTGAGGATCTCATCGTCGTAGCTGAGGCCCGGCGCGTACATCTCCGTGCTTACGACCATCGCCGAGCGCGCCACTGCCACCACCGTCAAGTCAGTTCCCGCCAGCCAGGCCATGCGACTGACCCAGGCAACGGCTTCCTTGCTGTGGTCCGATTCGTCGATTGCAATCATGACTTTCATCGTCTCCTCGCTTCCTTTGGCCGGGCCTAATCCCGGCCATTGACATTATGAACGCGGCGCCTCGGTGCCGGTACCCTGTGCGTTCCAACCAGGATGACAATTGTCATGGAACAGCGAATGGGCGATTACTAGTATCCTCGTCGATTGTCATCTGCTTGAATGGAGAGGGGGGTCAAAGTATGCGAATCGTTCAAAAGCGGGACGTGCCGCCGTCGGCAACCGGGTCAGTTCCCCGGTTGGCCGTAACAGTTGCTTTGTCTCTTATCGTTGGATTGGCGAGCCAGGTGGATGGCGCCACGGCACCGGCACCCTACTCGACGCCATGGCAGTTGCGGCCGGCGGCACCGGCGCGTGTTCTTCGTCTCGACACCTCTCTGGCGTCCTATCAGAATGCCGATGGGGCCAACGGTACGACGCTCGTCCCCATTCTTCTGGCTTCCGTACGAGTAGGAAAGTCCGCAGCGGTGCTGGGTCGAATCGGTCTTGTTCAGAACGATCCACCCGTGGGAGAAAGCGTCACTGTTCCGACCAACCTCGTCCTGGGCGGCATGTATGCTCCCCGGGTCGGAGGGGACTGGCGTATGGGACTCTACCTGTTGACCGCACTGCCGACAGCCGGGGGAGGCGGCAATGACCCGGATCCGGCCGACGCCATCGCCATCCGGTCGGGCGTTCCAGCCCGCTCGGCCATGGATAACGCCATGTTCGCTGCCAATGATTTCGTGCTCTTTCCGGGTATCGATCTGGCCTGGGTCCGGGGCGGTTGGACCGTGCAGGGAGAAATAACGATTCTCGAACTTTGGCGTATCCGGGGCGATGAGGTGCAGGCTGACGTGCGGAAGACCAACTTCACCACGGGCCTGCACGTGGGTTGTTTCCCGGCGAAGAGTGTTTCACTCGGCGGCGAACTTCGCTACCAGCGCTGGCTGTCGACGCCTGCGGCGGTGAAGGCCAACCCGCATTCCCGCGATACAGCCACGGTGGCCTTCGGTTCGCGTTTCCACCTGAAGACCAGCCAAACCTCCTGGTTCCGGCCCGGGCTTTCCGTGACCGTCCCATTGGACAAGACGATGACCGACGCGGACTACCTGATACTTCAGGTGGATTTGCCGTACTTTTTCTAGCATGTGGCGAATCCTGATCCCGGGGGCCGTGGGTTTGTTGCTCGGCCTCGGGGCCTACACCTTTCATTTTGCCGAGGGACTCTCGTACTTCAGTACGGATCCGGCTGCCTGCGCCAACTGCCATATCATGCAATCACAGTATGATTCGTGGCAGAAGTCGAGCCATCACAACGTGGCTGCCTGCGTCGATTGTCATTTGCCGCACGCGTTCATCGACAAGTACGTGGCCAAGGCGGAGAACGGCTATCACCACTCGACCGGTTTCACCTTCCAGAATTTCCACGAGCCGATCATGATCAAGGCCAAGAACAGTCGAATCCTGCAGCGCAACTGTATCTACTGCCACGAGGAATTGGTCGGCGATCTGGCTCCGTCGGCACATGCTGGCGGCGGAGATATCGAATGCGTTCACTGCCATCAATCGGTCGGACACGGAGAACGTGCCGGGCTCGGCGGACCGGAAAGCCCCCGCGGGCGGACGAGGAGTGCCAAACATGAGTGACGGAAAGAGGCCGTTCCGCTTGTCTCCGGCTATTTTCGGCACGGTCGTCCTGACCGCACTGGCCACCTGGGTGCTCGTGGCGTTGCTGATGAATATTGAAACGCGGAAGCATGAGGCGCGCACGACGCATGTCCGGCTGGTTGATGTCGGCGAGGACGATACGGACCCGGCCAAGTGGGGAATCAACTGGCCTAAGGAGTACGACTCCTACCAGCGCACCGTCCTCACGACGCGAACCCGCTTCGGTGGCCATGGCGGCAGCGAGGCGCTGCCGGCCGAAAAGATCGAACGCGATCCCTGGCTCAAGCGAATGTTCCTGGGATACGCCTTTTCCATCGACTATCGAGATCGGCGCGGCCATGCCTACATGCTCGAGGACCAGGAGAACACCGAGCGGCTCAGCAAGCCGCAATCGGGTTCCTGCCTGCACTGCCATGCCTCGATCATGCCTTTGTATCGCCAACTCGGCAACGGCGATGCTGCGAAGGGGCTGGAGGCGTCCTACAAATACTCCTACCAGGAACTCAGCGCAAAGCTTCACGAATCGGGAAACGCCCACCCGGTGTCGTGCGTCGATTGCCACGACCCGAAAACGATGGGGTTGCGGGTGACGCGCCCCGGCTTCATCCAGGGAATCCAGGCCCTGGCGGCCTCGGACGCTCCGGTGCCGCACCTGCCGTCGGTTGATCAGTGGCGCCAGGGCAAGCGGGACAAACCATACGACCCCAATACCGACGGCACGCGGACGGAAGTGCGGTCCTTTGTCTGTGGTCAGTGCCACGTTGAATATTACTGCTCGACGAAGATGCCGCTCATTTTTCCATGGGGAAAAGGGCTCACGGCCGACCAGACCGAGGCCTTCTGGGATTCCACGACCTTTCCGGACGGCTCCCGATTCTTCGATTACAAGCATGCGGAAACCGGCGCCCCGATCCTGAAAGCGCAACATCCCGAGTTTGAACTCTGGAGCCAGGGAATTCACGCCCGGAGCGGCGTGGCCTGCGCCGATTGTCACATGCCCTACATGCGGGATGGCGCCACGAAAGTGTCCGATCACTGGGTTCGCAGTCCGCTCCTCAACGTCAATCGGGCCTGCCAGACATGCCATCAGCTGCCCGAAAAGGAAATTCTCGACCGGGTGGATGTCATCCAGAGCCGCAATCACGAACTCCTTCAACGGGCCGGGGCGGCCCTGATGAGCCAGCTGGATGCCATCGCCCTTGCCCGCACCGAGGGCGCCACCGACGAGCAGTTAGGCCCCGCTCTCGAGCTTCAGCGCAAGGCGCAATGGCGCCTCGACTTCATCGCTGCCGAGAATTCGATGGGTTTCCACGCCCCCCAGGAAGCTGCCCGGGTCCTCGGTGAGGCGGCCGACTATGCCCGCCAGGGGCAGATCGCCGCGATCACATGGAATCGGAAGTGAGTTCTCCTCGAGGCGCCGCGGAGGACGAGGCGGTGGGCTAAAGCCTCACACGGACCGTTCGCCTGGTCTCTTGCACTGCCCCTGCTGTCAACGTCTAAACTCCCGCAATGTCACTGACCCCCGGTTCCCGCCTCGGCCCCTACGAAGTCATCGCCCCGCTTGGCTCCGGTGGCATGGGCGAAGTTTTCCGCGCCCGTGATTCGCGGCTGGGGCGCGATGTGGCGATCAAGGTGCTGCCGGCGGCATTTGCGCTCGATCCGGAGCGGCTGGCGCGTTTCGAGCGCGAGGCACGGTTGCTGGCCTCGTTGAGCCATCAGAACATCGCGGGGATTCATGGACTCGAGGAACTGGACGGCCACCGGCACCTGATCCTGGAACTGGTCGAGGGGGAGACGCTGGCCGTCCGGATCGCACGGGGGCCGCTCCCGATTGACGAAGCGCTCGATGCGGCCCGGCAGATTGCTGCGGCGCTCGATGCCGCGCACGAGGCGGGCATCGTGCACCGTGATTTGAAGCCTGGCAACGTGATGTTGACGCTCGCGGGGGATGTGAAGGTTCTCGACTTCGGCCTGGCGCGTGGCGGCGGCAGCGCGGAGCCTTCTGCCGCCGAAAACGCCGCCGCGCGTCCGCGAGTTGGTCCGGCGTTGCCTGGAAAAGGATGCAAAGCGGCGTCAGCGCGATGCCGGCGACATCAAGATCGAGATCGACGAGATCCTGGCCGCAGGTCTCTCCGCGAGCGGCACGACGGCGACACCCGCCGGTTCGGCCACATCCAGCGGCCGCGCTGGTTCCCCGCGGTTGGCCTGGGGCATTGCGGGCTTGTCGCTGCTCGCGGCGGCGGCGGTGCTGATCGTGCCACGTTTGACGCCGCCCCCACCGCCGCCACCGCCGACCCGGGCGCTGATCACCGCGCCGCGCGGAGTGAGTATCGACGACAGCGTACCGGCTGATGCGGCCTCTTCGCCGGATGGCACGATGATCGTATTTACCGCGGCGGATTCACTTGACCATCGCCATCTATGGATCCGTCCACTCGCGGCCCTGGAGGCGAGGCTGATCCCCCTGGCCGAGGTTGGTGACGATGGGCTGCCCTTCTGGTCGCCCGACTCTCGTCGCATCGGCTTCTTTGCCAACGGAAAGCTCAAGACGATTGGACTGGACGGCGGCTCGCCGCAATCAATTTGCGATGCCCCGGACGGTCGCGGTGGTACATGGAACAAGGACGGCGTCATCCTCTTTTCGCCGACCAGCGGCGGCCCCGTTCAGCGGGTGGCGGCCTCGGGTGGCAAGCCGGAGATGGCGCTGCCGCTCGACGAGGCGGCCGGCGAAACGGCGCAACGCTTTCCCTGCTTTCTGCCGGACGGAAGGCACTTCACGTTCGCCTCGCTCCCGGGGATGGACGGCGAAATCGGGACATGGATCGGCCGGCTTGGTTCCACCGAGCGGCGGTTGCTCGTCCGCGCCACATCGAGCGCCGTGGTCATATCCCCGGACCGGATTGTGTACATACGGGGTCAGAGCCTGATGGCATCTGGGGCGCTGATATAGCCAGCGACGGCCAGCGCATTCTCGTCCTCCGCGCCAATGACACCACCGCCGGGGGCAGCCTGACCCTGCTGACGAACTGGGGCTCGTTGCTGAACGAGTGAGGGGCGAGCCCATTTCCTGGGCATCGCCGCGCAGGCATGCGTCGAATCCTGCTCGACATTGAAAGGTTATCAGGACTGGGCACAATTTTCTGTCTTAGTTGGCATTTAATATGATTTAACACCCGGCGAAACTTGACAGGTCGACAATTTTGGTTGAAATCAGATCGCCTTTTGCTCACTATTCAAATTGATTCTGAATAATCCTCGTTTTCTGCCAAGCAACTTCAGGCCCACACATCCGCGCTGGTTGTTTCGTCCGTTTCAAAAACTTTTGAGGAGGCCGCTTCATGAATCGTCGCTTAATTGTGCCTGCACTGCTGGTTGTCATCGTGGCTGCTATCGCACCAGCCCACGCGCAGAAACCGACGTCGCCGGAACTACAGGCGCCATCGGCGGCGCCCTGCCCACCCGGTGCCACCTCGCTCTGCATCCCACTGGACGCAACTTTCACGGTGGTTCGCTTCGATGGCCCAGGTGGAAATGGGCCAGCCGATCCCCTCGATCCCTGCCAGCGAAATGACGACGATACGTCGGTGTCGCTGGCCCTTCCATTCACGTTTGATCTCTACGGCACCAGCCATACCTCCGTGTTCATCAACAACAATGGAAACATCTCGTTTGGTGCCGCGTTTTCCACCTTTACACCATCCGGATTTCCGGTGAGTGGGTTTCCAATGGTCGCTCCGCTCTGGTCCGACGTGGATACCCGCGCGCCAACATCCACGGTGGGCGGCGTCGTCTATTACAAGCTGGAAGCCAATCGCCTCACGGTAATCTGGGATCACGTTGGCTACTACGACCAGCATGACGG
>JAWXBZ010000100.1:0-20279 GCA_034440375.1 Candidatus Eiseniibacteriota bacterium
CCACCCCGCCGGAAGGCAAACCCGGCGATCGCTCGTACGCCGTTCGCCCTTCGCTCGGGCAACCGGACGAAGCCGAGGGAAGTCCGGAACTGACGCTGGGTGGAAGCAAGACACTGACCGTCGAAATCGGCTCGAATCGGGATCTCTCGCTCAAGCAGACGCTCGATCTGCAGATCAACGGTCGGGTTTCAAAGGATGTCACGCTCCGGGCCATCCTCTCCGATCGCGATCTCCCGTTCCAGCCGGAAGGATCGAGCGCCGAACTCGAGGAGCTGGACAAGGTCCTGATCGAGATCGAGGCCCCGGGGGCGAAGATCGGCTTCGGTGACCAGGATCTGGTGGTGCAGCATGGAAGCCTGGGGCAATTTTCGCGACGACTCCAGGGGCTCCTGGTCGATGGCCAAAAGAGTGGCGGTGCGGCGCGGTTGGTCGGGGCCGCCCAACGGGGCGAATTCCGGACATACGAATTCTTGGGGACGGAGGGGAAGCAGGGTCCGTACCCGCTCGTCGATCGGGCCGGCGGTCGCGGAATCGTCGTCGTGGCCGGCAGCGAGCGGATTCAACTCGATGGAGAGCTCCTGGTGCGCGGCCTCGACAACGACTACATCATCGACTACTCCCGCGCCGAGCTGACCTTCACCGCTCGACGGTCCATCGGCCAGCGAAGTCGCATCGCCGCCGATTACGAATTTGCCGCTGGAGGCTACCGACGCAGCCTCTACCTGGCGGACGGCAAGGGAAGCCCGTGGAACGGGGCGCTTCAACTGGGACTGGTCGTCTCAAAGGAAAGCGATGACCGGGGCCGGCCGCTCGGCGGCGAGTTGTCCGACGCGGAGGAGGAGCGGCTGGCCGCGGCCGGCGACAGCGTCCTGTCGGGCGGCGGCGGTATCCGCTTTGTCGGCGAGGGAAATGGGCGCTACACGGAGGCGTTTGATGCGGTGAACTCGCGGACCTTTTACCGCTGGGTCGGTCGCGGGGAGGGGCGATTGGAGATTACCTTCGTCAATGTCGGCGAGGGGATCGGTGATTATGCCGACAGCCTCGCGGCGGCCGACACCATCTACGTGTATCGCGGTCCTGCCGGGGGACGATTTGCCCCGGCGGGTGCCCTGACGGCTCCGGTTCAACAATCGTTCGGCCAGGTGGACGGAAGATGGCGCCTGGCCGACCGCGGCGTTCTGGACGGCGAGTTCGCGCTGTCAACGCTCGATCGGAATACGTTTTCCTCCCAGGACGACGACGACAACGCGGGAAACGCCGGCCGGATCGGCCTGGATATCCTGCCGATTCCACTGGCGGCCCTGGGGCGCTCGCTGGGTGAGTTGAGTGCCCGCGCCGAGCACCGCCACCTGGGCGAGAACTTTTCTTCGCCCGGCCGAATTGACCCTTCCTTTACCTACGACCGCGATTGGAACCTGCCGACCCGTGCTCCGGGTCTGGCCGAGGATCGAACGAGTGGCCTTCTGACCTATCGGCCGGTACCGGAGATATCGCTTCGAGGCGATCTGGCCCGACTCTCGGGGAGTGGGCGTTCGGCCGACCGGCGTCTTCTGTCAGTCGATGCGACCGGACGGGTTACGGCCACGGGAACCCTCCTCGTCGTCGACAGCGCGGTGGATACGGCTCGCGCCGAGGGGCGCCTCGAACGACAGACGGCCAGGGTCGTCAGCCGGGTCCGTTTCCTCGTTCCGTCGGTACGATACGAAGCCGAGGAGCGGGTTGATCCGATTGCCGGCGTCGGAACCCGTTACCGTCTGGCCGGCGGGGATCTCGGAATCGACGCCGTGGGGCCGTTGCGCCTGTCGATCGGCGCCGAGCGGCGCGTGGACGATCGACGGTCGGCCGCGGCGGCCGATTCCGGCCTCGGCTGGCTGCGTGACACCGATGCGGTGACACGCAAGGGTTCGCTCTCGCTGACCGGATGGAAACCGCTGTCGGCCACCCTCCTGTACCAGGCGCGCGATGTCGAACGCCCGGAAGGGGGCACGATTTCGAGCGATCTCGCCCAGTTCGACCTGACACGCCGCTCGTCCGACGCGGCCTTCGCCGCGGATCTTCATTACCAGGTCGGCACCAATGGCGTCGAGCGGCGGATGCGGACGCTGGTCTTTGTCGGTGAGGGGATGGGGAGCTTTGACCAGTTCGGCAATCTCGTCCCGGGAGGGGGCTTTGACCTGGTCGAAGGCCCGCTCGGGCCTGAGGAAGTGATCACCGACGTGGACCTGAGCCTTCGACTGGAACTGGTGCCTTACCGTGCCCGTCCGGGAACCGGCCTCGGCGGTTGGCTTCGAAAGAACCTGGGCTGGAATGCCAACGCGCGCGTCGAGGAACGGAGTCGTCTGCCGTTGGGGCGGCTGGGCCACCTGCTCGATCTGGATGCTTTCCAGAATCCCGAGTCCTCGCTCGGCGGGCGAGCGCAACTGCGGCAGTCGCTCGAGATCTTCCCGTCCAGCAAGATCGCCACGCTCAAGCTGACACAGGAGGCGGACGACATCGCCAACTACCAGTTCACGAATTTTCGCGAGGACCGGACCGAGTCGATCTTTGGCGCCGGCGTTCGCTGGACACCATCACGACCCTGGACGCTCGAGTTGACCCAGAAAGCCGGGACACGCGCCCAGACCGTGGTTGCCGGCGGGGAGATTCCCCAGGAACGCCGGGCCCGGGTCAGTGAATCGCTGGGACAACTCACCTGGAGGCCGACGCCGGTCACGCGTTTCGTTCTTGCGACCGCCTGGCGACGGGAGTCGGTCAGTTCCGAAGTCCTGGCCACGGCGCTCGATCTGAATCCCCGTCTCTCCTGGTCGATCGGCGCGCGCGGGCGGCTCGAGGCCAACGGTCGATGGATCAGCGCCGACCGCCGTGGCGGCTACACCGGTATCGGCGGATTCTCGACGCTGGCACTGCGAGATCGACTCGAGATTGGCGTGGACGGCGACTGGCGCCTGCTCGATGTCCTGACGGTCAGTGGCGGCCTTGCCGGCCGGCGTCCCGAGGGGGCGCGTTTCGTGCTGGATGCGCGGATGGAGGTGAGAGCCTATTTTTAGCCCGCACCCGCATCAAAGGGCCGGCGATCGGCAACGGCGCGTCATACTCCTGGCGTGCTTCGTTCTGGCGTTGACCTTATTCGGCGTCGTCACGGCCCGGAGCCAGGAGTCGCCAATCGATCCGGTCACCGTGGAACGGATCAGCTTCCTGGGCCTGTCGACTCTCGGCGAGGCCGAGGCGCGCGCCGCGCTCGGCATCCCCATGGGGAGCGTGCTGGATACGACAGCTCACGTGGATCGAAGTCAGGGGCTGAGCCGCCGGCTGGCCGAGGATGGATATCTGGATGCGACGATCAGCATCCGGATCGAACCGACCGGCGTTCCGGGGCGCGGGCACATCCACGTTCAGGTGGACGAGGGAACGCGAGCGGTCTTCGGCACCATCACACAGGTGGGTGCCGACTCGCTTTCGAATCCTGTCGTAGCCCGCACTTCGGTGCCGCGGGCGGGGGATCCGTTTCGGCGGGCCGACCTGGAACGGTCGATCAAGTCCTGGCTCGATGCCTATGACGAAGCGGGATATCCGTTCGCGCGCCTGCGGCCGGTCGATGTTCGCGTGGACAGGGATTCGTCGGGGGCGCCGCCCCGAGTCCATGTCACGCTGCGCCATGAAAAAGGTCCGCAGGTCCATCTCGCGTCCATCGACCTGAAGGGGGCCACGGTGACCCGGCCGGAAGTGGTGGCGCGGGCCATTGGCTTCAAACCGGGACAGGTCTATCGACAATCGCAAATCGAGGAGGGGCTGGCGCGGCTGGAACGCGCCGGCCTGGTGGCGGAGGTGGGGGCGGCCGAGCTGGTTCCGGGTGACGATCCGGCCCGGAGTCGTCTGCGTATCCAGATCAGGGAATCGGCCTCGGGAAGCCTGGCCGGCATTGTCGGCTACTCCGGTCTCGATCAGCGTCTCTCCGGTTACCTCGATTTTCGGCTCAACAACATCGCCGGCACGGGGCGCCGGCTCGAGGCGCGCTGGTCAAAGGTGGAGCGGGCCAGCACGCTGTACCACCTGGGATACCGTGAGCCTTTTCTCCTGGGTCGTCCGATCGATCTGAGTCTCCAGCTCGATCATGTGATTTTCGACACGCTGTATACGACGACGCGGTCCGATCTGGCGATGCACTGGCGGATTGGCGGGCGGACGGTCGGAAGCGCGGTGGTCGGCCTCGACCAGGTGGTGATCACGTCCGGCCTGAATCGAAGCGAGTCGAGCGCGCGCTTCGCCGTGCAGTTCGACCATGACCGGCGGACGCCGCTCCTGGCCCCACGCTCCGGATGGCGCACCGACCTCCGGCTTTCCCGGGGCAAGACGCTGTCGGGAACGTACGGCCAATCCGTCTCCGGCACGCTGGAACCGATCCTGGCATTCGATGTCCGCCAGGAACTTTACCGATCAGTGGGCCAGCGGGGCGTCCTGGCCCTGTTGATCACGGCCAGAAGCCTGGAGACGAATGCGGCACCCGTTCCCCAGTTCGAACTGCTGCCGCTGGGCGGAGCACTGACCCTGCGCGGCTATCGTGAGGAACAGTTCTACACGCCCGGCTACCTGCTCGGCCAGCTCGAGTATCGACTCCTCTCGGACCGAAACGGCAGCGGCGTTTTTCTTTTCACGGACGTGGTCGTCTTTGCCCCGCAGGAGGCCGAAGCGACGCTGTGGCCACGATTCGACAAGACCAAGGTCGGCTACGGCGCCGGCCTCCGGGTTGGCTCCCGTTCCGGGCGGCTTGGCCTTGACTACGGGCTGGCGGCGGGGGAGGGGCCGCTGGAAGGACGGTTCAACCTGCGGGCGGAAACGGCGTTTTGAGGCGACGGGTGCGAGTCCGCCCGTTCACCGCCGCCCCCGCATCCACCGCATCCCCAGAACCCCGATCAACCACACCACGGCCATTGCCGCCGCAAGGCCAAGGGCACCCAAGCAGAGCCCCGATACGGTCCCATTCCACCGTCGCCCCACGCCGAAGCCGATCATCACGACGAGCGAGTTCCAGAGGAGGCACGATGTGGCCAGCGCCAGCGCCATTGGCGCCGGCTTCAAGCCATAGGCGCCGGCCAGAAATGTGATCGGGGCGCGCACGCCGGGCAGGAATCGGCTGACCAGGATCGTCCGGTAGCCCCGGCGGGAAAACCAGTCGTCGAGGTGGCGGTCGGTGCCGAGCCTGAGGCGGTCGATCCAGCGGCGGGCGCGGCCTTTCAGACGGCCCCGGCCGACGACGTACAGGAGATACAGGCTCAGGAACGATCCCATGGTCGCGGACAGGATCAGGAACAGGGGGGACGTTGGTCCGCGGGCGGCGGTGAAGCTGAGGGCGACAAGAAGCGTGTCGCTGGGAAATGGCGGGAAAATGGTCTCGATGACTCCCGCGCCAAAGGCCAGGAGGAGAAGCGGCAGCGGGGAGAGACCGGCGGCCCATTGAGTGAGTTGACGGAGCAGATCGTCCATGGGGGGACGATGGCGGGAGGCGGGGTGGAGCGCAAGGGGCAGGGAATTTGGCAGGCCGTGGCCCCGCTTCTGGACCCTCACCGTAGCGCCTGTTAGTCTCCCGGCCTCGAATTGCTTTGATGACCTTTACAAGGAGTCAACATGAGATCGATGTTGCGCTGGCCGCGCGGTCGGATGAGCCGACCGGTTGCGGCAATGCTCATGCTTTCCGGTCTGCTGGCCACGGGCGAGGCCCGGGCCGAAACGTTGAACATGGCCGGGGTCAAGGTCGAGGTGATCGAGCGCAGGCTCGACAACGGCCTGACCATCCTGATGGTGGAAAATCACCAGTCACCGACGATCGGCTTGATCGTTCAATTCGCCGTTGGATCGGTGGACGAATGGGACGGCATCTCGGGCAGCGCGCACATCCTGGAGCACATGCTCTTCAAGGGGACGGCCGACATGGGGTCGACCGATTGGAAGAAGGAGAAGGCGCTGCTCGATCAGGTCGAGCAGACGGCCCAGCAGCTCCGACTGGAGCGTGGCAAGGAGAGCCGGGGGGACATGGGACGTCTTCTGCTCCTCGAAACGCAGCTCGATTCGTTGCAGAAAGCGGCCCGCGCATTCGTCGTCCCGAATCCGTACGATCCGGTGTACAGCGAAAATGGCGGCCAGGGGCTCAACGCGGGCACCTCCTGGGACGGCACCAACTACGAAATTGCCCTTCCCTCCAACCGGCTCGAACTCTGGATGAAGATCGAGAGTGACCGGCTGAAGGCTCCGGTCCTGCGCGAGTTCTATACCGAGCTCAACAACATCATGGAAGAGCGCCGCCTCCGGACCGACGACCAGCCAGGGGGGCCCCTGGGCAAGGTGGGCGAGTCGATGTACGCGGCGGCCTACACGGCCCATCGATACGGCGTCCCGATCATCGGCTGGCCCTCCGACATCCAGCGGGTGACCCGCACCGAAGTCGAGACCTTCTTCAAGAAGTACTACGCACCGAACCGCGTCACGCTGGGCATCGTCGGCGACATCGATCCCGACCGGGTGCACGAACTGGCGAAGGCCTATTTCGGCTCGATCCCTCGCCAGCCGGACCCGGTGCCGCCGCGCACGATCGAGCCGGCCCAGAAAGGGGAACGGCGCTTCGAGATCGAGTACGAGGCCGAAACGCGCGTGTTCATGGCCTGGCATATCACCGACGGCCACCACGCGGACTACCCGGCGCTGCTCATGCTGGAAGGCGTGCTGGCCCAGGGGCGCTCGAGCCGGCTGCTGAACAGCGTGGTGGAAAAGCAGAAGCTGGCCTCGGCCATCTCGAGTTATACCGGCATCCCGGGCGAACGATATCCCGGGCTGCTCATTCTCGAGGCGACGCCGCTGTCACCGCACACCACGGTGGCGGTTGAGGAGGCGATTTACGCCGAGATCGACCGACTCAAGAAGGAGCCGCCGACCGAAGGGGAACTCGATGCCGCCAAGCTTCGTTTCCGGAAGGGCTTCGTGAACGGTCTACAGGACAATCTCGGCCTGGCCGCGGCGCTGGCCTACAACAACGCCACCCTGGGCGATTGGCGCGACAGTTTCCGTCGGGCCGAATCGGTGGCGAAGGTGACGCCGGCCGACATCCAGCGGGTGGCCAGCACCTACTTCACCCGGGCCAACCGTACCGTCGGGACGCTGATCAAGCCGATGGTCGAGGCCGCCTTTGTTGACCCGAAGGCGATGGCCGAAGCCATGGATTTCCTTGCGAAGGCCCGGGCGTCGCTGGGCAAGGAATCCACGCTGGCCGGCGTCAAGGACCTGACGATCGAGTCGACGATGACCATCTACACACCCCAGGGCAACATTTCCGGCAGCGAAAAACAGACCATGACACTGAACGGGCGGATGAAGAACGAACTGGCGATCATGGGGCAGACTCAGGTTCAGGCGCTCGACGGTGAGACGGGGTGGATTCTGGGTCCCGAGGGTGCCATGGATGCGCCGGCCGATGCCCTGGCCGAGATGCGCGAGGGGCTGACGCGGGAGATCTACCTGCTCAAGCACCCGGCCGGTGCCCCGAACGGAATCGTCCGGCGCCTGCCGGACGGCGATTTTCAGGGCGCTCCGTCGGTGATCCTCGAGGTGAATCCGGTGGAGGGGAAACCGTTCCACCTTTATCTCGACCCGACCACGATGCGACCGCGCGGCCGCTCTTTTGATACCGACAATCCGCTGACCGGCGCTCCCGGGCGCGCCGAGGAGGCGCTGCTGGACTGGCAGGACGTGTCCGGGCTTCTGTGGCCGACGAAGGAAGAAATCTGGATGGGCGGGGAAAAGATCCTCGACAAGCTGACCATCAAACGCACGGTGAACTCGGGGCTCAAATCAGCCGAGTTCAAGAAACCGTCCTGAGCCTCAAGGAGCCTTTGATGACGATGAATCGAATGGCCCGTCACGCCACCGGCTCGGTCGCAGCGACGGCGCTTCTCGCCGCCTTTCTGGCCACGCCGACCTCCGCCATTTCACCGGTCAAGTCATGGAAAGACGTCAAGATCGCGCCCCTCGAATGGAAGAAGCCTACCCCCACGACGATCACACTCAAGAATGGCACCACGGTGTACCTGATGGAAGACCACCGGCTGCCGCTCATCAGCTTCTACGGCGTGGTCCGCACCGGCAGCCTGTACGACCCCCCCGGCAAAGCCGGTACGGCGAGCCTCGTCGGCACGATGCTCCGCACGGGTGGAACCACGAAGCGTCCCTGGGACAAGTTGGACGCCGAGGTCGATCGCCTGGCCATGGCGGTCACGACCGGGGTTGGCACGGAGAACGGCAACGCCACGTTCCAGGTCCTGACCGAGAACTTCGACCCGGCCCTCAATCTTCTGTTCGAGATGCTGCGCGAGCCGGCATTCGACGCCGAAAAGCTGGCGCTGGCCAAGGAAAAGATCAAGGACGGTATCCGTCGACAGAATGACAATCCGGTCCAGATCGCACTGCGCGAACTGCCGCGGCGGCTGTACGGCGAGAATCACCCCCGCGGCTTTGCCCCCACGTTTGCCACGGTCGACGCGGTCACCCGCAAGGACCTGGTCGACTTCCACAAGAAGTACTACGTGCCATCGAATCTCATGATCGGCATCGCGGGCGATTTCGACGCGGCCACGGTGGCGGCCACCATCGAGGCGGCCATGGGCAACTGGCCCGACGCCGCCGTCACGCTTCCGACCGTACCGGCCATCCAGGGCCATCAGCCGAAGGCGATGTTCCAGGCCGACAAGACCTCGGCCACCCAGAGCACCATCCTGGTGACCCGTCTCACCACGAAAGTCGGCGAGCCGGACGCGGTACCGTTGGAAGTCATGGATTTCATCCTGGGCTCGGGAGGCTTTACCAGCCGGATCGTCGAAGCCGTACGGAGCGACGAGGGACTGGCCTACGCCTCCGGCTCGGCGCTTCAGCTTGGGAACATCGACCCGGGGCCGATGATCGTCTATGCCATCTCCAAGGGTGAGTCAACGGTCAAGGCACTGGAGATCATGCTTCGCGAAATCGCCCGCATGCGGGACGTACCGGTCAGCGACGCCGAACTGACGAAGGCGGTCAACGCTCTGTTGAACGGGGAGATTTTCAACTACGACCAGTCCGATGAGATCATCGCCAACACGCTCGATCTGGCCTACTACGGTCTGCCCCAGGACCTGCCCTCAAAACGACTGGCGCAGCTGACCCGGGTGACCGCGGCGGATGTCCAGGCCATGGCGGTGAAGTACCTGCCGGAGAACCAGCTTCAGATCCTGGTGGTCGGCTCGGCCTCCAACTTCGACAAGCCGCTGTCGAGCCTCGGCCCGGTGACGGCGATCGAGTTGAAAGACCCGACGGCTCCGTGACGGAATCGGGCGGCCTCCTGGCCGGGCGGCTGGCGCTGATCACCGGCGCCTCATCCGGCATCGGCGCCGCGACCGCGCGCGCCTTTCATCGGGAAGGGGCACGCCTGGTGCTGGTGGCGCGGCGCCTCGAACGGTTGGAAGCACTCGCGAAGGAACTCGTGGCCTCCGGCGGCGGCGATGTGGTCGTCTGCCGGCTCGACACGACCGATCGTTCCGCGGTGGGCAGCATTCTCGGCGAGCTCCCGGAACCGTTTCGTGACATCGACATCCTGATCAACAATGCCGGCAAGGCGCTTGGCCTCGACAAGCTGCAGGACGGAAACCCCGACGACTGGGACGAGATGATCGACACCAATGTCAAAGGGCTTCTCTATGTCGACCGGGCCATCGTGCCGGGGATGGTTGCCCGGGGAAGAGGACAGGTTGTCCACATCGGTTCGATCGCGGGGCACGAGGTATACCCCAGCGGCAATGTCTACTGCGCCACCAAGGCGGCCGTCGATGCCTTGACGCGAAGCCTGCGACTTGATCTGAACGGCACCGGCGTCCGAGTGTCGACGGTCGATCCGGGGCTCGTGGAAACGGAGTTCAGCATCGTCCGCTTCAAGGGGGATGCCGAGCGGGCCAGCCGCCCCTACAACGACCTGGAACCGCTCACCCCCGAGGACGTGGCCGAGGCAATCCTCTTCACGGTGAGCCGCCCGGCGCATGTCAACGTGGCCGAAATTATCCTCCTGGCCCGCCATCAGGCCGGCACGCGCGATTTCTTCCGGAAGCCGCGCGGCGGATCGTGAAACAGCCGGCCGCCGAAATGGAGCGGCTGCGCGAGGAGATCCGTCGGCACGATCGGCTGTATCACGTCGAGGCCGCTCCGGAAATCAAGGATCGCGAATACGACCGGCTCGTCACGCGGCTGATTGAACTGGAAGCCACGCATCCTGAGTTGGTGACACCGGACAGTCCCACCCGCAAGGTCGGCGGCGCGCCGCTCCCGGGCTTCAAGTCGGTGCGTCACGCAAGATCGATGCAGAGCCTGGACAATACCTACAACGAGGCGGAACTGTGCGCCTTCGATGAGCGGGTCCGAAAGGTGCTCGGCGATCCTCCCGATCCTATCCGGTATCTCGTCGAGCCGAAGATCGACGGCGTGGCCGTCAACCTGGCCTTCGAGGACGGCATCTTCACCCTCGGGACCACCCGCGGCGACGGTGTGTCGGGCGATGACATCACACAGAATCTGCGCACCATCCGCGCCCTTCCGCTGAAATTGAAAAAGGTTCCCCTGCCCGTTGGAGACACGACGATCGGCCGCTTCGAGGCCCGTGGCGAGGCCTATCTCACCCGCGAGGGATTCAGTGCCATGAACGCGCGGGCCGAGGCGGAGGGAGAGAGGTCGTTCGTCAACCCCCGGAACGCCACGGCCGGCACGCTCAAGAGTCTCGACCCATCGATTCCGGCATCGCGGCCGCTCCGGATCCTGACCTACCATGTCGTTGACGCGCGCGAGCGGCACGGTGTGCGTCGGCAGTCCGAGATTCTCGAGGTGCTGCGAAAGGCCGGTCTTCCGGTCAACCGGGCGGAGAGTGCGTCCGGAATCGAGGCGGTCATCGAGATCGTGCGCACCTGGGAATCCCGGCGCTTCGAGCTGCCGTTCGAAGTCGATGGCCTCGTGATCAAGGTCGATGAACTGCTTCAGCAGGAGGACCTGGGATCCACTTCCAAGGCGCCGCGCTGGGCCATCGCCTTCAAGTATCCCGCCGAGGAGGCGATCACGCGGCTCGAGCGAATCGTCTGCCAGGTGGGGCGAACCGGTGTCGTGACGCCGGTGGCCCATCTGACGCCGGTGTTCGTGTCCGGTAGCACGGTGGGCCGCGCCACGCTGCATAACGCGGACGAGGTGGAGCGCCTCGATGTGCGCGAGGGGGATTGGGTGGCGGTCGAGAAGGGTGGCGAGGTCATTCCCAAGGTGACGCGCGTTCTGCTCGATCGGCGTGAGGGAGAACTACCGAAATTCAGGATGCCGGAAACCTGCCCGTCGTGCGACGGGCCGCTGGTTCGCGAGGAGGGCGAGGTGGCCTGGCGCTGCATCCGGCTGGACTGTCCCGCGCAGGTGGAAGGACGGCTTCTTCATTTCGCCGGCCGCGGGGCGATGAAGATCGAGGGGCTTGGCGAGAAGATCGTGGCCGCCCTGCTCGCTGCGAAACTCGTCCACGATGTCGCCGACCTTTATGACCTGACCGTCGATCAACTGGTGCCGCTCGGGCGAATGGGGGAAAAGTCGGCGACCAACCTCATGGCTTCGATCGAGGAGTCGAAAACGCGCGGCCTCTCCCGCCTCTTGTTCGCCATCGGCATCCGCCAGGTCGGCACGCGCGCCGCCGACCTGTTGGCGAGGCACTTCGGCTCCATTGGGGCGCTGATCGCCGCGGACGAGGGCGCGCTGACCGACGTCGAAGAAATAGGTCCGAAGGTGGCTCACGAGATTCGCCGATTCGTTTCGGACGAGCACAATCGAACGATCTTTGATCGTCTGCGGCAGGCCGGGGTTGTCATGGAGGAGGCGCGTCGATCGGTTGCGGACGGACCATTGGTCGGGAAGACGATCGTCGTCACCGGACGGCTGACACGATTCACTCGCGCCGGGATCCAGGAGGCCATCGCATCCAATGGCGGCCGAGCCGCCGATTCCATCTCGAAGAAGACGGACTATCTCGTCGTCGGTGAGGAAGCCGGGAGCAAGCTGGCCCGGGCGGAGAGTCTGAAGGTGGCCATCCTGACCGAATTGGAGTTTCTGGATTTGATCAGCGGACAAACAGGCAAATCGGGTAATTAAGTGACATCGTCGTTATATTATAATGTGACTCAGTGTTCTAACAAAAAAGTGGTTACTCGTTGTGTCCGCGGTCGGCATCGCTCTGACCATCGCGCTGGCGCTGATTGGTAGGGGTGAACGGTCGCCATGGCCTGCGGCAATCCCGCGATGATGAACTCTTCATTCAAGTTGATGTAATCACGATCCCGCGGCCCAAACATTGCGAGGATCGGACGCATGGTTGGACGCGAGCGTCATGAGAAGGATTGCGGCATTCAGGTACTCTCGATTATCCGTGTAGATAACGAACGATGTTGCGGTCGTGAAGAGTGAAGCGGGGATGGAGCCAGTTCCTTCAGGCATGATGTGGGCGTCAAGCGCCCATGGAATGTGTCCCTCGTCGTATCGCCCCTGGCTCCGTACATCGAGAATGGCGAAGGCCAACGAAAAGACCCACCTCCGGCCAGTCTCGCGCACGCCTGGCATCGTCAACCCTCCAACTTGCTGCTAAAGCAACGCCCTATCTATAATGTCTCATCCATCCGTCGAACCCAAGACGCCACCGCCCCCCGAGGAAATCCGGTTCATGCCTTTCAATACCGCCGAACTCCTTTCGGTCTTCGAGCCCGGGGGGCGGCTCAGTCACGAGATCGAGCATTTCGAACCACGGCCTCAGCAACTGGAGATGGCCCGCGAGGTGGCACTCGTTCTGGAACACACGGGTCGACTGGTCGTGGAGGCGCCCACCGGCGTCGGGAAGTCTCTGGCCTATCTCATTCCGGCCCTCGCATGGGCCCGGTCGGCCGGCCTCCCGGTCATCGTGGCCACCTACACCCGGGCGCTGCAGGATCAGTTACGGACGGCCGACGCGCCAGTGGCGCTCCGCGTGCTGAACTCGCGCGGCACAGTGGCGGTGCTCAAGGGGCGTGCCAACTATCTCTGTCGGCGCCGCCTCGGCCGGGCCATGAGCCTGGCGCCGCCGGGGCAGCAGAAACTATTTCAGCGCGTGATGGACTGGGCCGACCGAACGATCACCGGCGATTTTTCCGAATGCGATGTGCTCGATGCGGATGAACTCTCGCTCCTCGTGCCGCGGATCTCTTCCGATGCGCACGCCTGCGCCGGCAATCTCTGCTCGCCGTCCGAAGGGTGTTTCTTCAAGAGGGCCAGGGCGCTGGCTTCGCATGCCGACATCATCATCGTGAATCATGCCCTCCTGACGATCGAGTTGCTGGGAGAAAAAGGAATGCTTCCCGATCACGGGGCGTTAATCGTGGACGAGGCTCACCATCTCGAGGATGCGGCCACACGGCAGATGACGATCATCGTCGGCGCCCGCCGAATGAAGTCGGCGGGGGAAGCGGCGCAGGCCGCCGGTGGTGATGGCGTCGTCGGCCGGATCAAGAAACTGCTGGCCACCTGGGACAAGGGTGTGGCCGATCCGATCCGGGAAAATCTGACCTTGTGGCAGAAGGCTGCCGGAACCGCCGGCGCCCGCGGTGAGGCCTGGTTTGGTCGGCTGAATTCGGGAAACGAACCGCCCGGCGCCGATTCGCGCAAGCGATACACCGACGCGTCCGAACTCGCCCGGCTCTGTCCGGCCGACGCGGCCGAGTTGCTGCTGGCGGTGAACGACACGGTGCGTCGAGGCGCGGGGGTGCTCTTCGAATTGAACGAAGCCACGACGCTGGCACCGGATCCCGACGAAGCCCGCGCCGCGTGTGCCGAGCTGGAAACCAATCTGTCCGAGTGGAAAAAAATCCAGGAGGCGCTCGACATCACGCTCCATCCCGATGGTGCCGGCAGCGACTGGATTCACTGGAAGGAGTGGGGTGATCGGGACCACTTCAGCCTGGTGGCGGCGCCATCCGATGTCGCCGGACCCCTTGGGCAGCGTCTGCGCGAGCGTCACGAACGGGTGGTGATGACGTCGGCCACCCTGACCGTTGGCGGCGCTTTCGACCACATTCTGAGACGACTTGGACTGCCGATCGATTCGGCCACGCTGGCTCTCGATTCTCCATTTGATTTCATCTCGTCGGTCCGGGTCCTCTCGGTAGCGGATGCGCCCGACCCGCGCGATCCCGACTACGCCGATCACCTGGCCCGCGGCATCGAGGAACTGGTGCTGGCGACCCGGCGCAAGTCACTGGCGCTCTTCACCTCGTACAGCATGTTGCGGGACGTGGCCGGTCGGCTCTCGGGCCCCCTCGAAGCGGCCGGCGTTCGCGTGTCCGCGCAGGGAAGGGATGGCTCGGTGGGATCCCTGTTGCGCCAGTTCCGGAAACCCGGCGCGGCGTTGCTCCTCGGCACGGCCTCTTTCTGGGAGGGTATCGATCTTCCAGGCGAGTCGCTCGAAGTGCTGGTCGTCACCAGGCTGCCATTTCCGGTGCCCTCGGACCCTTTGGTCGAAGCCCGGGGCGAGGAGTTGAAACAGTCCGGGCAGGATCCCTTCATGAACTACTCGGTGCCGGAAGCGGTCCTCAAATTGAAACAGGGCTTTGGAAGACTGATTCGGCGACAGGGGGATCGGGGAGTCGTGGCCATTCTGGACGGACGGTTCCTCACGGCCCGTTACGGCGGCCTGTTTCGTTCCGCCTTGCCCTGCCCGCCCGAACGCTGCACCGACCATCATCATCTGGCCGATCGGGCCCGCGACTGGATGACCACGGCCCGGGTGGCCGAGGCGGAAGCCTCGTGAATTGCCCGGCCGGAATCGTACCGTGAGCGCGCCCGTTCGACTCGACCACGCGCCGCTTTCGGCGGCCGATCTGGAAGCCGTGGCCCGTCACGCGCGTCCGGTCGAATTGTCGGACGCCGCGCGCACCGCCATGGCGCTATCCCGGAAACTCGTCGACGACACGCTCGCGGCCGGTCGTGTCAGTTACGGCATCAACACCGGATTCGGTGTGCTGTCCCATGTGGTCATTCCAACCGACGACGTGGCGCGCCTTCAACAGAACCTCATCCGGAGCCACTGCGTGGGAGTGGGCCCGCCGCTGGCGGAGGAGGTCGTGCGGGGAATGCTGCTGCTTCGCGCCGATTCCCTCGCGCGCGGCTACTCCGGCGTTCGCCCCGCGGTCGTTGAACTCCTCGTGTCGATGTTGAACCGCTTCGTCACGCCGATCGTTCCGGAACAGGGATCGGTCGGGGCCAGCGGCGACCTGGCGCCCCTGGCCCATCTGGCGTCGGTCCTTGTCGGCGAAGGGGAGGCCATGTATGACGGCCGGCGCGTGAAGGGCGGAGCGGCGCTGGCGGCCGCCGGTCTCCATCCCCTGGTCCTCGAAGCCAAGGAGGGCCTGGCACTCATCAACGGCACGCAGGCGATGACCTCGTCCGCTGCACTGGCCATCCGGGACGCGGAACGACTCCTGGAGGCCGCGCAGGTGGCCGCGGCGCTGTGTCTCGATGCCTTGAAGGGGAGTCTCATCCCGTTCGATCCCCGATTTCACGCCGTGCGCCCGCATCCCGGTGCCGGACTTGTGGCCCGCCATCTGCGCGTGCTGCTGGCGGACAGCGCAATCGTTGCCAGTCATGTCGGCTGCGCCAAGGTACAGGATCCCTATTCGCTTCGTTGCGCGGCGGTGGTTCTCGGGGCCAGCGTTGATGCGCTCACCCACGTTCGCGAGGTGGCCGAGCGGGAGATGCGTTCGGTCACGGACAACCCGCTCTGTTTCGCCGAGGCTGATGAAATACTTTCCCGGCGGCAACTTTCACGGCCAGCCGATCGCCCTGATCCTGGATTACCTGGCCATCGCCATGGCCGAGGTGGCCTCGATCAGCGAGCGGCGAACCTACCTCGTTCTAGACGGACGTGTCAGCGGCCTCTCGCCATTCCTCGCCCGTCAGCCGGGGCTTCAGTCGGGGCTCATGATGGCGCAGTACACGGCGGCGGCGCTGGTGTCCGAAAACAAGATCCTGGCGCACCCGGCCAGCGTCGATTCCATACCGACCTCGGCTGGAATGGAGGATCATGTCAGCATGGGGATGACCGGGGCGGTGAAATTGAGGAGGATCCTCGACAATGTGCGCCGCGTCCTGGCCGTGGAACTGATCACCGGGGCCGAAGGACTGGAGCGCCATCGGCCGCTGACGAGCGGGGCCGGTGCCGAGGAGGCTGTGCGCCGCGTCCGACGGCATGTCGCTCCGTTGACCGATGATCGACCGCTGTCGGGAGATATCGAGTCGATCGCCGAGGCGATCAAGGCCGGTGAGTTCGAGCTGGCGTCCATTCTGGGTGAAATCTAGATGATCCAGTCTGTTCCCGGTCCGACCCGGCCCGGCCGCCCGGTACGTGCAAAAGGGGAATATCGATGACTCCGACATTGACGGCCCGGGAGATCCGGGCGCCGCGCGGCACCACGCTTTCCTGCCGCTCGTGGCTCACGGAAGCCGCGATGCGCATGCTCATGAACAATCTCGATCCCGAAGTGGCCGAACGACCGGAGGACCTGGTCGTCTACGGCGGCACCGGTCGTGCGGCCCGGAGCTGGGCCGACTTCGATCAAATTGTTGCCGTGCTGAAACGATTGGGCGATGACGAAACACTGCTGGTCCAATCGGGCCGGCCGGTGGGCGTCGTTACCACTCATGCCGATGCGCCGCGCGTCCTCATCGCCAATTCAAACCTGGTCGGGCGCTGGGCCACTTGGGAGCACTTCCGCGAACTCGAGCGGAAAGGGCTCATGATGTACGGCCAGATGACCGCCGGATCCTGGATATACATCGGCAGCCAGGGAATCGTGCAGGGAACGTTTGAAACCCTGGCGGAGGCCGCCCGGCGTCACTTTGATTCCGATCTTTCCGGTCGACTGACGGTCACCGCCGGCCTCGGCGGGATGGGGGGGGCACAGCCGCTGGCCGTCACAATGAACGGCGGCGTCTGCCTGGTGGCCGAGGTCGATCCGGTCCGAGTCCGGAAACGATTGGAGACGCGCTATCTCGATCGGGAGGCCCCGGATCTCGACCAGGCCCTGGTCCTGGCGCACGAGGCGATGGCGAGTCGCACCGCGGTCAGCATCGGTGTGGTGATGAACGCCGCGGACCTGCTCGAGGAGCTGGTTCGGAGAAATGTGACGCCGGGTCTGCTCACCGATCAGACCAGTGCTCACGATGCATTGAATGGCTACGTGCCCCGCGGGCTCACACTGGCCGAGGCGGGCGCCCTGCGCACATCCAATCCCGACGAGTACGTGCGGCTCGCCCGTGCGACGATGGCTGACCATGTTCGCGCCATGCTCGAGCTGCAGCGGCGCGGCGCACACGCCTTCGACTACGGCAACAATCTGCGCGGCGAGGCCGAACTGGGCGGTGTGCCCGATGCCTTCGACATTCCCGGCTTCGTGCCGGAGTATATCCGGCCGCTCTTCTGCCGGGGGAAGGGGCCGTTCCGCTGGGTGGCCCTGTCGGGTGATCCGGCCGACATCGCGGCAACGGACGCGGCCCTGCTGGAGGAGTTTCCCGACGACGTTCTCCTTGCGCGGTGGCTGCCGTTGGCCGCCGAGCGAATTCAGTTCCAGGGATTGCCGGCCCGTATCTGCTGGCTGGGGTACGGCGAGCGTCATCGGGCGGGACTCCTGTTCAACGAACTCGTGCGCACCGGCCGGGTCAAGGCGCCGATCGTCATCGGCCGCGACCACCTCGATGCCGGCAGCGTGGCCAGTCCTTATCGCGAAACCGAACGGATGAAGGACGGCAGCGACGCGGTGGCCGACTGGCCAATCCTGAATGCGATGGTCAATACGGCCAGCGGCGCCACCTGGGTCTCGTTCCACCATGGTGGCGGCGTCGGCATCGGCAACTCGCTCCATGCCGGCCAGGTCATCGTAGCCGACGGAACGCCGGCCGCCGCAGCCCGTCTCACGCGCGTGCTGACGAATGACCCGGCGATGGGTGTGTTTCGTCACCGGGACGCCGGTTACGATGAAGCCATTCGGTTTGCCAGCGAATCCGGATTGGATGTGGCGGAATGACAACTTCCAGAGGGTCCATATGAACGACTCGATAATCCGAACACCCGCCCTGATCGCCCTGCGTGGGGACCGGATCGCCGGACCTGCGGGCAGCGATGTGCGAGCCGATGGCGGCGCGGCTCCCGTATCTCCCGCTCCCGATCCACCCACCGATGTGATCCTCCGCTTTGACGAGCCGGGGCGGATGATTCTGCCCGGCTTTGTCGATCCTCACACCCACTTTTTCTTCGGTGGCGATCGCGCGCGCGAATTCGGATTGCGTCTGTCGGGGAAGTCGTATCAGGAGATTGCGGCGGCCGGGGGAGGGATCCGGAGCACGGTGAAAGCGACGAGGGCGGCGTCCGACGAGGATCTTGCGGCTTCGTTGATTCGCCATCTCGACCGGGCACTTCTCGACGGCACGACGACAGTCGAGGTCAAGGTGAGCTACGGCCTCGATATTGATGAAGATCTGCGCGGCCTCCGCATCGTGGATCAAGTGGCGCGCCGGCATCCGGTGCGAATTGTGCCGTCCTGGATGGGGGCGCATGAGTTTCCCGACGAATACCGAAATGATCACGAGGGGTGGGTCACCCGGCTGTGCGAGGGAGCAAGGGAGATCGCGGCCCAGGGGATTGCCCGATTCTGCGATGTCTTCTGCGAGGAAGGGCTCTTCACGCCGGACCAGAGCCGTCGAATCCTCGAGGCGGCGGCCGCGGCCGGGCTCAAACTCAAAATTCACGCCGACGAGTTCGGGGCGTCCGGCGGCTCGGAGGTGGCGATCGCGCTTCAGGTCACTTCGGCGGATCATCTTCACTGCCTGCCGGTTGAAAATATTCCGCGTCTGCTGGCAGCCGGTGTCGTGCCGGTGGCGCTGCCCGGGACATCCTTCTTTCTCCGCCTGCCGAGCCAGGCCCCGGTTCGGCAGATGATCGACCAGGGTCTGCCGGTGGCCATCGCCACCGACGGGAATCCGGGCAGCAACATGACCGAGTCGATGCCGATGATGATGACGCTGGCGTGCCTTCAGTACGGCATCACGCCGACCGAGGCGTTCGAGGCGGCCACGATCAACGCCGCCCGGGCCATCGGCATGGAGCACGATGTCGGCCGGCTGGATGCCGGCTATTTCGCCGATTTCCAGGTTGTGGAGGTTCCGAGCCTTGACCATCTGGCGTACCACTACGGCCGTTCGCATGTTCGAGCGGTGTACATCGGCGGAAAGAAAGTTGTCGACGATGGTCGGGTGATTCGATAGCCGGGCGGGCCCGATGATCCGGCCCGATCTAGCCTTCCGTCGACTGCGGGATTGCCCGGCTCATTCGATAGTGCGGACCGATTCCCGGCAGCTCAAACTCCTCCCCATGAATCTCGAACCGGTGTCGCAAATAAAATCCCGCCGCCGTGGTGCGTGCGTTGCACCAGAGACGCGTGCCGCCCTTTGTCCCGACGTGATCGAGGCAGGCGTCCAGTAATGCCCCGCCAAGTCCGGTTCCCCGCACCTCGGGTAGCGTGGCCATGCCGCGCAAACGCCAATCGGTGTCCCCGGTGCCCGGATCGACGCCCGGACTTGGACGATCACCGGACAGAGCCGGCATCGGCTCAACATAGATGGACGAGATCCCCACCAGCCGGTCACCGACGAACGCCCCCAGGTGCCGCGTTCGCGGATCGTCATCGCCGGGATACACGAGTTCCACCGCGGCCTGCTGCGGGCGGAGAACCGCCTGGCGGAGGTAACGGGTTTCTGCGGCAACGATGGGGCGGATCATGATGGAGCGACAGGTAACATCGGCAATTCATAGCATATGCGCACTCCATCCCGTGATATGCCAGAATCCTCGCTCCAATTCACAGGAGGCCAGACGTGATGGCACGACGGAAGCAATCCACCGCGCGCGGCGCTGATTGTGCTGTGAGTTCTATTTGCAATTCAGTATCACCCGGCCTCATCTCGTTACTACTGGTTCTCTTCACACTCTCCGGATGCGACGGCGGATGCGCAAGGCGCGACCCGGGCCCCGGCGGTTTGTCGGTTGTCCTGACCATTCCCCGGGATGCGGTGGAGGAGGTCTCGTCGGTCGATGTCCTTTTCGATCAGCCGATGGTCGCGGTGGGAGCGACGACCACCGCGGTCACCGATCCACCGTTCACCCTTCGCCCGCGTGTGGCGGG
>JAWXBZ010000101.1:0-21761 GCA_034440375.1 Candidatus Eiseniibacteriota bacterium
CATAAGAAAGCCTCCGTATGGTTGATTGGACGTCTCGCAACGCCTTTCTACCACATTGAGGCTTTTCTGTTTTCACACTTCGTGAATTATCCGGGCTAGACTCACCCGAGCCGCGCGGATGCCCTCCCTCGTTACGCACGGAGATCCAGCATGACCCGATCCTCGATTGACCGCCGGGAATTCCTCCGTCGGGCCGGCATGACTGCGGGTACCCTGGGTATGGCGGGGGGAGTTGCCGCCCTTCCGGGATGTGGCAATACGACGACCGGCCCGCGGCCGCCACTGGCTCCCACGACGCTTACCGCGGTGGCGCACTCCGCCACCCGCATCGACCTGTCATGGACCGACAACGCCTCCGATGAAACATCGTACGAGGTTGAGCGCCGCCTGGCCTCCGACACGGAGTTTGCGCCACTCGCCACCCTGACCTCCGATCAGGTCGACTTCACGGATGAATCCGTCGGTGAGCAGGTGATGTACATCTACCGGGTTCGCGCCGTGGCCGAGACACTGGAGTCGGAGTACTCCAATGAAGCCGAGGCAACGACGCCGGCGGCCGGCGCCCCGCTCGCGCCGCTCGGACTGACTGTCGAGTCGGTCATGCCGAATGGGGCCGTCCTGACCTGGACCGACGCGGCCATCAACGAGAACGGCTACCGCGTGGAGCGGATCGACGACGCCGGCGTCGCCACGATTCTGACTCTCCCGCGGGGAGCCGCGAGCGCCTTGATTGACGGCCTCGCTGCGGACGACATCGTCCGGGTTCACGTGATCGCCTTCAATGAGATCGGCGACTCCCCGCCATCGGCCGAGGTCCGCTTCCTGACAGGGGCCGTGGCCGAGTTGATCGTCTTGACACCCGTGGAGCCGGGACGACTGCGCGTCAACTGGACCGATCGAACCTCTGGCCGACTCGGATTCCAGCTCGATCGGGATGCCGGCTCCGGCTTCACGCCGGTCACCACCCTGCCGGCCGCCACCCGGTCATTTGACGACACGACGTTTCCGCTCGGTGTCACGGTTACCTATCGCCTGTCGGCGGTCGGTACCGCTTCGATTGCACCACCAATGGCGTCGCTGGTCATTCCCGGCGCGCCCCCGGCGGCGCCGACGAACGCGGCCGCGAGTCTTGTCTCGACGAGTGGCAGCCGAATCCAAATCGGCTGGCTACACCCGGGCGGTGACGATGTGATCGGTTTCGCGATCGAGAGGCGTATCGGCACCGGTGCGTTCAGTCAACTTGTCATCCTCAACGACCCCCAAATGACCTCCCACGAGGACGCTCCAAACGCCGACTTCGTTCCGGTGACTTA
Source organism: Candidatus Eiseniibacteriota bacterium (assembly GCA_034440375.1). Taxonomy (GTDB): domain Bacteria; phylum Eisenbacteria; class RBG-16-71-46; order JABDJR01; family JAWXBZ01; genus JAWXBZ01. Next base: position 1,314 of record JAWXBZ010000101.1, read on the forward strand.
CCGTGTGATTGCCCAACGAGTCATCAACTGGAACCTGGCCGGCGCATCACCGCCCTCCAACGAAGTCGCCATCACCCCGCGGGCCGTCTTCTTCTTCACCGGCAACCTGGCGGTTCTCAACACGGTGAACAAGGGGGTGGCCGTCACGATCAACCGGCCGTCGGTCAGCATCGGCGCCGCGTGCAACGCCACCACGTCGAGCGTCTACCTGGTGCGCGAAAACGAAACCAGGATTGCGGCCGTCGTGGCTCACTGCACCCATGCCTGCCTGCGGCCCCCGAACTTCAACTGGGTCGAGTCAGCAACGCGCTTCCGCTGCGCGCACGGTTCGGAATTCAATCTCGCGGGGCAGGTGCTCCGTGGTCCGGCACCGAGCAATGTGGCAACCCTTCAGACCGTTCTTTTCAGCGACCGGGTGGAGTTGATCCCGCCGACGCTGATGCTCTGAACGGGCTCGTTATCGTGCCAGGACCCGCGCCGCACAACGGGCGCGGGGAGCGCCCGTAAAATTGAAGGCCCCGCCCACCTTTCGGTGGACGGGGCCTCTCCATCACTTCATCGCTTTTCCGTGATGGAAGCCGCTCGGGGACGAATGAAAACCTTCTTCGTCCCCTCGCGGACCGCGACCGAGGCAGTGCCTCTTCCCCTGTCGCCGGGAACACCGTCCGGGTTACCAGCCCAACCGCCGCGTTCCTTGAACCTGAATATAGTGGCCGGAACCCGGCAGAGCCACATTGATCTGGTAAAAACAGAGTAAAAGTTGTCACGGACCGCGCTGGGGGCTTGCTCCCGAATCAATAATCAAATCTCTCTCGCTCGAATCAATCTGTGGTGCCAATCGGGACGCCCCACTGTAAAAACTTTTGCTACCGGCTCCGTCTGGAATCGTGACCATGGCATCGACCCCCGGGTGGTTCCGGGCCAGCCATTCGATGGCCCGGCTCCCAAGCACGAAGAGCGTCGTGGACAGCGCATCGGCAAGCATGGCCCCGGGGGCCAGCACGGTTGTGCCGAGGACGCCGGTCACCGGCTCGCCCCGGCGGGGGTCCATGATGTGGCCGTAGGTGATGCCGTCGAGCACGACGAATTTCTCATAGCCGCCCGAGGAGGCCACCGCCTCATTCGTGAGGCGCAGGACTGACCGAATGGAATCCGGCTGAGCCGGATCTCGTATGGCCACCGGCCAGCCACAGGTTCCAGGCTCCGCGGAACCGCGCGCGATGATGTTGCCACCGAGATCGATGAGCGCGTCCTCGATTCCGATGGACTCGACTGCCGCCATCGCACGATCCAGCGCGTACCCCTTGGCGATGCCCCCGAAGTCGAGCGCCATGCCGGCCGCGCCATACCGGACGCCGCGCCGTTCCATATCGACAACGAGGCGTTGCCAACCAACAAGCGACCGAACCGAATCCACCTGGGTCGGTGTCGGGCGATGCCCGGCGCGCCGATAAAATCCCCAGAGGTCCATCAGTGGCTTGACCGTGATATCGAACGCACCATCCGACTCCCGCGCCATCGTGAGCGAGGCCGCGAAGACATCCCAGGTTGGTCCACTCAATCTCACCATCGAGTCGACCGCCGTTTGGTTCAGACGCACCAGCTCGCTCGATGGTCGGTACAGGCTCATCAGGGAATCGACCAGGGCCAGTTCCCGGTAGGCCGTGTCGAAACCGCGTCGGGCGAGATGCGAATCCGCAATGCGCAGCCGGACCTCGCAGGTGGTTCCCATGATCAGCCAGAGTCGACGGTGTTCCGTGGCAGGGCCCGCCTGGGCGGTATTCGCCAGCGCCATACCCGCCAGGACCAGAGCCAGGGTGCCGGTCGTCGCGCGCGCGGATTTTCGCGTCGGTGGGTGCCGCGTGAACCACATGTCCCGGATCGGGAGCATCACCTGGAGCAGGAAGGCAAACGTGAGCGCCAGGATCGAGACGATTGACAGGGGCGCCAGGCCGGGGGATACATAGCGGATCAACCAGGGCATGGCCGCGTCCAGCAGCATGGCCGCGAACGAAAAAAGATACAGGGCGATTTTTCTCCGCTCCGAAAGCGCGGTCAGGGCGACGATGTGGGAAAGGATGAACAGGAGAACTCCCTGGCCGAAGAGATGTGGATGCACGGCGTCGAGAAGTTCGCGGAAGGTTTTCTCAAATGTCATGACGCCGGCATCGGGGAGCATCTCTCCCTCGTTGCCGTTGTACCAGGCCCGAACACCGGCCGGTGTCATCCCCGTCTTGTCCCAGTAGTTGATCACGCCGACGATCAGGGCCACCACGATCACCATGTTGAACACCGTGATCAGCACCTTCGTGTGCCGGGGCGCCCCGGAGAGGTTGAACTTTCGTTCGGCGTGGTACTGGGTCATGGCGCGATCCCATAAAATGTCCGGAGGATGCCCAGAACTTTCCGGACACCGAAATTGAGTGATCGGACCGAGAGCGTGGCGCCGGCAATGTTGATGATGTCCCGGTTCTGCCGGATCGGGTCATCCCAATCCTTGCCGCGATACTGGTTGAGAAAGCGGGTCCGCCGGATGTCCGCACCATGCGACTCGCGATAGACAAGGACCGTGACCCGCGCCACCTCGAGCTCCGGTGTTGTTCCGACAAGAAAGGTGATCGGACGATACTTGCCGATTTCCTCGGAGACCACGCCGTAGCCGATGAGAGTCGTGTCGCACCAGGCCAGATGCACGGTGACGGTGTCGTCGGCCACCGGACCACCGAGGGATTTTTCCAGCGCGCCACGCTGCACCGTGGTCATCACGCGGTTTTCGGTGTCGAAACGGTTCGCCGTTGGAAACGTCTCCGACAGGGCCTCATGCGTCCCCTGGTAAACCGTGACCGGCATGTCCGGAATCGGTTCGGACGCCCGAACCGTTCCCGCCAACAGAAGCATGAGGCCGGCGAGCCTTGCCGCGTGATGGAACCTCATCAGAAGTAGGTGGCCACGGAAAAGTGGGCGGAATCGTTGGGGAGGCTGTCCGTGTCGATGCCGCGACCGGCGCGCCAGCCCCGGGTGACATCCACCTTGAAGGCCGTGTCCTCGGTCGGCCGAAAATTGAGGCCAATCGCCAGGCGCCGATTGCGATCGCCGGTCTGGTCGGTGTCAAAATCAACCTGGTCGAATCGCGCGACGCCGGTCAGGACCGAGTTCGGCATCGAGCGAACCACGCCGGTCAGGAAATGGATGTTCGTCTGGATGTAGAAGCCGTTCTGACCAACGTTGTCCGAACCGTTCAGGGTGACGCCGTCGGGAAGCCCGGTGGAAGCCACTGCGTATTCGCCGAGGATCTCCAGCGGGCCGCGGTTGAAGCGCGCGTCGAGCGCGGTGATGGTGAGTTTTTCCGAGGATGTTGTTCGATCCGTATAGCGGCCCGTATGGGTCGAGATGCCGAGATCGAGTCCGAGCATTGGGCTCAGGCCGAGTCGCCCCACGAACGAGCGCGAATTGTTATTGTCGGTCTTCGCGCTGCCGCGACCGCTCCGGATCCGAACCTCGCCGGTCTGTGCCCCACCGGAAGTGGCGAGAATCCCCTCATCAAACCCGTTGACCAGGTAAGCCTCCCAGCTGAGTATCGACGATTCACCCGGCTCGATCGAACCGAAAAAGCCCATCCCCGCCTCGGACAGTGTCGTAGGGATGATCTGCTGATCGACCAGCGGCCGCTCGGTCAGATCGTTGACCGGTGAATCGTGGGTCAGGTTGAACCGACCGAGCGGCGACAGGAGAACGCCGCCGCGGAACTGGATCCACTCGGCCATCCGAAAATCGATCTGGGCGAATTCAACCTTGATCTCCCCATCGGTCTCCTCATCGCCGGCAACGGTGCCGCCGTATTCGAACTCGATCTCGCTGGCCACCGAGACGCGGTCGGAAATCTGGCCGTACAGGAATGGCACGAAGCGATGCGCCGTGAACGTGCTGCTTGTCTCGTTGGCATTCAGTTCGATGTCGATGTAGCCACCAACCCAGAAGTTATCGCCGCTGCGAAAGAGGAATGGCTTGTCGTAGATGCCACCTGAATTCCCGGGCCGAGGCGCCTCGGTTGTTTCCTGTGCCGCGAGGAGTGTCGGTGTGAAACCCAGAATCAAGGCAAGTGTCGCTGCGCGAACCATGAGAATCCTCTCCCAGAATGTAGATAGGCCTGCCGGATGTTAGCTATATCTAACTTTCGGATCGGCAGACTAACCTCTGACCTCGCAGAGGTCAATGTTAAATATGCCTAACAACCGTTATCCACGGCAGACCAGCGCGAGAGGCCTGTAAACTGTTTCAGTGCAAGAACTCTAACTCGCTATAAATTAACATGATAGGATGGCGATCGCACTGCGGGACGGGATTCGTTCCCCTGGGCGCCAAGAGCCAGGAGCACCTCTTTCGGGACCGGCCAGAAGCACTTCGCCACTCGGACAATCAACCTCGGCGGGCCAATCGATCGGAGACGACCCGGTGTTGAAGACAACCAGCAGCTCGCCCGCCGGACCCTGTCGACGAAAGGCCGCCAGTTCGTTTGAATCGATCGTGACGATTGCCTCCGGCGCTTCGAATCCGGCGATGTGGCGGCGGTAGTCCAACAGATTCCGAAGCCACTCGCGATACCCGGTCGCTCCCGGCACCTCCCACGCAATCGGTTCCCTTTCGAACAGGCTCGGTCGGTGACGGGCACCGACCTCCTGCCCGTTGTAGACCAGGAAGGCCCCCCCGGCGAGCGCGGCGAAAAGCGCGGCGCCGCGAGCCGCGGTACCCATTCGATGGCAGGCCCGTGGCTCGTCGTGATTCTCCACGAAGCGCATGGGGAGCGATCCTTCCGGGAAGTGGCTGAACCGGCGGGCCACAAGGATCCCCAGGTCGGCCGCGGCCCGCACACCGCGCGTGACCTGGCGCATCGCCCGGTACAACTCCCAGTCGTAGCTGGCATGAAACCCGACGCGATGAATGGCCGGGTCATCCCATTCGGCCAGAAGGAAATGGTCGGACTTGATCGAGCCGAGCCGGGCGGACGCCTCCTGCCAGAACCAGCCGGGAACCATTCCGGCCACGTCACAGCGGTAGCCGTCGATGTCATACCGACGAACCCAGTGCTTAACCACCTCGATCAGGTGATCGGCGAGGCCCGGCGCGGAAAAATTCCAGTCCACGACATCGGACCAATCGCGAACCCGTCGCGTCGGCAGGCCACGGCGGTCCCGGGCGAGCCAATCGGGGTGATCCACCGCCATTCGATGGTCAGGCGCTCCGTGGTTCAGCACGCAATCAAGGATGACCCGAAGCCCCGCGGCGTGGGCGGCCTCGACAAGATGGCCAAGGTCCTCTTCCTCACCATATTCGGGATTGACTGCCAGGTAGTCGCGGATGGCGTAAGGCGATCCAAGCCGCCCCTTGCGACCCGACTCCCCGATCGGATGAACCGGCAGCAGCCAGAGGATGTCGGCCCCGAGGGTGGTGATTTCCCCCACTCGTTCGGTGACGTCGGCGAGCGTTCCCCGGGCACCGAAGGCACGCGGATAGGCGCAATAAATGATCGGTTCCCTGGCCCAGGCAGGCGGCGTGGGCCCCTTACCGAGGGGAGTACCCGGGGGGTCGCGCCGCAGGCCATGCCGGCTGCCGGCCTCCGGGCGGGGTGCGTGGCCAAGTCGATCATGGTTGACAGGGCGCCGCTTCATCCCGTTTCCTCCTCATCCCCTGTGAGATTGATCGATCCCCGTCTGGAGTTGCGAACCCACCGACGATGACGCGCGCATTGTACACACCGATCAGGAGTCATTGATGAGCCGCGTCCTGCTGGTCTTCATTGATGGCATCGGGATCGGTCGGCCAGATCCGTCGGTAAACCCGATGGCCGGGCTTGACGTGCTCGGCAACACGCTTCCGCCAGGGTGGGAACCGCCGGTCGGGGGTGGACGGCCGGACACGCTCCCGGAATTGCGGCGCGAAGTCCCGTTGCCGGCCGGGGGAATCGCCCGTTCCACCGACGCCTCGCTTGGCATGCCCGGCCTGCCACAGAGCGCCACCGGCCAGACGACACTGTTCACCGGCATCAACGCGGCGGAGCAGCTGGGGCACCATCTTTACGGCTATCCCGGGCCGACCCTCCGCCGAATCCTGGTCGAACATTCAATTCTGAAGCGCGCCAGGGCCATGAATCTTCGGGCGGCCTTCCTGAACGCCTACCGCCCCCTGTTTTTCGAACTGGGCGAGGCCATCTGGGATCGGCCGATGAGCGCTTCCAGCTGGAACAACCGTGCGGCCGGCCTGCCATTCATGACGTTGGACGACGTGCACGGCCGACGGGCTCTGTACCACGATTTTACGAATCAGGAACCGATCGAGAAGGGTTTTGGCTTGCCAGGGTGGTCGCCGGAAGAGGCGGGCGAAGTCCTCGCCGAGGCGGCGGGTCAGCACGACCTGGCCATTTACGAGTACTTCCTGACCGACAGGGTCGGGCATACTGGCGATCTGGCCAGGGCCCGATCGGTCGTCGAACCTCTTGATCGATTCCTGGTAGCCGCCGTCAAGGCCGCCAACCTCACGGAGCAGACAATCGTTGTGACGAGCGACCATGGAAACCTGGACGACATGAGCCGGAAGACGCATACGTTGAATCCGGTCCCGACGCTGGTCTGGGGCCCCGATGCCGCCGGGCTTGCGGAGCGACTTCCACGGTTGGAGGACTTTGCCGGGGCATTGCTCGACCAGGTCGGGGTCAAGGGCGGATGACCCGATCCCTCTTGCTGCCGGCCGGCCTCTTCCTGTTGGCCCTCACCGGATGCGCGGGCTCCGAAGCGATGACGGCCGCCGGCAGGAGAGGCGGGGGTTCGACCGTGCTGACCTCCGCCCGACACGCCGATACGCCGCCGATTCCGACAAGCCCGATTGCCGTCACGCTGACGGCATTGAACGACACCGTGGTGGCGCACCAGACCGCCTGGATTGAAGTTCGCATCAAGAACAACGGCGCCGGCGGCCTTGACGTGCCGAATCGGGCGCGCCACCTGGTTGCAGACTGGCGATTCGAGGATGGGCAGGGGCGTCCGAAGCACGAGTGGCAGGGCCGGGAGGAACTGGAGAAAGCCCCCGTACTCCGGCTCGGTCCGGGCGAGACGCTGTACGAGGTCATCTCGCTCGAAAGCAGCTTCGGCGTGCTGACGGAGCCGGGAACCATCCGCGCGTGGTGTCGCGTACGCGGGGAGATGTCGCCGCCGATCGAGGTGAGTCGCGTGGCCACCACTGCTGACGCGCGGCCCTCGATCCTTCGCGACTCGGGCCCGCTCCTCGGCACCCGGGCCCGGGACAACATCCAGGTCAAGCTCTGGTCCGCGTGTGCCGGGAACGGCAAGGAATGGTTCGACTGCGACGAGGCTCTCTACACGGTGGCCTGGGACCGGATGCAGGGAGCACCGCTCGAGGCGCAGGCCATCGTCGACACGCTGATCGCCCGGCATCCCACCAGCGGCTGGTGCCGCCCGGCCATCCACGATCTTCTGGAACGCCTGCCCGAAGCCGCCGGCCGCCGGTGGATCGAGGCCGTCATCGATCGCCACCCCGGCGGCGTGGCCGAACGCTACGCCGACGAAATGCTCCGCCGCGCCGGATTCGGCCAGCTGCCGGCAGCACGGTAGGTCAACGGGTCACGAGGGACGTGTTGCCGGCACCAGGCGGATGACGTACAATTTCATTGTGTTTGTACGTCAGAAGTGGAGGAATCGCCATGAATACCAAGCTGACTCTTCGCCTTTCCGAATCCCTCATTCAACGGGCCAAGTCATTGGCCCGACTGCGGGGTAAATCGGTTTCCCAGCTGGTCAGCGACTATTTCAACGCTTTGGAGGGAGGCGAGCCGGGCGACGCAATGTCACCGAAGGTGCGGGCCCTGCGAGGTGCGCTTCGAGGCGCAAAGCTTGATCGCCTTGATTATCGAAAGCACCTGGAAAAGAAGTACCGGTGAAATTTCTCTTCGATGCCGACGTGATTCTCGACCTGCTGCTCGATCGTCGGCCACACGCGCTGCCCGCCGCGGAACTGCTGTCCCGCGTGGAACGAAGCGAAATCGCCGGTTGCCTGTGCGCCACGGCTGTCACGAACATCCACTACCTGGCGCAAAAGGCGGTCGGCGCCACGAAAGCAAGGCAACATGTCCGGATGCTGCTCTCGCTCCTTGAGGTGGCGCCGGTGGGCCGACCAGTTCTCGAAGATGCCCTGACACTTGGCTTTCGGGACTTTGAGGATGCCGTGACACACGAGTCCGCCCGGCTGGCCGGCGCGGACGGAATCGTCACCCGGAACGGCCGGGACTATCTTCGGGCCACCATCCCCGTCCATTCCCCGGCTGATGCTATTGCGTTGCTGAATTCCGCCTCGGGCCGGAACTGACCGGCACCGGTACGGCATCCACGACATGATCCAGAAACCAGCGGTGGATCGTCGGCTCGGAGGTCATTTCCGGGTGGAAGGTCATGACCAGGACGCGCCCCTGCCGGGCGGCGATCGCCTCGCCATCGTAGCGGAGCGGGACGGAAACATCGGGACCGACTCGTGAAATGCGGGGCGCCCGGATGAAGACGAGGCGCAGCACTTCGCCTGGCGTCAAGCCCGGCGACTCGGGGGACTTCCCGGTATCCGCCTCCGCCCCCCACGCCGCCGATGGCACCTCTGTCTCGAATGAATCAAGCTGGCGTCCCCAGCCGTTTCGGACGACGTCAATGTCGATGAGGCCGAGCGACTCCTGCACGGGTCCGATCACCTGGCGGGCCAGCAGAATGAGACCCGCGCAGGTACCCCAGAGCGCGCCGCCCCGCCCGTGAAAATCGCGGAGCGCTTCCCACAGTCCGTTTTCCTTGAGGATGCGGATGTGAGCGCCACTCTCGCCGCCGGGCAGAATCAGTCCGTCCAGTCCGTCCAGTTCAGCCGGTGTCCGGACCTCCCGGCCGTCAATGCCGAGGCGCTGGAGGCTGACCAGGTGAGCCTGGTAATCCCCCTGGACCGCCAGGACGCCAATGCACGACGACGCCATGACGACGATTACCAGCCCCGGGTCTGGAGCAGCTCACTTTCCGGCAGCTTCGAGATGTCGAGACCGGGCATGGCATCGCCCAGCTCTTCGGAAACCTGGGCGATCTTGGCCGCATCCTGGTAGTGAGTCGTGGCCAGAACGATGGCCCGGGCACGCAGCGCCGGATCATTCGATTTGAAGATGCCGCTGCCGACGAAGACCGCCTCGGCACCGAGCTGCATCATGAGGGCGGCGTCGGCCGGTGTGGCCACGCCGCCGGCGGCGAAGTTCGGAACGGGAAGCTTGCCGTTTTCGGCCACCCACCGCACGAGTTCGTACGGGGCACCCAGTTCCTTGGCCTCGGCCATCAATTCATCGCTTCGCATGCCATGCAGTTTGCGCATGTGGGCCTGCACCTCACGCATGTGCCGCACGGCTTCCACGATGTTTCCTGAACCGGCTTCACCCTTGGTGCGGATCATGGCCGCGCCCTCGCCGATGCGGCGCAGCGCCTCGCCCAGGTTGCGGCAGCCGCAGACGAACGGCGTCTTGAAACCGAACTTGTCGATATGGAAGCGATCATCGGCCGGCGTCAGGACCTCGCTCTCGTCGATGTAGTCGACACCGAGCGATTCCAGCACCTGGGCCTCAACGAAATGGCCGATGCGGACCTTGGCCATGACCGGAATCGACACGGTGGCCATGATCTCCTTGATGACTTTGACGTTTGACATGCGTGCCACACCGCCTTCCTTGCGGATGTCGGCAGGGACACGCTCGAGCGCCATGACGCTGACGGCTCCGGCCTCTTCGGCGATACGGGCCTGCTCGGCGTTGGTGACATCCATGATGACGCCACCCTTGAGCATCTCGGCCAGGCCAGTCTTGAGTCTGAGTGTGTATTCCTTCATGTCATCCTCCTCAAACCGGTGGAGCACCGGCCACAGCCAGGCGGCGTCCGGAAGCCTTCTGCGCACGCAGGATGTCATCCCGCACCGCTTTGGCCAGGCGTCGGACGCCTTCCTGGATCTGATCAACCTTTGAATTGCCGAAGGAAAGGCGGAGCAACCCTTTCTCTCCCGACAGCGAGAAAACCCTTCCGGGCGTATAAAGAACGCCGAGCTCGGCGGCATGGGTGAGCAGCTCCGCCGAGTCCATCTGTGCGGGCAGCTTGACCACCAGCGAGAATCCTCCCGCCGGCTTCGTCCAGTGAACCCCCTCGGGCATTTCCTTCTGGAGGGCTTTCAACAGTGTGTCGCGACGCTTGCGGTACTCGGCGCAGACGAGGGCGGCATGGCGCTGCAGCCGCTTCCCCTGGGCAAAGCGGACCATCGCCGCCTGGAAAAGTAGTGACGTGGAGAGATCAGCGGCCTGCTTGGCGGCAGCCAGCCGTTCGATGACCTGGGCCGGGGCCACGACCCAGCCGAGCCGAATCCCCGGGAAGAGCATCTTGGAAAAGGTACCGGTATAGATGACGTCGCGCCCCTCGGGCAGCCCCTTGAGCGGCGGGAGGTTATCGCCGTCGTACAGCAGGTCGCCGTCGAAATCGTCCTCGAGGACCGGCACATTGCGGTCGGCGCAGAGCTGAACCAGTCGGCGGCGGCGTTCCAGCGTCATGCTGACGCCGGTCGGGTTCTGAAACGTCGGCATCGTGTACAGGAACTTCGGACGCTCATGCGCCAGGATGCGCTCGAGGGCGTCCACATTGAGGCCATGGTCGTCCACCGGAACGGGGATGATGCGCGCCCGGAGCGTGCGGAAGAGATTCAGCGCCCCGTAGTAGGTCGGGTCCTCGACCAGGATGGAATCGCCCGGCGCCACCAGTGTGCGCGAGATGAGGTCGATTCCCTGCTGGCTGCCGTTCACGATCAGGATTTCATCCGGCGTGGCCCCCACGCCCCGCTCCACCAGGTAGTGGCGCAGAAATTCAATGAACGGACGATGACCCGCGGTGGTGCCGTACATCAGGAGCCTGGAGCCCTCTTCCTTCAGCGCCCGATTGAGCGCCAGCCGAAACTCGTCGGTTGGAAAGAGCGAGGAGTCGGGAACGCCCCCCGCAAACGAGATCATCCCCTCGCGCTGTGCCCACCGTGTGATTTGCGGCGTCAGTGGATCCATGTCCTTCAGCGGATCCTGGGCATACAGCTCCTGCCAGCGGATGGCGCCGGCCGCCGGACGCGGCGAGCGCTGGCTCGCACCAAGGACGCTGTTCAGCTGGTCTCGGTTGGCCACGAAGGTACCCCGACCCACATGCCGGTACAGGAGGCCGTCGGCCACCAGTTCGTCATAGGCGGTCGTGATGGTGCCGCGGTTCAAACTCAGGTCAGTAGCCAGGACGCGACTGGCGGGAAGTTCGTCCCCGGGGTTCAGGACGCCTTCGACAATCAACCTCTCCAGGGCACCCTTGACCTGCTCGTACAATGGATCTCGGGAGTCACGATCTATCAGGATTCTCATGACGGAAGAACCTCCGGCGCTTGAGTTGACGAACCCAATGATATCGTTTGGATAGCCTGGAGGAAGATCCAATTCGCATAATTTGTGGTCCAATTAGTCTAATATTGATCCAATTTATTCCATATTTGTGTATTAATTGATCATATTGGACTGATACTAAAAAGGGCGGTCCAAGACCCAGCGCAGGATCTGCCAGCTAAGCCAGATTCCAAGGCCGGCGATCACGATCACGAAGAGGGCCGCCGAAAGGACCACGATCCGGTCGATGGTGCGGGGTGGTTCGATGCCGTGGGCGTGCCGCTTCAAGAGTTCGAGATTGCGCTGATTCGACTTGAAAACGGCGTCTCCGATGTCGCCGAAGAATGGAACGGCGCCGATGGCCAGGTCGAGAAGGATATTGAGGAGCATGCGGCCGATGATGGTGCCCGGCACGCGCTGCCGACTTGCTGCGACCAGGAGCAGCAGCGAGACCCCCGCGGTGACGAAATCACCCAGCCCCGGCACGAGGCCGATGACGGCATCGAGTCCGAAGCGCCAGCGAGTGCCGGGGATCCGAAACGCGCTGTCGAGTAGTTGAACCAGTCGCTCGATGTTACGGGTATTCAGGCCACGCTCTTGGGGGAACGGTTGAACATCAAACGGTACAGCGCCAGCAGGATGACGGCGCCGATTACCGACATCAGGAAACCGGCCGCCTCACCCTCCTCGTAGAAGTTGGGCGCCTTGCCGATGATCGTCCCGACGAACGATCCGGCGATGCCGAGCAGGATGGTGACAATCCAGTTGCCCGGGTCCTTCCCCGGCATGACCAGTTTGGCAACGGCGCCGATTACCAGGCCGATGATGATCGTGTAAAGGAGCTCCATGATACCCATCTCCAAATACCGCCGGAAAGGAACTTTCCGGCGGCGCACGTAAGACATCGTCGGCACTTAGCCGAAGAACACCCCGAACCAGTAAGCAACTTATCACGCTCCCGAATCGAATCACTCCTTTCTTTTCGATTGCCCCCGGAAAATCAACGACTTACACATCCACCGAAAATTGGCATGACCCATGCAATTGACAGGCCTTGTCTCGTCGCGACGAGGCGCTCCCCCTCAACCAATCCCCCGGGAGTACCAGATCATGTCTCGGTTCCAGATGTTCCAGGCCACGATCCTGACAGCCACCCTCACCCTGGTTGTGCTCGGAGCGGCCACCATCCACCCGCCCGCGGCAGGTGCCCGACGGGCTCCAGCCGTTGCCCAGAACGCCGGTACGACCGCTGAAACGCCGGCGATGGCTTCCGCTCGGAAGGCGCCCCCATCCGACTCCGTCCAGCCGAATCTTTTCGGCGGTTGGTGGAAGAAGTTCAAGAAGATCTTCATGCTGCTCATCGATTTCATCGACGCGCTGATCGACAACACGAAGGAGTTGATCACGGACGCCGGCCCGACCGGCTCCTTCCGGCCCGATCGCTGGTCGCCGACACGGCCGAATTTCCCGGATCCGTTTCCCCAGGCGTAAACCGGGCGACGTCGGGCGGGCCACGACTGGCGCTGACTACTCCAGGCCCAGTCGTCGGATCTTGAGGCGAAGGCCCGGCGCCGAAAGTCCCAGGTTCGCCGCGGCGCGCGTCTTGTTGCCGGCAGCGGACACCAGGGCCCTCACAATCTCACGCCTTTCCAGATCATCCACCTTGTCGCGAAGCGATGAAGTCGGTTCAGACCCCTGCGAGGCCGCGGTCGGCAACGATGTCCCGTCCAGTTGCTCGATCACGGCCTCCAGGGTGATTCGCCCGTGTACCGGCGCCAGCCAGGCCACGGTTTCCACCACGCTCCGAAGCTGGCGGATGTTGCCGGGCCATGGGTGCCCGACAAGACGGGCCATGGCCCGGTGCTCGAACCGAAGCTCGATGCCCCGTACGGCGGCCGAGGCCGCCAGAAACTGATGGGCCAGGTGCGCGATGCGGTGAGGACGGTCCCGCAGGGCCGGCACGACCAGAGTGACCTGTGCCAACCGGTAGTGAAGATCCGCGCGGAATCGATGCTCGCGCACGTCGTCGCCCAGATTCCTGTTGGTGGCCGAAATCACCCGGCCATGGAATTGGCGATCGATCGTTTCACCAAGGCGTCGATACAGGCCACCGTCCAGCACCATGAGGAGTTTGGCCTGCGCCACCATGGACAGTTCGCCCACCTCGTTCAGAAACAGCGTGCCACCACTGGCTCGCTCCAGGAGGCCGGCCCGGTCGTTCAGGGCGCCGGTAAAGGCCCCGCGCCGCGCGCCGAACATCTCTCCCTCGAACAGATCATCCGGCAGGTTGGCGGAATTTACCTCGACGAAGGACTTTCCACGGGCCCCGGCATCGGCCCGGAACAGCTCCGCCAAGTGGTTTTTACCGGTACCGGTTTCGCCGGTCAGCAGCACCCGGAGCGGCGTGGCCAGGAGCCGGCGCACCGAGTGCTCCGGTTCCCCCACCGCGATATCCGTATCCGCGACCAGTCGGGACAATGACATGCTGACCACCACGGACGTGACTCGGGGAACGTGAGCGGGTTTGAGTCCGCACGACTCCAGTCTGCCGCCACACATTGCCGAGTCGTCAAGGACAAACCACCGGGGAGGCGTTCCTCAATTGCCCGTCCCCGCGTCCTGCCTGCTAGAATTCGGCAATTCAAACGATTCGATCCTGATGGCCTCCGTGGAGGATGTTTCATGTCGCCCAATCCAATTCATCCCGCCGACAAGACCATCGACGCCCTCCTCTTTGAACATCGCCTCTTTCCGCCTCCGGAGGAGTTCGCCCACCAGGCCTGGGTTGGCGACGACTCGGTATACGACGAGGCCGAAAAGGATTTCGAGGGTTTCTGGGCGCGTTTTGCCTCCGAACTTGAATGGATCAAGCCATGGGATGCGGTGCTGGAGTGGAAGGCGCCGTTCGCGAAGTGGTTCGTCGGAGGAAAGCTAAACGCCAGCGTCAATTGCCTCGATCGGCACTTGAATGGCCCGCGCCGGAACAAGGCGGCCCTGATATGGGAAGGCGAGTCGGGCGATCAGCGAACGCTGACCTACTGGGATCTTCACCGTGAGGTCTGCCAGTTCGCCAACTGCATGAAAGGACTGGGGGTCGGCAAGGGGGATCGGGTGGCGATCTACCTGCCGATGATTCCGGAGGCGGTCATTTCGATGCTGGCCTGCGCCCGGATCGGAGCCGTGCATTCGGTCGTCTTCGGCGGCTTCTCGGCGGAATCGCTGCGCGATCGAATCAATGATGCCGGCGCCAAGCTCCTGATCACCGCCGACGGCGGCCATCGGCGCGGCGGGTTGGTACCGCTCAAGACGATGGCGGACGAGGCGCTCGAGGGAACGCCGACCATCGAAAACGTGGTGGTCGTGAAAAGGGGCGAGTTTCCGATGCATTTTCAGGAGGGGCGTGATCACTGGTATCACCGCCTGATGCAGGATGCCTCGCCCATCTGCCTCCCGGAGCCGATGGACGCCGAGGATCCGCTTTTCATCCTGTACACCTCCGGCACAACCGGCAAGCCGAAGGGGATCCTTCACACCACCGGCGGCTATCTTACCGGGACCTATGCCACGACGAAGTGGGTGTTCGATTTGCAGGAGAACGATGTCTTCTGGTGCACGGCCGACATCGGCTGGATTACGGGCCATTCGTACGTGGTGTACGGGCCGCTGGCGAACGGCGCCACGCAGGTCATCTACGAAGGCGCCCCTGATTGGCCCGCACGCGATCGCTTCTGGTCCCTGATCGAGAAATTCGGCGTCACAATCTTCTACACGGCGCCGACCGCCATCCGCGCTTTCATGAAGTGGGGCACCGAGTGGCCCCTGAAACACAATCTCGGGTCGTTGCGGCTGCTCGGCTCGGTGGGCGAACCGATTAACCCGGAAGCCTGGATCTGGTATCACAAGTTCATCGGTGGCGAGCGTTGCCCGATCGTCGACACGTGGTGGCAGACCGAGACGGGACAGATCATGATTACGCCGCTGCCCGGCATCACCAGCACCAAGCCCGGATCGTGCGCGCGCCCATTTCCCGGAATCCGCGCCGACATCCTGAACGAGGCGGGCGAAGGGATCCCCGTTGGCGGCGGCTACCTGGCGCTGACCCGCCCCTGGCCGGCCATGACCCGGGGCATCTGGGGCGATAACGAACGATTCGTACAAACCTACTGGTCCAAGTGGCCCAACCTTTACTTCCCGGGCGACGGTGCCAAGCGCGATGACGACGGTTATTTCTGGGTGCTTGGCCGCGTCGACGATGTCATGAACGTGGCCGGCCACCGGATCGGCACGATGGAAGTGGAGTCGGCCCTGGTCGACCACCCGGCCGTGGCCGAGGCGGCGGTTGTGGGAAAATCGCACGAACTGAAGGGGACGGCCATTGCCGCATTCGTCACCCTGAAGGAAGGGCGCGAGGCCACCGATTCGCTGCGCGATGATCTCAAGGATCATGTCGTCAGGAAAATCGGCGCCATCGCCCGACCCGACGATATCCTGTTCAGCGCCGACCTGCCGAAAACACGTTCGGGAAAGATCATGCGCCGCCTGCTGCGCGACATCGCCGAAGGAAAGGCGCTGGGCGATACGACCACGCTCGCCGACCCGAACGCCATCGCCGCGCTCCGCGCCAAGTACGAGGAAGAACAGGGTTGATGCCGGAGATCCAAGGCAGAACCCCGTTCGTCGTCGAAGCGCCCTGGCGGCTGATCGTACCGGACGAACCGGCGCCCGCTTCCGGCTGGCCGCTGGTGGTGTGCCTTCACGGCTGGGGGCAGGGCGTCGATTACTTCGCGCGTCTTTGCCGTCTCCTCCGGTTCGATGGCGCGGCTTTTCTTTTCCCGCAGGGACCCTGGTCGTTCGAGCAACGGAAGCTCGGAAAAATCCGGATCGGCCACGCCTGGTACCTGTATGACGGCACCGACGAACCGTTCCGCTCGACGCTGGGCCGCGCCGAGGAACATATGATCGGCATTCTGGATCACCTCCACGCCCATCACCCAATCGATTCCAGCCGCATCGCGCTGTTCGGTTTCTCGCAAGGTGCCTACACCGGCTACTTCATCACCCTGCGCAACACCCATCGTTTCCGCGCGATGGTGGCCGTGGGTGGGGGTCGACTGAAGCCGGAATTCGTCGAGGACCGGCTGGCCGACGCGCGCCGCATTCCGTACCTCCTGATTCACGGCACGGACGATTCCTCGGTGCCGCTGGAGCGAACGGAGCTGATGCGGGGAGAACTGACATCCCGCGGCTTTCCCGTTGACTTGCAGACATTTAGCGGCGGCCACGAAATGACTGTCGACATGCTGACCGCCGCCGCCGGCTGGTTGGCCCGGGAATTAGGATCCGTTCCGCCGGGCATCTGATATCCTCCCGCTTCACCCTTCGATCGGGCTACCACACCGGGAGGTCCCCATGATCCGCCACACTCCGATCGCCCTGTCGGCCCTGCTTGCGCTGGCCTTCTTCGCGCCGGTTGCTTCGGCCACCACGTTCGACAACAAGCCAAAGCTGCTTCTCCATGTCCGAGCCACCACGACAAAGTCTCCCTGCACGACGGCCGGATTCCTCAGCAATTGCCAGACGGCCACCACCGCCGGCACCCTGGTCACTTCGGTCAGTGGCCCGTTCTACTTCGTCTACCTGCTGGCCGCGCGTGGCTCGCTGACCGATCTGGCCGGCCTTCAGTGCGGCATCAGCTACCAGGGGAACCAGCCCGCCAACATTTCGGACGGCATCGGCATCGATGTCTTCGGCTGGTCGCTGTGCGCCACGCTCGAATTCGTGACCACCGGACCGAACGCCTGGCCCCGCCCCGGCGGCGGCAACCTGATCACCTGGGATGCCAGCAGCCGCTGTCAATCAGGCGATTCCGGCGTAGCGGGCTACTTCTACGTCGGGGCCTACTCCACCGACCAGATGTCGGTGACGCGCCGCCCCGTCGACAACAAAGCCGCCGTCGTCCGCTGCAACGCCACCGAACCTCCCGCCCTCGGCATCAGCGACCTCGGCACCGCCACCTTCAACAACTCCGGCACTGGCGGCTGCAACCCCTGCCTCATCAACTGCTCCGCGCCGGTTGGCGTGGAAAACACAACCTGGAGCGTCGTCAAGACGTTGATACGGCCGTAGGTCCAGTTGATCCTGCAAAGGATGCGAAACCAGGCGTTTCAATTCGGCCGCATCGCCAGGACCAGCGTCAAGTCATCCGCGATCGGTCGCCCACCTGACCATTCGCGAACCTCGGTCAACAGGTGATCCAGCAGATTCCCGCCGCCATCCAACCGGCGCGCGGCTGCCGCCACGCGCTCTTCGCCGAACAGCTCGTCCGTCGGTGATCGCGCCTCGGAGATGCCGTCGGTGTAGAGGAGCAGGTGGGCGCCCTCGGTGAAGGACCTTGTTTCCGCGGACCAGGAACCGGCCGGGAATATCTGCGAGACGATCGGACCCGTTGTCTCGAGCCGTTCGATCGAGCCCCCGGGCAGGGTCAGCAGTCCCGTCGGATGCCCCGCATTGACGTACTCGAGGCCCTTCTCCGCCGACAATCGCGCGGCGATCATCGTGACGAACTGATCCGCACCGAAGCTTTTGAGCGAGGCGTGGACCTGTTCAACGACGGCCACGGGGTCGAAGTCCTCGACCTGCGCGGCGCGGAAGCCGGCTTTGACGATGCCGGTCAGCATGGCGGCGGAGACGCCGTGGCCGGAGACGTCGGCGATGACGAGGGCGGCGCCGGTCGTGCCCACACGGGCGAAGTCGAAGAAATCGCCGCCGAGTTCGCTGGTGGGCTGGTAGCGGCCGGCCAGGCGGAAGCCGTTGATGACAGCCTCTTCCCTTGGCAGGAGGCTGCGCTGGAACGCGGTGGCTTGCGAGAGTTCCCCTTCGAGGCGACGGACGTGGCGACGGTTGTCCTCGGCCAGGTGTCGAAGTTCGAGGCATCTCTCAACCAGCGTGCGCAGAACCTCGCTATCGAATGGTTTCTGGATGAAATAGAACGCGTTTTCGCGAACGGCGCGGATCAATTTCTGATCGGGTTCGCTGGCGCTGCCGGTCATCAGGATGATGTCGATGCCCGGGACGAGTTCACGCAGGCGGGCCATCAACTCGAAACCGTCCATTTGCGGCATGCGGACATCGAGGATTGCCAGGTCCGGGTTGTACTCACGTGCGTGAGCCAGCGCGTCGAGCGGTAATTCGTAGCTGACCACCTGGTGGCGGCGACCGAGGACACGTTCCACGGCGCGGAGCATGCCGGGTTCGTCGTCAACGATGAGCAGGCGTGATGGTTTCATCGGGCGGCCTCCGTGGGGGCGGCGGGGATCAGAAGTTTGACGGACGTTCCCTGTCCCGGTTCGGATTCCAGCTCCATCCGGCCGTTCATTTCCCAGAGGATCGAGCGGACGATCGAGAGCCCGAGGCCGTTCCCGGCGCTCCGGGTGGTGAAGAAAGGCTCCTGCACGCGGCTCAGCAATTCCTGTGGAATGCCCTCACCGGTATCGGTCACCACGACTTCAACCAGCCCGTCGGAGCGTGTGGCCCCGATGCGGAGTCGACCGCCGCTCGGCATGGCATCGCGGGCGTTGGTGATCAGATTCAGCAGGACCTGTTCGACATCGCTCTGCCCGCCGGCCAGGAGGGGCAGGCTGGTCGGAATGTCCAGGTTCAGGACGATGCCCCGTCGCTCCAGGCCATCGCGCATGATGGTCAGCGTGGCGGCCACGGCCGCATGGAGATCGGCCACGCCGGTCGTTCGGTGGCCGCTCCGCGCGAAGGAGAGCATCCCGCCGAAGATGCGCCGGCAGGTCAGGAGCGATGTCTCAATCTGTTTCAGGTCGGTGACAAAGACCTCCGGCTCGATCTGGCCGTTGGAGGCTTCTTCGCGCATGGCCTGCACGATCGGCACGACGGATCCGAGCGCGTTGTTGACGTCGTGGGCCACACCACGGGCCAGGTCGGCCATCGCATGTTTCTTTTCGGCCTCGACCAGGCGCGTGTGCAGGAACTCGGTTCGCTGCGAGTTCAGGATGGCGATGGTGGCCTGGGAGCGAAACCGCTCGACCAGGTCCGCTTCGTACCGGCCGAAACTTCCGGCGTGGCGGCTGGCGATCTTGAGGAGCCCGAAGACGCCACCCTTTGAGGCGATGGGCGCCACCAGCATGGCGGATTCGCGTTCCAGGCCGGGCTCGCGATTGTAATCGAGGAGCTCGGCCAATTGATGCAACGGCAGCCAGCGTCGTTCGCGCCAGGTGTCGTCGATGCGCTCGAATCCGAGTACCTCGCCACGCTGAACGATCCGCTCGACGTCGTCGGTCGAATTCAACTTCTGGCCGATCCGCCGACTCTTCCCCTTCGTCCAGGCAATCTGCTCGGCCACAATGGTGAAGGCGGCATCATCCCCTTCGCGGAACAGCAGGGTGGAGGAATGATCGTAGCCGGTGAGCGAGCGAAGGCCGTCCAGGATCTGGTAGAAGAGATCCTTCGGTCGGAGCTGCTCCATGATTTTCTTGTCAAGGCGATCACGAACATCGATCATCCGCTCCCGATCGATGGAAGCCAGTGCCTCGGATGCCAGAGCCGAGGCACGGTGCAACCAGCGCCAGGTGCCGGGCTCGAACGGCCGACTCGTTCGACGCAGCGCGATGGCCCCCCACGGCCGGCCGTAACGCTTGATGGGCGCCAGGATCGTGTCGGCGGGGATATTGGCCTGACGGGTCCGGATGAACTGATCGATGAACCGATAGTCCCAGTTCCCGGCCCGTGGCCACTGGATGACCGGGTCGGATTCCGGTTGACCCGGTTTCATGGTGGCGATGACGGCGGCCTCCGCCTGGAAATGCTCGCGGGTGACGCGCATGGCCGCCGAAAGAGCCTTTCGGGCATCACGCACCTGGCTGAGGTGCGCCCCGAGGGCATCCAGGAATCGGAAATGATCCAGTTCTTGTTCCGGCAGCATGAGACGGACAGGATACGACGGGCCGCGCGGCCCG
>JAWXBZ010000102.1:0-9125 GCA_034440375.1 Candidatus Eiseniibacteriota bacterium
TCGCCGGCCAGGGCATTCCCCGAGGCACTCTCCAGTTCGAACGGCCAGCCGCCGGCCGGGCTCAACGCCTGCCAGTCGGAGAGGCCGGATTGAATCTCAAATCGCCCGCCGTCGAAGGCGCGTCCGGTTGCCAGTGTCTCGGCATCCATGACACTCCAGACGGTCAACTGCGGGTGACGGGCCGGGACGACGAACACTGGCGAAAGCCACGCCGCATCCAGATTAGGTGCGTACCGGGTGCCCACGGTCGGTCCAAGGCGCCACGCCGCGGGCGGCGTGCGAAACCGCGCCGTAGTGACGGACCAGGGTGCGCCCTGTTCCGGATTCAACGCGACAGCTCGCCACGCAGGCTCCCCCGGCGCCGCCGTCAGCGTGATCGGGGGCCCCGGTTGCAGCGGCAAAAGGAGATCGATCGAGGCCATGACACCGCCCTCGGGATCGGTAACCACGAGAATCGTTCCTGCCGCGGTTGGCTCGAAGCCGCCAGGGAGGATGGTGAGAGACAGTGGTTGCGCGGTGCGCCCGCATCCTCCGGCCGAAATTGCCTCCATCACCACCGGCACTCCGACCTGGAAATTGTCGGATGAGGTCGGATCAATCATGAGAGTCAGCGTCAGAGGACCGGACGCAGACTCCCCCCGGTTGCATAGAGTGACGTCAATGTTGGCCGTTTCAGTCGGTTCCACACGACCATCACCGTCACCGTTGATCTCCGTGACTTCGAGATCGCCGAGTTCAATCGCCACATCGGGGGAGATTTGATAGATCGCTCTCAACCGGTCGGCGCTGCGGGACATTCCCCGGATGGACACGGTGGAGGGGAGCCCGGCGTTCGTCCGGGCGGACGGGGTGGTCGTGTCGTCAAATCGATCGCGGGCCGAGCCCGTCGGGGTGGGCCACACGTCACCCGCATCGCCCCGATTGCCGTTCGTTCGTCCCAGGTCATTCCGGCCATCCGGTTGAACCAGCGCCACCCGGTACAGGTCGGGGCCGCGATTGGCCGTCTGCCGCTCATCGATGTGCCAGATCAGAAAGCCTTCTCCGGGAAGACCCGCATCGATCCCCTGGCGCCAGCGCGGTTCGAGCAGGAAATACTCGCGAGGGTCGGAGCCGGCACCGAACTTGTAAACCGGGTGATCGCCCCGCACCACGTCAATATCGCCCGGTGGTTCTCCGACGACAATCACCGTCGGTTCAATGAATCCCAGTCGAATCCGACTGTCGGCATCGAGACCGGTTGGCATGTCTCCCCCGCCGACGAGCGCGCCGGTACCCATGAGCGACCAGTCGCCCACGCCGAACGGGCCGTTACGCCCGGCGAAGAAACCGGTGTCGTACAGGTCCTTAAGCCCCAGAAGGTGGCCGAACTCATGGGCCGCCACTCCGTGCCCGGCGCCGACGGACACGAAGGCATAGTCGAAGACCACGGATCCCGGGACCGTCAGTTCGCGCCGCGTATGAGACTGGTGGGCCAGGAAAATCAGGCGCGGGTCCGGCGGAGGGGTGCGCGTCGCCTCCTCGAGGCCGGGCCCCGCGTGAATGACGAGCAGGCCATCTACAGTTCCGTCTCGATTGTTGTCGAAGTCCTGAAAGCGATATCCGCCGCCCAGCCGGCCGATCGCTTCCTCCACCAGGCGGGGCGCGTTGTGCGGATAGGCGTCGGGGTCGATGCCGCTGCCAAGATTCCCCGCTCCCGCGCTGGCGTAACTGGCGTAGGTCGAGTCGACGCGCACCCAGGGAGTCACCGTCCCCCGGATCAGGAGGCGGCCGTTACTGGCTTCGCGCCAATAGCTCGACAGGGTGCCGGCACCATCACCGAACAGGCGTTCGTACACCAGTTCCGGCGTGACCCGATCGTCACCCCTCGAAGCCCGGACATCGCGAAACTCAACCAGCACGACCAGCAATCGGTACTCGAAAGGAACGGCTGTACTCGCCGAGGACGGCAGACGAAACGATCGTTCAGCGGGAACGCCGCCGGGAAGTCGGTGGGCAGGAGCCGAAAAGGGAGGCGAGGTGGCGGCGCTCCGCGACGCCAGAACAGAACCGAGGACCAGCAACACCAGGACCGGGACCAGATCGCACGGACCCCGGGGCTGGATAGCGGGGCCTGTCGGTCGGATCATGCGGGCTCTCCAATTATTCCCATTCAATCGTGGCCGGCGGCTTCGTGGAAATATCGTACACGACCCGGTTGATGCCACGTACTTCGTTGACGATGCGGCTGGCCGCGCGGGCCAGGACCTCGCGCGGGATGTCGGCGAAATCGGCGGTCATGCCGTCGACGCTGGTGACCGCCCGGAGGGCGGCAACGTTCTCGTAGGTCCGGAAATCGCCCATGACGCCGACCGACTGCACCGGGAGCAACACCGCAAACGCCTGCCAGATCCGATCGTAGAGGCCGTTGTTTCGGAGTTCCTCGATGAAGATGGCGTCGGCACCCCGGGCCAGGTTGATCCCGCGCTCGGTCACGGGCCCAAGTATCCGGATGGCCAGGCCGGGCCCCGGAAATGGATGTCGGCCCACGACCTCCTCCGGGAGGCCGAGCCGCCGCCCCACCTCGCGCACTTCGTCCTTGAAAAGTTCGCGCACGGGTTCCAGGAGTTTCAGGTCCATCCGCTCGGGGAGCCCCCCGACGTTGTGATGCGTCTTGATGGTGGCCGACGGACCCCGGACCGAGATGCTCTCGACGACATCCGGGTACAGGGTTCCCTGGGCCAGCCACCTGGCACCGCCGAGACGTCGGGC
Organism: Candidatus Eiseniibacteriota bacterium; assembly: GCA_034440375.1. Lineage (GTDB taxonomy): Bacteria > Eisenbacteria > RBG-16-71-46 > JABDJR01 > JAWXBZ01 > JAWXBZ01. Next base: position 2,749 of record JAWXBZ010000102.1, read on the forward strand.
CTCCTCCTCGAAGACGCGAACGAACTCCTCGCCGATGATTTTCCGCTTTCGTTCCGGATCAGCCACGCCATCGAGGCGGGCCAGGAACCGCCCAGAGGCATCGACCGCATCGACGTTGAGTCCGAAGTGCTCGCGCAGCTCGCGATTGACCATCTCGCCTTCACCCGCGCGAAGAAGGCCGTGGTCGACAAAGATGCAGGTCAGCTGGCTTCCGATGGCCTTGTGAATGAGAAGTGCCACGACCGATGAGTCGACCCCACCCGACAGGCCGCACAGGACCTTGTCGTCTCCCACCGTCTTTCGGATGGTCTCGAGAGCATCCTCGATGAAATTGCCGATGTCCCAGTTGGCGCGGGCACCACAGATTTCGAGGGCAAAGTTCCGAAGCAGCGCCGCGCCGATCTCGGTGTGGGCCACTTCGGGATGAAATTGCAGGCCGTACAACCCGCGTTCGGGTGCGGCCACCGCGGCCGTGGCGCAATCCGCGCTTTCCCCGACAACCCGGAATCCCTCGGGGAGCCGCGTCACCGAGTCGCCGTGACTCATCCAGGCCGTGGACTCGATCGGCACGCCACGAAACAGGGGAAGGTCGGTATCGGTCACGCAAAAGCGCGAGCGCCCGAATTCCGCCCCGGCGTGGCCAGCCTCCACGAGGCCCCCCAGACGATGGGCGAGTACCTGGAGGCCATAGCAGATGCCGAGAATCGGCACGCCCAGTTCGAAGATGGCCGGATCGGGCAACGGGGCATCCGCGTCGTACACCGAGGCCGGACCGCCCGACAGAACGATTCCCTTGAGATCATCCCCCATGAGGCGGGCGGGCGAAACATGAAACGGCTGAATCTCGGCGTACACCTGCTGTTCCCTGATCCGCCGCGCGATCAGCTGCGTGAACTGGGATCCGAAATCCAGAATGACGATCCGGTCGGGCTTGGACATCGAATCTCCTCAGTGCAGAAAGGCGCGCTGGCCGGTGAACAGCATGCTGATGTCGTACTCATCGCACGCGTCAATCACCTCGGCATCACGAACGGAACCGCCGGGCTGTATCACCGCCCGGATGCCGGCGGCATGGAGGGCGTCGATGGAATCGCGAAACGGAAAGAAGGCGTCGGAAGCCACGACCGTCTGCGGTGACAGGCCCACCCCGCGCGCCGCCTTTCGGATGGCGTCGTCCACGGCATCGACCCGGCTGGTCTGGCCGCCGCCCAGACCGACCGAACCGTCCCGGTCCGAGAGGACAATGGCGTTGGATCGAACATGCTTGACCAGGCGCCAGGCTTTGATCAGGGAGGCTTTCTCGTCGTCGGTCGGGTGGCGGTGGGTGACAACGTGAGGCGGCCCCAAGTCTCCGATCGGATCGCTCGCCTGCCGGAGGTAGCCCCCGAGGACGGGGCGGAGCAGCGTTTCCTCGGTCGGCGGATGCGACAACAGATCGCCCAGATCGATAATTCTGATGTTCTTCTTTCGGGTCAGGGTCGCCACGGCTTCCGGCGTGAAACCCGGCGCCGCGACGAGCTCGATGAACTGTTCGGATATTTTCGTGGCCGTCCCGGCATCGCATGTCCGGTTGAGGCCGACGATACCACCGAACGCGGAGAGCGGGTCGGCACGAAAGGCCCGGTGCCAGGCCGCCTCGATCGAGGGACCAAAGCCCACCCCGCAGGGTGAGGCGTGCTTGATGATGGCCACGGTAGGGTCGTCGAACTCAAAAAGGATGCGGACGGCCCGGTCGAGGTCCAGCCAGTTTGTATAGGACATTTCCTTGCCGTGGAGGCGATGAACGCGCGTCAGGTCGGCGCCTCCCGCCGCGCCGTTGCCGCCCGCGTATAGCGCGGCCGGCTGGTGGGGATTGTCGCCGTATCGCAAGTCCTCGACCTTCTTGAGTTCCAGGAGGAGTCGGTCGGGAGCACCCGGGGACGCAGGTTCAACCCGGGCGAAGTACGCCGCGATTGCCGTGTCGTAGGCAGCGGTCCGGGCGAACGCCTCTCCGGCCAGTTCACGCGCCATGGGTCGGGGGATGGCCCCGTCATGCCCGGCCAGCGCCGCCCGAAGATCGTCATACCGGGCCGGACTGGTGACGACCACGACGTGTCGATGATTCTTGGCCGCGGCCCGAATCATCGTCGGCCCGCCAACGTCGATGGCCTCGATCGCCTCTCCCGGCGTGATTCCGGCCCGGGCCGTGGTGGCTTCAAAGGCATACAGGTTGACCACGACCAGGTCGATGCCACTGATTCTGTGGCGCACCACGTCCTCCCGGTGCTCCGGGTTGTCACGATCGGCCAGGATGCCGCCATGGATCGTCGGGTGAAGCGTCTTGACCCGACCGTCAAACATCTCGGGAGAGCCGGTGACGGAGGCCACATCGACGACAACCAGTCCCGCCTCGCGGAGCACCGCGGCAGTTCCACCGGTGCTGAGCAGTTCCACGCCGCGCGCGGCCAGGTCACGGGCCAGATCGACGAGCCCGGATTTGTCCGTGACCGAAAGGAGCGCCCGCCGAATCGGAATCAGTTCCAGGACCACGCCTCCCCTCGAAAATCGGGTGGCGCGGCCGGATCAATGAGCCGTCTCACCGCTTCCTCGTAGCGGGCCCGGGTTCGCATCACGATTTCGTCGGGCAGCGCCGGGGCCGGCGGTTGGCGATTCCAGCCGGACGCGATCAGCCAGTCACGCACGAATTGCTTGTCGAAGGAAGCCGGACTCCGGCCCGGTTCATAGGCGGCCTTGTCCCAGTAACGCGAGGAGTCGGGTGTGCCGATCTCGTCGATCAGCGTGACGCATCCGTCGATCAGGCCGAATTCGAACTTGGTGTCGGCCAGCAGCAGGCCGCGAGACTCCGCGTACCGGGCCAGGTTCCGGTACAGGGCCATCGAGAGGCGCCGGGCCTCATCGTACGGCGCGCCAAGCCGCTCCCGGGCCTCGGCCTCCGTGATGTTCTCGTCGTGGCCGACGTCACTCTTGATGGCGGGCGTCAACAGGACTGTCGGAAGTTGCGCCGCCTGGAGAATGCCGTTCGGCAATTCATGCCCGGAGATCGCGCCGGTCTCGCAATAATCCGCCCATCCCGATCCGGCCAGGTAACCACGGACAACAAACTCGATGTCGAGTCGTTCGGCTTTTCGGACCAGCATCGATCGGCCACCGAGAATCGCTTCATGCTGACGGAACGGCTCGGGGTAGTCACTCACCCGATCGGTCAGGAAGTGGGTCGGAATCACTTCAGCAAGGGCCCGAAACCAGGCGGCCGACAGCTGATTCAGCAGAACTCCCTTGTCCGGAATCCCGGTCGGGAGGATGCAGTCGAACGCCGACAGGCGATCGGACGCGGCAAGCAGGATCCGGTCGCCAAGGTCCCAAAGATCCCGTACCTTGCCGCTGCGAGAGACAGGCTGACCCGGTATATCTATGTGGATCAAGGCGTTACTCATCTCACTTCACCTGATCTCTCCGATGCGGATGTCGGGGCTGACACGATCCGTCGTCCCGAAAGTCGCCACCCTCCCCGGGCCACCCGCTCGACGGCCAATGGGAGGATTCGGTGCTCCTCGATGAGGATCCGGGCAGCGATCGTCCCGGGCGTGTCGTCCTCCCCCACGGCCACGACGGCCTGCTCCAGGATCGGACCGGCATCAATTCCCGCCGTGACGAGGTGGGCGGTGCAGCCGGTAACACGCACCCCGTGGTCGTAAGCCTGTCGCTGAGCCGAGAGGCCCGGAAAGGAGGGCAGGAGCGAGGGGTGAATATTGATGATCGCATCCGGAAATGCCTCGAGGAACGGGCGGTGCAGGACACGAAGAAACCCGGCCAGCGCGATGAGGGTGATGCCGCGCGCGCGGAGTTCGGCCAGATAGCGCGCTTCGGCATCGTCCGACAGGCGGGTCCGGTGGGGTCCGGGATCAAGATACAGGGCCTCGACCCCGGCGTCACGGGCAATGTCCAGGGCTCCGGCATCGGGCCTGTCTGACAGGACGAGAACGATCGGCAGCGACAGCTGACCGCGGCCGCGGGCATCGAGCAGGGCCTTCAAGTTGGAGCCCCGACCCGAGGCCAGGACCCCGAGAGCCTGATGGTTCATTTGTCTCCGGCAAGTTCGAGCGGTGGAACGGCGGACGGCAAAATTATCAGAACAGGTCACCGCCTTCAATGAAGCGACAGGACCGGCCACCGTTCCATCCGGTAGCCACGATTTCGGCCGTCACCCCACGATTCGACCCGGATCTCCCCGTCGGTCCAGGTAAGGCGCCCGGCGCCATCCTCGTCGGTGCGATGAACACGACACCCGGCGCTTTCCAGGCGATCGAGAATCCTTGCCGATGGATGACCAAATCGATTCCGCTCCCCCACGGACACGGCGCCGAACCGGGGCGACAGCGCAGCTACCAGCGCCGGCCCGGTGGAGGTCCGACTGCCATGGTGACCCACCTTGAGAAAATCGATCGGCCCCCGGGGCAGATGATCGATCAGGGCCGCCTCCCCCGCCGACTCGAGATCACCCGCCAGAATCAGTCGCCGTCCCCGCCACTCCACGAGGAGGACAATTGAAAGATCGTTCAACTCATTGGCCGGTCGGGTTCGATCATCAAGGGGGGATGTCGGCGCGGGGGGCCACAGGACCGTGACGGCATAGTCAGGCCCGACGAGGATGGTGTCCCCAAGGGACACGAGGCAGGCCGGCGTGCCGGACGCGAGGGCCTGAGTCAGGAGCCGCGCCGCGAAGCCTTCCTCCGGACCGTAGCCGCTGTCATGAAAGGCCCGCACGCGACCGGTCGAAAGGACAGCCGGCAATCCGCCGATGTGATCGAGATGTTCATGGCTGACCACGACCGCGTCGAGATGTCGATGGCGCGAGGCCCGAATGGCCGGCAGGACCACTCGCGCACCGGTATCGAAGCGCCCACCCTCTCCGGCATCCACCAGCATCACCTTGCCATCGGGAAACTCGACCAGTATGGCATCTCCCTGTCCGACGTCGAGCGTCGTGACGCGCAATCCATCCGGACGCGACGGCGGCCAGGCCACGAGGGCCGCCACCAGAAAGGCAAAGGCAATGCCGAGCGCAAGCTGCCATCGGCGCGATCCGCCGGCCGCCCTGATGAGGAAGACAAGCAGCGCGGCCACGACGAGGGCGGCCGGCACCCAATCGGGCGGCGGCAGAAGGCCGGTGACGCCCGGCGACAGGCGGGCCAGCCACTCAACCAGCCAGCCCAGGAGGCGGCTCAGCGCCCACACAACGGCGAAGACACGATCGGCCGCCGCCCGATCAGCCAGGTCAAATGCCAGGGCCAGAAAGCCTCCGGTCAGTATCAGATCCGAAAGCCCGACCACGAGCAGGTTGGCCAGCGGAGCCACGAGCGGCCAGTCGCCCCAGAGGGGTATCGTGATGGGTGCCGTGGCCAGTTGAGCGCCGAGTGTCAGGCCAAGCACGGAGGCGCCCACCCGGACCGGTTTCGGCCAGGCGGCAAAACCGGGGATGGCGTCCAACAGAGATTGCATCCCCACGAGGCCCGCGATCGAGAGCACCGACAGCTGAAAACCGATGTCGAAGAGGAGAGGCGGCGACGAAACGAGGACGAGAAATACACCCCCGGCCAGGAGCGCCAATGCCGACGCGCGACGTCGCGCATGCCTGGCCAGGAGCGCCAGGGTCAGCATCGCGGCGGAGCGAACGGCCGCCGCCGGCGCCCCCACGACCAGCGTGTATATCCAGATCGCCCCGGCCGACAGGGCGAGCGAGATGCGCGAGCGCCGCTTCCCCGCCACCAACTGCACCGTGGCGGCCACGAGGCCGACATGCAGACCGGACACCGACAGCACATGCGTCACGCCGGCTTTCCGAAAGGCCGCTTCCTCCTCGGGAAGAAAGGCCACGCGATCGCCAAGCAGGAGTACGCGGGCAAATCGACCGGCAAATCCATCGAGTCGTCGATCAATGGACGCCCCGATCGCCTGGCGCAGACCGCCAAGTGATCGAGCTACCGAAAGAAAAGGCGCCGGTTGGCGCGCCCGCACCGCGGAATCGCCCGAAAGGGTGGCCCGAAAATCGACGCCCCGTCGACGGAAGTGTCGGCGCCCGTCCCATTCGCCGGGATTTCGCGGTCCCGTGAGTGTCCGCGGAATAATGGAGAGTTCGAGCCGTTCCCCGTCCGTTGATCGACCGGAATCAGCCGGCCAGGTAACCAGGATACGCCCGCCACCCGGGCGAAATCGCGAGCGCTCGCTGATGGACACGACCCGAAACCAGGCCCGTCCTCCGTCGGCCCGTGCCTCCCATCGTTCGACCACCCCGCGCACGAGGACCCGCGTGCCGTCCTGGGCGCCACGGGACAGGGCACGATCCGGCGGAATGGCCATTGGCAGGCCGAAAGCCACGA
>JAWXBZ010000103.1:0-13577 GCA_034440375.1 Candidatus Eiseniibacteriota bacterium
CTTCGACTGGCGCTGAACGAGGAGGCCCGCACGGACTCGGCGGCAGCGGCCCACGCCATGCGGGAGGTGGCCCGCCTCACGCCGACCAGCGTGCGGGCCGCTCGGGCACGTGCCTGGCTGGCTGAGCATGCGGTTCGGCTGTCGCGCTACGACGAGGCCCTGCCGCTCATGGAATCCCTGGTTGCCGACGCCCCCAAGGGGGACGACGGCGCGACCTGGGCGCGGACCTACGCGCGGGCACTGACCGGTGCCGGCCGTCACGAAGAGGCCGGCCGGGCCTGGCGCCGTCTGTTCCTGGGCTGGCCCGGCAGCCGCGTCACCCGGGCCGGCTGGACCGAATACCTTGCTGATCTGAATAAACGGGGCCAGAATCCAACCGCGGAGGATCGCCTGGCCGGCGGCGTCGTTCTGCTCCGGGCCGGCGATGAGGCGGACGGTTCCGCGCTGCTTGGCACCGTTCGTCAACCGGGCAACCCGATCGAGTTGCGCATCGACGCCGCCGAGAAGGAAGGCGCCTGGCTCTATGGCCGCAAGCGATGGGGCGACGCCCGTCGACTCTACTCCCTGATGGTCGGGCTGGCGGCGGATCAGCCCGCCCGCCGCGCGGATGCGCTGATCAACGAAGCCCGTAGTCTGCGGAACGCCGGCGCCACGGCGGCCATGATCGAGGTGTACGAGACCCTGGCCGCTGATACGACATCGCCGGCCATGGCGGGTCGCGCACTGTACGAAATGGCCAGGGAGTTCAAAAGCCTTGGTCGCTTCCAGGATACCGATCGCGTTCTGACACGCTATATCGAACGATTCCCTGATGGGGACGATCTTGTCGCCGCGCTGACGCTGCGTGGCCTGTCGCGCTTCATTGGCAAGAGGTACGGTGACGCCGACGAGGATTTCCGTCTGCTCTCTCGGATGGCCGAACGGCGATCCGACCGGGAGATGGCCGGATTCTGGCGTGGTCGTTGCCGCCTGGCTGTCGGCGACACCGCGGGAGCCATCGCGGCGATCAAGGCCGGCCTGGATTTTGCCATGCCGGACAACTACTACGGCTACCGCTGCCTGGATCTCCTGGAGAGCCTTGGTGCTGCCGACGCCTCGGTCCGGTGGCGGCCGGCCCCCCGTTTTGATCCGACGCGAAATCCGTTTGCTCCCGGGGGGCTGGATCAGATCGGGGAGAGGGCCCGCCTGCAGTTTCAGCGCGGACTGGCGCTGGCCCGCGGCGGATTCGGCGATGCGGCGGCGGTCGATCTGAACAAGGCCGCCGAAATGCTCCCCGATGACCCGTCGATTCTGGAGGTGAACGCGGCGCTCGGTGTGCGGCTCGGACTGTACACGTTTGCGATGCAGTCGGCCCGTCGCGCACTGGCTCGTGTTTCCAACGCCGGGGAGGAAGCTCGCCTCTGGCGCTACGTCTACACTCTCGGCTATCACGATCTGATCGAGCCGGCGGCCCGTGAACTGGCCATTGATCCGATGCTGGTCACCGGGCTCATTCGGCGGGAGAGCCTCTTCGACGAACGGGCCACGTCAAGGGCGGATGCCCGTGGACTCATGCAGCTGATGCTGCCGACGGCCCGCAGCATGGCCCGGCAACTGGGCGAGCCCACACCGCTTTCCAATGATCTATACGACCCGGAACTCTCGGTTCGATATGGCACCCGTTACCTTCGCCAGAAGATTGACGAATTCGGCGGCCGGACCGAAGTGGCTCTGGCCGCGTACAATGCCGGCGAGGGAAAGGCCCGCGAGTGGCAGGGACTGCTCGACGAGTGGGATCCCGATCTCTTCATGGAACTGATCGACTACTCGGAGACCAGGGACTACGTGCGGATCGTCAGCTATCACCGGAGCACCTACCATCTCTTCTACGATCCGATGCCCGGATTGGGTCTGCGTGATGAACTGGCGCGCTGAGCTGATTCGCAAATCGATCCACGTGGCCGTCGGGATCCTGCCGCTGCTCGCCTGGTGGCTCCTGGGGATGTGGCCCGTGCCAACAAAGGTCGGACTCGTGCTGGGCGCCTGCCTGGCGCTGGTGCTCGACCTGGGGCGCCATCGCCACGCCGGCTGGAATGGCTGGATCGAATCGCATGTCGGTCATCTCATGCGATCGCATGAACGGGACGGCCTCCTCGCATCAACACTGATCATGCTGGCAATGGTTCTGGTATTCCTGCTTCTCCCACGGACGCTGGGGCTGGCCGCCATGCTGTTTCTCCTCATTGGTGATGCCGCGGCGGGAGTCATCGGGAGCCGCTTCGGACGGATACGGCTCAATCGCTGGGCAACGCTCGAGGGGGTCCTGGCCGGGCTCCTGGCCTCGTTGGCCCTCGTGCCGGTGGTTCATGTCCTCGATCCGGCCGTCCGGCCGATCGTACTGGTCGCGGGGGCGGTGGCTGCGGTCATCACCGAGGCTTCCATTCCGGGAAAGCTGGACAATCTGGTCATTCCGCTGGTCTCCGGCACGCTGATGCGCGTCCTGTCTCCGGGCGGCTGACATGGTGGCCACCTGCTACACCCTGCGTCCGGGGCCGGAATCAGGATGGGTCACGTTTTTTGAACTCGGTCGCGGCGTTGCCTTCCAGGGCTTTTTTCTCATCCTCGGGCCCGCGACACCGGCCGGCAGCCGCGCCGATGCGGAGGCACGCCAGGAGGCCCAAACCGTGGCCCGCGCCATCGTGACCGCCTGGAAGAACCGGGCGGGAACGGAGCTCACCGACTGGCTCGGCGGACTTTCTCGATTGGTCGCCCTGGCGGCCCGACCGATCGAGTACGGCGCGGTCATCCTGAAAGGCGAGGAAATTCACTTCCTCTGCCAGGGACATGTGCGCGTTTTTCCGTTGACCACCTCGGCCCGCCACCGCTGGGAAGCCGACCTGCCCGGAGCCGGTCAACTCGAGCGTCGACGCGTGGCGGTTGGAGATCGTTTCTTTTTCGGCCGATTACCGGACGAGCACCTTCGCGGACTTCCGACAACCGACGCACTCGAGGGCGTGGAGCGGGCGGCCGGCCAGGACGGTGCGCTCATCCTGACGTTTCTCCCCGGTGGAGCACCGTCCGAACCGGCCGGACCCGCACGGCCGGCCCGGGTGTTGCCGTTTCCCGTCAACCTGGAAGTGATGGCACCCACCCCGGCTCCGATCACCACGGCCCGACGCTTGACGCCGGCCACACCCCTGGTGGAGCCGCCAATCGGGGAGGCGCCGGCAACGCCGATCGATCCTGTCGCCGACAAGCGGCCGCGACCGCACCTCTGGCCCTGGTTCGCCGCGGGCGCCGGCATTCTGGCCTTGATGGTTTACTTCCTGGTCCTGCGTCCCCGGCCCCAGCCATCCGTCCCCGATGGTCGCGCGACCGCCGTTCCATCTATGGCTCCAGCCGAGTCATCCGGGCGCGGCGTGACAGGGACGATCGGATCGCTGGTCCTGTCGACTTCGGGCGGGAGCGCGGGGATCGCCTGGGAGACGACGCTCGACGGAGCCATCACCGGCACGCCACTGGTCCTGTCCGACCGCGTCATCGTGGCGTCACGTGATGGGACCATCGCGGCGTTGTCGCGAAATGAGGGCCGCATTCTCTGGTCACACAAGGCGCAAAAGGGGTTCGGCGGTGGGGCGATCGGAAACGACACGCTGACGGCGGTGGCCGGCTTCGACGGCATCGTGCGGCTGATGTCGCCGGCCGACGGACGGGAGGTGGCACGCCTCGCCACCGACAGTCGCATCGCCTCGCCCCCCGCGCGCACCTCGGAGGGATTGATCGTGGCCGGTGCCTATGACCGGACACTCCATGCCCTTGATCCGGGCACCGGTCGTCCTGCCTGGAAGGCCAGGCTTGGTGGCATCCTCTGGGCCACTCCGGGTGTGGGGCGGAAGTACCTCTATGCCCCGGGCCTCGACGGTGTGATGACGGCCGTCAACAGCAAGTGGGGGAGCGTGCTCTGGCGGTTTCGGGCCGGCGGTGAAATCTATTCGTCGCCGGCGGTCACCGATGTGGAAGTCGTTTTCGGTTGCGAGGACGGCTCGATCTACGCACTCAGCGCCGGTGAGGGGACGCTCCTCTGGCGGGCCCCGGTCGGGCCGGCCGTGTCCGGAGGGGTGAGAATTCATGAGAACATGATCCTGGTCGGAGATGACGGCGGGATCCTGCACGCCCTCGAGCGCGCCAGTGGGCGGGAAATCTGGCGTTACGCCGCTGGCGGCTCGATCAAGTCGACACCGCTCGTCGACAGTGGCTGTGTGCTCATTTCGGCCCATGACGGCGCCCTCCACGCCCTGGATCTCCCTACCGGAAACCGGATAGGCCGCTACCCGATCGGATCGCCCATCGCCGCCGCCCCGGCCATGAGTGGTGACACCCTGTTCGTCGGTACCCACGACGGCCGCGTGGTGGCTCTCCGCCTTCGCTGACGGTCGGGCCCACCCGGAGAGCCCGACCGGGATTATCGGGTGAACTGTCAACCATTTCTTGACAGCCCTGCGATGCCAAATCTAATGTAGGGGAAACCCGGGGTCCGCCCCCCGGGGATGGGAGGATTCGGCAATGGCCACGCGTGGTACGGTCAAGTGGTTCAACGAAACCAAGGGTTACGGCTTCATCAGTCGGAACGAAGGTCAGGAGGTTTTCGTTCATTTCTCCGCAATTCAAGGCGACGGCTACCGCACTCTTCGGGAGGGTCAGGAGGTCGAGTTCGAGGTGCAGGAGGGGGAGAGAGGACTCCAGGCTTCGAACGTTGTCCAGTTGATTTAAGTTATTGAAATCCAGTAAGTTAATGCGTCGCCCGCCCAATGGCGGGCGACTTTTTGTTGCCCTTGACCCCCCCGGCCTTGACGCCGGGGGTATGCTCGGACCGCCTTGCCTTGGTCGTCCGTACTCTGATAGCGTTCCGGGGCTTTACCGGCAGGTTGGGATGGCCGTGGTGGTTCGTCCCCTGGGTTGTTCCCACAAGGAAGCTCAAATGGCAGCAGGATTTATGGGATCGGCGACCAAGTTGGCCACCCGGCTCTTTGGTACGAAACACGACAAGGACCGGAAACGCCTCGAGCCGCTCGTTGCGGACATCAATGAGGTTTTCAAGGGCCTCGACCGCCTGACCGACGACGAACTTCGGGCCCGGACCACCTTCTGGCAGGCCGAATTCAGGGAAATCTGGAACGACCCGGAACTCGATGCGGCCGCCAAGGAAGAGGCCGTCCGCTACCAGATGGAGCAGATTCTTCCCGAGGCCTTCGCCGTGGTGAAGGAAGCCTGCCGCCGCCAGGTCGGCACCAGCTGGCCGGTGGTGGGAATCGACACCCGTTGGGAAATGGTTCCATACGACGTCCAGCTCCTCGGCGGCATCGTTTTGCATGAAGGGAAAATCGCCGAGATGGCTACCGGTGAAGGGAAAACCCTGGTGGCCGTTCTGCCCCTCTATTTGAACGCCCTGCCCGGGAAGGGGTGTCACCTCGTCACGGTCAACGACTACCTGGCCCGGCGCGACAGCGAGTGGGTGGGCCGCGTGCTGACCTTCCTGGGCCTCACGGTCGGCGTCATCCAGCATGATCAGCATCCCGATTTGCGTCGCGCTCAATACGATGCGGACGTCACATATGGCACCAACAACGAATTTGGATTCGACTACCTGCGGGACAACATGGCGGTCCGGATGGAGGATCGGGTCCAGCGGGGGTTCTGGTACTCGATCGTTGACGAAGTCGACTCGGTCCTGATCGACGAAGCGCGAACCCCGCTGATCATCTCGGGTCCCGTGGCCCATTCGATCCAGTACTACGACCAGCTGAAACCATCGGTCGAGCGGGTCGTCCGCCGGCAGACCCAGATCACCAATGATCTCCTGACGGAGGCGGAGCAGATGGCTGCCGCCGGGGCCCGGAAGAGCGACACGGACTGGGAACTCGGTGTCAAGCTCCTGCAGGTGCGACGGGGCGCTCCCAAGAACCGCCGCTTCATGAAGCTCATGGCCGAGGACCCCGGTCTGAATCGGGTGATACACAAGACCGAGCTCGACTACATCCGTGACAAGCGCATGAACGAGATTGACGCCGCGCTCTGTTACGCCATCGACGAAAAATCGCACTCGATCGACGTCACCGACCTCGGCCGCGAAACCATCGCCCCCGCGGATCCGGAGATGTTCGTGCTGCCCGACCTGTCGCTCCAGATGGCTGACATCGACGAGGCCGAAATGGAACCGGCTGACCGGATCAGGGCCAGGGAGAAGGCCCATCGTGAGTACGCGCAGCGGGCCGACCAGATCCATTCGACACTGCAGATGCTCAAGGCCTATTCCCTGTATGAGAAGGATGTCGAGTACGTCATCCAGGATTCCAAGATCGTGATCGTCGACGAGTTCACCGGCCGCATGATGCCCGGCCGTCGTTATTCGGACGGCCTGCACCAGGCCATCGAGTCCAAGGAAGGGGTCAAGGTCGAGGGGGAAACCCAGACCCTGGCCACGATCACGCTGCAGAATTTTTTCCGCATGTACCGGAAGCTGGCCGGCATGACCGGAACGGCCGAAACCGAGGCGGGGGAGTTCTTCGGCATCTACAAGCTCGACGTGGTCGTCATCCCGACCAATCGTCCGGCCAAACGCATGGACCTGGACGATGTCATCTTTCGAACCCGGCGCGAAAAGTACAACGCGCTCATCGATGAAATTGCCCGGATGAACGAGGTCGGCACGCCGGTGCTGGTCGGAACGGTGTCGGTCGAAGTCTCGGAGACGCTTTCGCGCCTCCTGGCCCGGCGCGGCATCCGGCACTCGGTGCTGAATGCCAAGCAGCATCAGCGCGAGGCTGAAATCGTTTCGATGGCCGGACAGAAGGCGGCGGTAACGATCGCCACCAACATGGCCGGTCGAGGCACCGATATCAAGCTCGGAGTTGGAGTCCTCGAGACCGACATCGAGAAGAACTTCCCGGCCCCGGGCCGGAAGGGGCCGATCGAGCAGGCCGACGTGCGCGGGCTGGCCATCATCGGCACCGAGCGCCACGAGAGCCGCCGTATCGACCGCCAGCTTCGCGGCCGTTCGGGGCGCCAGGGCGATCCGGGCTCGTCCCGATTCTTCCTGTCACTCGAGGACGACCTGATGCGACTCTTCGGCGCCGAGCGAATCAGCGGCATCATGGAAAAAATGGGCATTCAGGAGGGGGAAGTCATCGAACACCCCTGGGTCACCAAGGCCATCGAGCGGGCGCAGAAGCGGGTGGAGGAGCATAACTTCTCGACGCGCAAGCACCTGATCGAGTACGACGACGTGATGAACAAGCAGCGCGAGGTCATCTACGACCAGCGCCTGCGCGTGCTGGAGGGGGAGAGCATCAAGGAAACGATGCTCGAGGATCTGGATGCCTACGTGGCTACCGTCGTCGACACGAACATCGATGAAACACTCGCCCCGGACGAGTGGGATTTGCGCCTGGCGGCGGCGGAGCTCGAGCTGAATCTCCTGAATCCTTTTCCGATTGCCGCCCTCGAAGGTTCTCAATTGGACAAGGCCTACGTCATCGAATATTTCCGGGAGCTGGCCCTTTCGGCCTATGCCATGAAGGAAGGGGAACTCTCCGAGCCGATCATGCGCGAAGTCGAGCGGCGGGTGGCCCTGTCGGTGATCGACGAAAACTGGCGGGACCATCTCCACGAGATGGACCTGCTGAAGGAGGGAATCGGTCTCCGTGGCTGGGGGCAGAAGGATCCGCTCCTCGAGTACAAGAAGGAGGCTTTCGCCACGTTCGCCGAGATGAACGACGTGATCCGGATCGATACGGTGAAGCGGCTCTTCCGGGTAAGCCTTGTCCGTGAGGCGCCGGAACCTCCGCGGCGTCCGGCCCCTTCCATGACCATGACGCATTCGGGCTTCAACGCCTTCGGTCCGCCCCAGGCGTCCGGGATGGCCGGGCCGGAACGCGTTGGCGGGCCGTCGACCGCCACGATCTCCGCCCCCGGCGGTTTGCCGGGAAACGTGTCGGCGCGACCGCCCGGTCCGCGTCCGGGGAACCAGCCCGTTGAAAGTGAACCGATCTATGCCGCCGACAAGGTGGGTCGCAATGACCCGTGCCCGTGCGGCAGCGGGAAGAAATTCAAAAAGTGCCACGGAGTCCAGTGACCAAACCAGTGACGAAAAAAAGGGCGGCCGCCGGTGCCAAACCGGTCCGGTCGCGGAAGAAGAAACCATCGGAGACCGGGGAATCGGTCGTGGCTGTCGATGAGCTTGAAACGCCGGAGGAAGAAACGGGCCCCCGGGGCGCGGCCCGAAAGGGCGGACCGCGGAGCCTGGTCATCGTCGAGTCTCCCTCGAAGGCCAAGACCCTGACCAAGTTTCTCGGTCGCGGCTTCACGGTGATGGCCTGCAACGGCCACGTCATGGATCTTCCGACCAGCAAGCTGGGCGTCGATATCGAGAACGACTTCAAGCCCGAGTACGTGGCCATCCGGGGAAAGAAGAAGATTCTCGACGATCTGAAGAAGAAAGCCCGCGAGGTCGACATTGTCTACATGGCCCCCGACCCGGATCGCGAAGGGGAGGCCATCGCCTGGCACCTGCAGAACTGGTTGGGCCGGGAGGGGGGCACCCTTCGCCGCCTGACGTTCAACGAAATCACCGAACGGGCGGTCAAGGACTCGCTGAATCACGCCCGTGATATCGACGAGAATCTGGTCAACGCCCAGCAGGCGCGGCGTATCCTGGACCGGCTGGTCGGCTACAAGGTCAGCCCGCTCCTCTGGAACATCCTCCGCTACGGCCTCTCGGCCGGGCGCGTGCAGTCGGTGGCGTTGCGGCTCATCGTTGATCGTGAGAAGGAAATTCGCGCCTTCGTGGCGGTCGAGTACTGGACGATCGAAGCCCGCCTGGCCGTTCCCGGCTCGCCGGCATCGCCGAAACTACCGGAGCCGGAGGATGGGCAGGAGAGCGCCGGCACACCACCTCTTGGCCCCGGGGAATTCTGGGCCCGGCTGCTCAAGGTGGGCGAGGAAAAGCCCGAGCTCGCCGACGGCACCACCGCCGGCCTCCTGGTCGAATCGCTGCGCGGTCGACCGTTCCAGGTACAGGAAGTCAAGAAGCGGGAGAGGCGGAAAAACCCGGCGGCCCCGTTCATCACCTCGACGCTTCAGCAGGAGGCGTTCAAGAAGCACCGGTTTTCCAGTCAGAAAACCATGGTCCTGGCCCAGCAGCTCTACGAGGGCATCGACCTCGGTGAGGGACCGGTCGGTCTGATCACGTACATGCGAACGGATTCGACGCGAATCTCCCAGGAGGCGATCGACGCGGTGCGGGGCATGATCCGAGGCGCCTACGGCGAGCGTTACCTTCCGGAAACGCCCCGGATCTTTCCGACCAAAAAGGCGGCACAGGATGCCCACGAGGCCGTGCGCCCGAGCGAAGTGGATCGGACGCCCGATTCGCTGGCCCGCTACCTCTCACCGGACCTGACCAAGTTGTACAACCTGATCTGGAATCGCTTCGTGGCCAGCCAGATGACGCCCGCTGTTTACGAAACGACCTCGGTCGACATCAAGGTCGAACGGGATTCGGGGCCGCCGGTCTTCTTCCGGGCCAGCGGCACCGTGACCGTTTTCGATGGCTTTACCCGCCTCTGGGCTTCTCTCGACGAGGAAGAGGATGAGCCGACGTTGCCACCGCTCAGCGAGGGGCAACCGATCGAAGATCGGGGCGTCGAGGCCAATCAGCACTTCACCGAGCCGCCGCCGCGATTCACCGAAGCGACGCTGGTGAAGTCGCTCGAAGAGAACGGCATTGGACGTCCCTCGACCTATGCCACGATCGTCTCAACGATTCTGACCCGCGATTATGTCCTGCGCGATCGCGGCAAGCTGACCCCGACCGAGCTTGGCATGACCGTGACCGAACTCCTGGTCAAGACCTTCCCCGACATCTTCAACGTTGATTTTACCGCCCGGATGGAGGACGACCTCGACCGGATCGAAACCGGAGAGGAGGAGTGGCATTCGGTCATCCGGGAGTTCTGGGACCCGTTCGCCGCCGATCTGACACGCGCCGAGGGGCAGAAGGAGGAGCTCAAGAAGGGGCTCCAGGAAGAGACCGATATTATCTGCCCGAAGTGCGGCGAGGAGACGGGCTCGAAGATGATCAAGAAGTACGGCCGCAACGGCATCTTCCTGGCCTGCCCGCGCTATCCGGACTGCAAGGCCACCCAGCCGTACGACCAGGCGGAGGTGGAGACGACCGACGAGGTGTGCGAGAAGTGCGGCGGCCCGATGGCCGTCAAGCGCGGACGTTTCGGCCGGTTTCTGGCCTGCACGAAGTATCCCGACTGCAAGAACACGAAACCCTACCGGATCGGTGTTCCCTGCCCCGAGAAGGATTGCGGCGGCCAGCTCTCCGAGAAGCGAAGCAAGATGGGCAAGATGTTCTATGGCTGTGACCGATGGCCTGATTGCAATTTCGCCACCTGGGACAGGCCGGTGCCCGTGGAGTGCCCGCAATGCGGCAACCCCTTCATGTCCCAGAAAGAGTCGAAATCCAAGGGTCCGTTCCTCCGCTGCCCGAAGTGCAAGGCGGAGGCGGCGTCCGGCGAGACGGCCGACTGACGTCGATGTCGGGGCACCTCGATCGTGACGGGCTCACCAAGGGCCGGATCACGCCGGCGGCCTCGTGAGAGCATCCATCGAGTGCTTTCTGAGTGATCTTCTGGCCGGCCGGGGGTTTTCGCCGCGGACCGCCGAGTCGTACCGGCGAGACCTGACCGCCTGGATGGCATTTCTCATCCAGCGCGAGGGGGGGCGACTGCCGAAGCCGGGCCAGCTCCGCCACGCACACGTGACACTCTACCTGGCCGATCTCTCGCGACATGGACGGGCGGCTCGCACGTTGGCACGCCACCTGTCGGCCATTCGAAGCTATGCGCGCTGGCTCCGTCGTCACGGTGAGGAAGCCTCGTTCACCGCTGGCCTCAAGGGTCCGAAGCTCCCACGACCTGTTCCGGCCTTTCTGACCGAAGCCGAGATGGATCGGGTCTTTCGACTCGATTTCGGCGAGGGAATCGACGGTTTGCGCGATCGATCCATTATCGAGATTCTCTATGCGACAGGCATCCGCCTGGCTGAACTGGTGGGCCTCAATCGGGACGATGCGATCGACCTGGAACGGGGCCAGGTACGTGTCCTCGGGAAGGGAAATCGTGAACGAATCGTGCCCATGGGGCGGGAGGCCGGCCGCGCCCTCGAGGCGTATCGGGTGGCCACCGCCACGGACGGGCGGGCCGACCGGGAGGGAATGCCGTTTTTCCTTGGGGCGGGCGGCCGGCGCCTGTCACGGCGCACGGTGCAGCGGATCATCGCCAGGCATCTAGGCCGCGTGGCCAGCCGTTCCGGGCTTTCACCTCATCTGCTGCGTCACACCGTGGCCACCCATCTGCTGGCGCGGATGAGTCGTGACCGAATCGGTCGATCGGCCTCTGCCGCCCTGGCCCCGGACATCCGGGCGGTGCAGGAACTGCTCGGTCATGTCAGCCTGTCAAGCACACAGGTCTACACGCATGTGACGGTGGACCGGCTGCGCGCCGCGATGCAGCACGCTCACCCCCGGGGTGAGGATTGAGATGGCCGGGTTTCGCGCCGGGGCTTGCGGCGGTTCTGGCAATGACGCTGGCGCTGGCCGGGTGCGCCGAGGTGGCGCCCCCTCCGGGCGGGCCGCCGGACCTGGCGCCGCCCCGGGTGCTGGCGGCCTATCCGGAGTCGCTGGCCACCGGTGTCGACTCATCAACCACGTTTTCACTGACCTTTTCCGAAAAGGTGGACCGTCGATCCGTCAAGGAGTGGCTCTTCATCAATCCCTATCGCCCGATTTCATGGGCGAAATGGTCCGGGCCGACCCTGGAATTCCGCCTGCAGGGCGGGCCGCCAACCGATACAACAGTTCAAGTCACGCTTGGGAGCGGTGTCAAGGATCGAGCCGGCCTGCCGCTCCGCCCGACGTTCTCCCGCCTGGTGACGAGGGGTGCCGTGATCGCGCCCGGTGTCATCGCCGGTCGCATGCGCACCAGTCGACTCGGCGCCTTGCCGGTGGCGGGCGTACCCAGGCGAACTGGCCGCACCGATTCCTCCGGCGTCGCGGTGCCACCGACGGGTGCGGGGACATCCGCGCCCGGCACGTCTCGAACGTCGACGCAGGTGCCGAAACAGGCCCGATTTGTCTGGCTGTTCCTGGTTTCCGGCGACACGCTCCCCGATCCCCTGATCGAGACACCCTACTGGGTGGCCGAAGCGGACCCGGAGGGAAATTACCGACTGGAGGGACTGCCGCTCGACGTGCCGTTTCACCTGCTGGCGCTGTATGATGCCGACCGGAGCCGCAGCCCTGTTGGCCTGTCAGATTACTGGAGTTTCGACCCCGAAGTTTTTCAACTCACCACGGCCGCGCCGCGTCTGGAAGGCCGTGCCGTCTTCCTGATTGACCCGAAGAGCCCCGGACGGCTCTCGGGCCGGCTGGTCCCAGCGGCAGATACGACGGCGGTGGACAGCACCGTACTGGCCGTTCTGGCGGCGGTACGACCGGCTGGTGTCGATAGCCTGGTGATGACCTGGCCGCCGACCAGTGTCACCAGGGCCGCGCCGGTCGACCGGACGGGCACCTGGGTCCTGTCACAGATGCCGCCGGCACGCTATCGATTGGCTGCCTGGCACGACATCAACCGAAACGGTCAGCGGGAGGCCGATGAACCGCTCGGCTCCTGGATTGAAAGACTCGTGGGACCCGACGAGGATGTGTCCGATTGCGAACTGGCCCGCCCGCCGGGCCCTTGAGAAAGGATCAACCGATGTTTGAAGGAGTGTCCGTGGCGCTAGTCACTCCGTTCCGGAGTGGCGCGGTCGATGAATCGGCGTTCCGCGCGCTGGTGAACCGACTCTTCGAAATGGGCGTCGATGGCGTCGTGGCTACCGGTTCGACGGGGGAGGCCGCCACGTTGACCCGCGAGGAACGCCGCCGTGTCCTGGTGGCCGCCGTAGAGGAGGCGCGGGGGCGGGGCTTCGTCGTGGCCGGCACCGGGACGAACGATACCGCCGTTTCCATTGACTACTCGCGCGACGCCCGTGATGCGGGGGTCGATGGATTGATGGTCGTGACGCCGTACTACAACAAGCCAAGCCCGGCGGGTCTCGAGGCGCACTACCGGGCAATCAGTGAGGCGGCAGGCCTGCCGATCCTGGCCTACAACGTGCCAGGCCGAACCGGTTACAACCTGCCACCGTCCATGGCCGCGCGACTGGCAAAGGTGCCCAATGTGGTGGCGCTCAAGGAAGCCTCCGGGTCGGTGGACCAGGGACTGGATGTGATGGTGGCCGCGCCGGGCTTGACCTTCCTGTCCGGCGAGGATTCACTGACGTTGCCTCTCGTGGCCGCGGGTGCCAGGGGCGTCGTGTCGGTGGCCGGCCACTTGATCGGCGACACGATCAAGGCGATGATCGAGGCCCATGAACGAGGGGATGTCGCCCTGGCGCGCCAGCTCAACCGAACCGTGCTGCGGGTGACCCGGGCGATGTTCATCGAATCGAATCCCGGGCCGGTCAAGTATGCGATGTCCCGGCTCGGC
>JAWXBZ010000104.1:0-5877 GCA_034440375.1 Candidatus Eiseniibacteriota bacterium
ACCCCAGCCCCAACCGATAAGCCAGAAACGGCGGCAGTCCCGCATCGAGTATCCGGTGCTGTGCCGATTCGATGTCGTAGTCCAGGCGGTGCAGGGTGGCGCTGCCGGTTTGGTCGTCGTACAAAACCCAGGCGGCGCGGGGGTCGCGATCGCGGGGTTGGCCGACGGAGCCGACGTTCAGGATGGCCTGTCGATCCTTTGGAATCTCGATGGCCTCGTTCGGCGGAAGTGCGCGTTCCAGGATGAAACCGGCGGCATAATCGCGCTCTTCGGGGGCCAGGAAGAGGCCGGCGACGTGCGAATGGCCGACGAAACAGATCGGCTCCTCGAACTGGCGAAACTCCTGGTAGGCATCCATCGGGGTCAGGATGTAGTTCCACTCGAGCGGATGCCCGGGACTGGCATGAACGATTCGGATGCCGGGCTCGGCCAGGAAAAGCCCGCGCCCGCGGAGCCACTCGGCCGATTCGGCGGTCAGGTTGTCCTGCGTCCAGATGATGGCGGCCCGCGCGTGGTCGTTGAATTCTCCGATGTCGATCAGGCCGAGTGCCGCGTGGTCGTGGTTGCCGGCGATCGTGATGGCGCCGCTGGCCTTCGTCAGCGACACGCATTCATTGGGATTGGCGCCATATCCGACGATGTCTCCCAGGCACACCAGGCGATCGACCCGCGCCTTGCGGATGCTGTCGAGCACGGTTTCAAGAGCTTCCAGGTTGCCGTGAATATCGGAGAACAATGCCCAGCGCATGGTCAGCGGCCGCCCGTCGTGGTCATGGTTTAGAACTCGCGATGAGTGCGGGCCAGGCGATCGATCACACCATTGACGAAGGCGCCGCTCTGGTGGGATCCGTAACGACCGGCGATCTCGACGGCCTCATCCATGGCGACGCGCGGCGGCACATCGGGCGCATGGAGCAATTCGGTGGCCGCGACCCGGAGAATGGCCAGGTCAACCTGCGCCACCCGCTTCAACTCCCACTTGTCGAGGGCCGCACTGATGGCCGCGTCGATTTCCTCGTGATTCAGATGGAAGAGAGTCACGAGGTGCGCCGCATAGCCGCTCACATCTTCCGGCAACGCCGGATCGGCCTGCATGGCCGCCACGACCGGCTCGACCGGATCCTCCACGACCTGCATCTGAAAGAGCGCCTTCATGGCAGCTTCACGCGAGCGGCGGCGCAGACCGGTGGTCATCGGGTTGGTTTTCTCCGCGCCTTCAGGCCCTGCGAAGGGCGGGAGCCCTTTGCGCGCGGCACCGGGGTTGCATCCGCCTCTGACAACACCGTTGACCCATCGCCCGAAACAGGCCCCGCCGCCAGCGCCGGGAGCAGATTCGCCATCTCCATCGCTGCCATCGCCGCATCCCAGCCACGATTCCCCTGCTTCGATCCGCAGCGCTCGGTGGCCTGATCGAGATTTTCCGCGGACACGATACCCAGGGGACATGGCACGCCGCTGACTCGCTGTGCCTCGGCCAGTCCGCTGACCGCTTCCCCGGCCACCAGTTCATGGTGGTTCGTTTCCCCCTTGATCACTAGGCCCAGGCCGATGACCGCATCGAAACGTCCCGACAGGGCCATGACGCGGACGGCCGGCGCAATCTCCCAGGTGCCGGGCACCCAGACGATAGCCAGGCCTTCTTCATCGGCACCGTGGCGCAACAGGGCATCGACGGCGCCTTCCATGAGGCGGCGCGTGAAGAATTCGTTGAACCGGGCCACGACGATGCCGAAGCTTCGGCCGGACGCGTCGAGCGCCCCCGACAGTTCCTGTGGCATGACTACTGACCTCCGCTCAGGAGATGACCCAGCTTGGTTCGCTTGGTCTCAAGGTAGCGCCGGTTGACGGCGTTGGGTGCGATTTCAATCGGGATCTGTTCCACGATCTGGATGCCATAGGCCGTGAGGCCGACCCGCTTCTTGGGATTATTGGTCAGCAGGCGGATCCGCTTCAATCCCAGATCGGCCAGAATCTGCGCCCCGACGCCATAATCGCGCGCATCGGGGGCAAAGCCAAGCTTCTCGTTGGCCTCCACGGTGTCGAGGCCTTCATCCTGCAGATTATAGGCCTTCAGCTTGTTGGAGAGGCCTATCCCGCGCCCCTCCTGCCGCATGTAGACGAACACGCCCTTCCCGGCCGCCTCGATCATCTCCAGCGCTTTCGTCATCTGGTCGCCGCAATCGCAACGGAGGCTGCCGAACAGATCGCCGGTCAGGCACTGGCTGTGCATGCGAACAAGCACCGGATCCTCCCCCGCCACATCGCCTTTCACCAGCGCCACATGCTCATGCCCATCGGCCTTGCTGGCATAGAGATGGAGTTTGAAATCGCCATGCTTCGTCGGCAACGTGGTCGACACAATGCGCTGGACCAGCTTCTCCTTGTGGTAGCGATACGCAATGAGATCCTTGATCGTGATGATCTTGAGCCCATGCTCCGTCGCGAAGCGGATGAGACGCGGCGCCCGCGCCATCGATCCGTCGTCGTCCAGGATCTCGCAGATGACACCGGCCGCCTCAAGATTCGCCTGCGCCAGCAGGTCGATCACGGCTTCGGTATGACCAGCCCGGCGCAAGACGCCGCCATCCGCCGCTTTCAGCGGAAAGATATGACCCGGTCGTGCAAAGTCCTCCGGCCGGGAATTCAAATCCGCCAGCGCCCGAATGGTGGCGGCACGATCGTGCGCCGAAATTCCGGTCGTCGTGCCAATTCGGTAATCCACCGAAACCGTAAACGCCGTGCCGTGGGATGCCGTGTTCGTCTCAACCATCATGTCGAGCCCCAGCCGTTCGAGGCGCTCCTCGGTCATCGGCACGCATATCAAACCGCGCGCGAAGCGCACCATGAAGTTGACCGCCTCGGGCGTGATCGCCTGGGCGGCCATCATCACATCCCCCTCGTTCTCCCGATCGTCGTCATCCATGACGACCAGCATCTTCCCCGCAACCAGATCCGCGATCGCTTCCTCGATCGTGGCAAAGGTCTTCGTCTCGGCGTTCATCATCATCCTTCCAGGGGGGCAGGGCCCCGAGCCGCCACCAGGCGCTCCAGGTAACGAGCCACACTATCCACTTCAATATTCACCGGCCGACCCGGCTGATACTCGTTCATGATCGTGTGCGTCCAGGTATGCGGAATGATCGACAGGGAAATACGACACGATTCCCCCGCCTCCTCCAGATCCGCCACCGTCAAGCTCACCCCGTCCAGAGCGATGGAGCCGCGCCGTGCCACGTAGCGGGCCAGCACGACCGGAATGGAAATAGTGAGATAGATGGCGTCCCCCCGCGATTCCAGGCGAACCACCGATCCCACGCCATCGACATGCCCCGACACCAGGTGCCCGCCCAGCTCGTCGCCGGCACGAAGACTCGGCTCCAGGTTGAGAGAGGAGCCAGTCAGGTCATCCGGAAAACCGAAGGTGGTGCTGGTCATCGTGGCGCCCACGGCCTGCACCGTGAAGCGATCCGGCAGAAGTGTCGTCACGGTCAGGCAAACGCCGTTGATGGCAACGGACGAGCCGAGCTGCAGTCGCGGTGCGGTGTGAGGCGCCACGATCGTCAATTCAACCCCGGCGTCCAACGCCCGCACCGAAACCACGCGTCCCACCTCGGTAACAATTCCGGTAAACATGATCAAAGATCTCCCGTCACAAGCCAATCCGGCCCAAGTTTCCGGATCGTCACGTTCGACAACCGCGGCGCCCGATCCACACGCGAAACGCCCAGCCCGGTAGTCCAGCGAATGGAATCCCCGCCAAGCAGCATCGGCGCCGTGAACAGCGCCAGTCGATCCGCACACTTCGCGGCAAGGAACGCCCCCGCCACACGACCGCCCCCCTCGACCAAAATCGAGGTGATGCCACCCTTCGCCGCCTGCTTCAGCAATGCCGCAATCCGAATCCCACGCCATGAAGTCCGATCCGGCGAAGCCGACCCAATCCAGACCTCCGCCCCCGCCGCCTCAAACGCCTTCCGGCGAGCCGCCGGCGCCGATGCCAGCGCCACGACAATCCGCCGCACCCCATCCCGCTTCAGCCAGGCCGCCCGCGGCGACGATCGAAGCGACGGATCCAGCACCATCCGAATTGGATTCCGTCCCCGAACATCGCGCACCGTCAGCGCCGGATCATCCGCAATGACCGTCGCCGCCCCGACCAGCACCGCATCATGCTCCGCACGCAGCCGATGCGCCGCCTTTCGAGCCAAAGGCGACGTGATCCAGCGCGAGTGACCATTCGCCGTGGCAATGCCCCCATCGAGCGAGGCCGCCATTTTCAAGGTGACGAACGGACGTCCCCGCGTGACGCACGAGATGAAGCCCCGATTGAGTTCCGCGGCTTCGGCGGCAGAAGGCCCCATGAACACCGTCACGCCGCGGGAGGCAAGGACCTCCAGCCCACCACCCACCACCTTCGGATTCGGGTCGCGCATGGCGACGACGACGCGGGAGATGCCGGCATCGCGAATGGCATCGACGCAGGGCGGGGTCCTGCCCTGATGAGCGCAAGGTTCCAGCGTCACGTAGAGGGTTGCACCGCCCGCGCGGCCGGCGGCGCGGATGGCCTCCACCTCCGCATGCGTCCCGCCAAAGGCCCGATGCCACCCCTCGCCAATGACCCGGCCGCCGCGAACCAGCACGGCGCCGACCATCGGATTGGGGCTGACATCCCCCCGCCCCTTCGCCGCCAGCCGAAGCGCCCGCCTCATGAAGAGGCGGTCCTCCGCCGTGTCCGCATTCGAAAATGTTCGTTCGATCCGCTTCGGCAACAAAAAGCCCCGTCGTGACGAACCAACGGGGCGACACGAACCGAAACAACAGGCAACGACACACCGGAACCGAGGCCAGAAGCCACGATCCCGCCATCGACATACCGTTATCGGCCCGATCCTTCTCTCATCCCGACTATCACGGTCGGCCCCGGAATTTCACCGGGTCCTGCTCCAGCGCCAAAGCGCCAGGGCTCGCGGGCTATACCGCCGGTGGGGACTTGCGCCCCGCCCCGAAGGATCTGGTAAGACTGTTTTTCGAACAGGAGGCCGTCCAAGAGGCCCCAAGCGCCCAGAATAACACAGAAGTACCCGTCGCCAAACCTTGACTCCCGCCCTAACAATCCACTACTGTGCCACTTATGCCGTTTTCAAGCGCGGAATTGGCTCCTCTTGGGGCGACTCCTATCCGGGCGGATATGCCGGGTGGTGATTCGGTTATTTATGAGCCGGAATTTGAGCAGATTCGGGCTGAAATTGCGAAGATTGATTCGCTGACCGGTGAGATACCGGATTGGAATGGTGTCGCCAATCTTGGGGTCACGATTCTTTCCTCGAAGGCCAAGGATCTTACGGTGGCGGGGTACCTGGTCCTGGGGCTTTTTCGGACCGGGGGGTACGCGGGGTTGGTGGGGGGGTTGGATCTTTGTCGGGAGCTCCTGACGAATTTCTGGGACACGATGTACCCGGAGATGGCTCGCATGCGGGGGCGCGTGGCGGCCCTTTCCTGGATGGACGAGCGGGTTTCGGCGGCCATTACGCGGACGCCTCCCGCTACCGGCGACCATGAAACGGTCAAGGCAGCGGCCGAATCGCTGAAGGCGCTTTACCTGGTCGTCAATGAGAAGTTTGGCGATGCGGCACCTTCCATCGGTGATTTGCGGCGTTCGTTGGATGATGCCATGCGGATCTCCATGCCGACGGCGGCGCCGGCGGCTGCGGGCGCGGCGGCCAGTTCGGGGGGTGCGGCCTCGGGCGCGCCCCAGACGATCGATTCTCCGGATGCGGCCTACCGGGTCTTTCGTAATGCGGGCAACGAAATTCGGCGGGCGGCGGAGTACCTGATCAAGCAGGATCCGGCCTCCCCGGTCCCCTACCTGGCCCAGCG
>JAWXBZ010000105.1:0-73430 GCA_034440375.1 Candidatus Eiseniibacteriota bacterium
CCCCCACGCCCCCCCCATGGGGCACCCTGGCCTACCTGGGCACGCTCTACGTGCTTCTCGAGGCTTTTCTATGGCTGATTGTACCGACCCGGAATTCAATTCTTATCGGAATTGGCGCGGTTCTGATCCTCTGCGTCATGGTGCTGGATCCGATTCATCGCCGGGAGTCAGCATCATCCGTGGGCCTTTCCCTGCGGCACCTCGGCAACGCATCCCGAATCGTATTGCCGGTGACGATCCTCCTGGTGCTCGGCCTCTATGCACTCAATCGGTGGCTCCCCGACGCGCCGGACCCGGACGGGACGCGATTCATGAAGCGGTTCCTGAACATCCTCCCCTGGGCGTTTCTCCAGCAGGGGCTCCTCCAGGCCACGTTCAACCGGCGGATCACGGCGGCCAGCTCACCCGGATGGCGCAGCGCCATGATCGTCGGCGCCGCTTTTGGCGGGATGCACCTGCCCAATCCGCTGCTCGTGACCCTGACATCCATCATGGGGACGATCTGGGGCCGCGCCTACCAACGCGCCCCGAATCTCTGGGTTCTAATCCTGTCGCATGCGCTGTTGTCGGCGGCGGCGCAGTCGGCGCTCCCATCCGCATGGACACACGGCTTCCGCGTCGGTCCGGGGTACTACCGCTGGCATCCGTAGCGCCATCGCCGGCCAGGAACGAGAACGGGGGTCACGGCACTGGCCGCAACCCCCGTCCAATTCAGCGAACGAACCCGACGCTTATCGGGACAACAACAGCCGGTTCTTCTGGACGGAATGACCGTCATCGATCAGGTAGAAGTAGACGCCATTCGGAAGGCCCGAGCCATCGAATTCGGCGCTGTGCGCACCGGCCGGCAGCGAGCGATCGACCAGCGTGCTGACCTTGCGGCCGGTCACGTCGAACACGTCCAGGCGGACCGGGCCGGCCTCGCGCAGGGCGAAGTGAATGGTCGTGCCGGCGCGGAACGGGTTAGGACGGGCGAAGGCGGGGGCGACAATACGTGCGGCGTCCCCGTTGCCCGTGTCGAAGCGCTGGCCGTTGGCGGCGATGATTCCGGGCGCGGCCGAACCGATGGAGGGCCGGTAGCTCGACATCATGAAATCGGCGCGCGCATCCTGGCCGGACGTGAAATTGTTGTAGCAGATATCGGTGCTGTAATCCATGTAGTTGTTAATCGGGTCGGCACCGGCGGACGAGGTGCACGACTCCTTGCCGATAGGACACCCGGACGTGGACGTCGCTTCGGCCGGCGTATCGCAGACCAAATCGCCCGCCGTGGTGCAGCTGCCATCGGCATGACAGCCGCCCTGGAAGGTGTGATACAGGCCGACCCAGTGACCGACTTCATGCGTGGCGGTGCCGCCAAGGTTGTACGGCGAGAGCGTGCCGCCCGGAAGCGAGGCGTAATGGACCACCACGCCGTCCTGGCTCGGATTACCGGCCAGGTTCCACGGGAACGTGGCCCAGCCGAGGAGGTTCTGGCCCGGCTTGCAGGTGTAGAAGTTCAGCGAGCTGGTTTCGTTGATCCCCAGGGAGTTCTTGGCATTCTTCTCGTTCCGGCTGCCCGGCGTCATCGTAAACCACTTGCTGTTGGCGGTGCGGGTGACACCGGCCTTCACAAACGTGTAGCCGGTGTTCTTCGCGCCCGCAACCGGGGCGCCGTTGTAGTCCTGGCCGGCAAAGTTCCGGTTCAACACGGTGATCTGTGAGTCGAGCTGGGACTCGGGCACATTTCCTTCGCCGTTCAAGGAACTGTATATCACATGAAAGTTGACCGGAATGACGCCGCCGGCCGCGATCTGATTGGAGGCGGCCCATTGCTCGATGATCTCCTGATCCGGGGCGCTGACATCCACGGCCTCGAGCGCCGTGCCGCACTGTCGGCGGGCGGCATCGAGATTGAACTCGCCCGGGGCACCGTCACCGAAGCCGGCGGGATCGTCGGCCCGGACGGCGGATGGCACGAGGAGTGCGAGTGTCAGGACGGCGAGCAGCGAAAGGGGGGTACGACGGTGCATGGGACCTCCAGGGGGATGATCGAACGTGCTGGGGTACAGGACACGAACTCGAACGGAGGCCGCGATCCGCGCCTGGGGCGCCTGCCGAGCGGTCGACACTGGCCGGGACGGAGATCGAGAGCGGCCTCACGATACCATAGGGGTTTCAAAATCGTGAAGAACTTCGAGGGAAATCGACTTACCCGGATCATCCCAGCCTGATAGAGTCCGTGCCCATGTTCCGTGTGGGCGACAAACTCATCCATCAGTTCAATCGCGATCTTGGCCCCGGCGAAGTCGTCGCGGTCGATGGCGGACGGATGTCGGTGCGGTTCCCCCGCAGCGATTCCGTCCTGCAGTTCGCCATCGAGGACCACGCCTTCGTCCCCCTTGTCCTCTCTCCCGGGGCCGATCCCGAGCGCTGGCATCTCGACTATTCCGATGATATTGCAGAACGGCTGATCCGCAAGGATGTCGATTCACTCCGTTCGTTTCGTAATCGTCTAGATTCGCTCCGCCTGCAGCGGATTCGGGAAGCGGGTGGCCTCGGCAGTTATCTCGGAGGCCGCATCGAGATTTTCCCGCACCAGCTTCACGTGGCCGAGTTGGCCTTCCGCGCCGACCCGGTGCGATGGCTCCTCGCCGACCAGGTCGGTCTCGGCAAGACGATCGAGGCCTGCCTGATTCTTTCGCGCCTGCTGCGCGCCGGTCGCGCGGAGCGCGTCCTCATCGTGGCCCCCTCGACGCTGACGGTTCAGTGGCTCGGCGAGCTCTATCGCAAGTTCCACCAGATTTTCGTGTTGCTCGATGTCGAACGACGTCAGGATGTTCGGAAGGATCATCCGGGCTTCAACGCGCTGGAAATTCATCCCCGCTCCGTCATCGCGCTGGAGGATCTGGTATCCGACAACCAGGTCGGCAAGGAGGCCACCCTTGCAAATCTCGATTTGCTGGTTGTTGATGAGGCACACCGGCTGGAACGCCGGCCGGGTCATCCTGGAAACGCCGCCTACCGGGCCATCGCACCGCTGGCCGCGGCCAGTCGTAATGTGCTGTTGCTCTCGGCCACGCCGCTCGAAGCCGATGCGCACGGCTTCTATCGCCTGCTCGAGTTGCTCTGGCCGATTGAGTTTCCGTCGTGGGAACTGTTCGAAGCCAATCTCGCGGCCGGTGTGCCGATCTACCCCTGCACCAGTTCGACGACCCGGGACGACATCGGTGGCTTGCCCCCGCGCGTGGCCGAGGCTGTTGACCTCCCTCCATGGCCGGCGCTCGAGGTGGCCGAAGCCGGGGCGCGGGCGATGCCGATTGGCAACGCCCTGGAAAAGAAGCGGCGCCTGGAAGCGCTGCAGGCTGCGCAGACCGAACCCCACGGCACCCTGGACCCCCGGCTCCTCTGGATCGTGGAACGCGCGGCTCAATGGAAAAAACGCGGCGAGAAGAACCTGATTTTCGTCGCCAACCGGCCGGCGCTGGACTTTCTGAAGCGCGAGCTGGAATTTCGCATCGGTCAGCGGGTGGCGGTGTTCCACGAGGACCTGACCCCCGGCCAGCGCGACATCGAAGTGGCCCAGTTCGCGCAGTCCGAGGGAGCGGGCCTCCTCATTTCAACCGAGTGTGGTGGCGAGGGGCGAAACTTCGAGTTCTGTCGGCGGCTGATCCTCTTTGACCTGCCGTGGAATCCGGCGCTGGTCGAACAACGGATCGGACGGCTTGACCGGATCAATCGGAAGCGCCCGGTGGAGATCGCCTACTTCCGCCCCGCCTCAGGCTTTGGCCGTCCGCTGGTGGAACTGTACGAGCACCTTGGCATGTTCCGTGAACCGCTCGGCGGCCTTGAGCGATCGCTCAGCCATGTCGAGGAAGCCATCGAAGCCGCCGCCCTCGGCGAGTCACCGCTCGACATTGATGCCGTGATTCGGGAAACCCTCGAAGCGCGGGAGCGGATGACGCGGGCCGTCTACCACCACCTTCACCAGAATCGCTACGGTCCGGAGTTGGCCCGATCGATCGTGGAACGCATTCCGCCGGAGCTCGAAAATTTGACCGAACAGGTCGTCGTATCCGCCTGCCAGCAGTTCGGCTTCGATGTGATCGACCGACCGGACCAGGACACCTGGTACGTCGAATTCGGCGGCACCGCCGTCATCGACCACCTGCCCGGTGCCAGCTCCGGCAGCCGCTGGCTCGGCACCTTCGACCGCGCCAACGCCGTTGCCAGGGAATCGATCGACTTCTTCGCCTCCGGCCACCCCCTCGTCGAGGGAATCCTGATGGAGCTGGAAGACGGCCACCGCGGCCAACTGGCGCTGCTCGAGGCCGCCGAAACAGGCCACTCGGCAATCGGCCTGATCGTCGTCCTGAAACGGGGACCCGAGTTCGACATTCACATCCTGGATGCCACAGGCCAGCCCCACCCGGAGTGGCACCGATTCCTCCTCGATGCGGGGGCCCGAGTCCGGGATCTGCACCCCGGCCACTGGGACCCACCCGAGGGGTACGACGACTGGGTGCGACAGGTTGTCCAGGTGGTTCGGCAGTCCGGAAAGCCGGTGGCGCTGGCGGGGTTTCAGCTGACGGCTTGACAAAGTAGCTACCGGTAGCTACCTTAATTACATGAAGGCTGTCGGCATCAAGGTCCTCAAAAATCGACTCAGCGAGTACGTCAAGCAGGCGGCCGGCGGGGAGATCATCCTCGTGACCGATCGTGATCGCGTCGTCGCCGAGCTGGGTCCTCCTCGTGAGAACCGCCCTTCGCTCCTGACCGATGCGGTCCTCGCGGACGCGGCGCGTCGCGGGTTGTACACGCCCCCTGCGAACCCTGGTGGTATCCCGCCGGCAGGAATTCCGATCATGACGGCCGACGAGATGCTGAAGGGTCTGGATGAGGATCGGGAGGATCGCTGATCTATCTTGACACCTCGGTCGCCCTGGCGCATGTCCTCACGGAAGACCGGCGACCGCCGGCTTCCTTCTGGGCGAACAGCTTCGTCTCGAGCCGGCTGCTGCACTACGAGATCTGGACGAGGCTTCACCGGCTCGGACAGTCGAAGTCCAGCGGTCCTCGCACGCGCGCGCTTCTCGAAGTCGTAGGAATTCTGGAGATGACGCCGGAGATGCTGGAACCGGTTCTCGACGGCTTCGGTGACTCGGTAAGGACGCTGGACGCCATCCACCTCGCCAGCATGACCTGGATGCGCGATCAGCGCATGGCGTTCAAATTGGCCACGTATGACAAACGACTGGCCGCCGCAGCGGCAAAATTCGGGGTCGAGGTCATGTCGCCCGAGAGGTGAAATCCCGACCTTGGAGCAATCAGCTACCTACCGATTTACCTCGACAGAATCCCAGGCCGCCTGGATCGGCCCAACCGACCCTAAAAGATATTGAGCACGAGCTTCCCAGCCTCCGAGATCATTTCCTTGTCCCACGGCGGCTCCCACGTCAGTTCAACCGTGGCGCCGGCCAGGCCGGGGATGGACCGGACCTTGGTTTCGACTTCGCCGGGGAGGCTGCCGGCCACGGGGCACATGGGTGAGGTAAGGGTCATCTGGACTTTGGCGGTGGCGTCGTCCTGGATGGCGATGTCGTAGATCATGCCGAGGTCGTAGATGTTGACGGGAATCTCGGGATCGTAAACCTCCTTGAGGAGGGCGACGACCTTCTCCTCGAGCACCTTCTTTTCGGCGGCGTCGAGCGGGGTCGTCACGACATCTGGCGTGGTCGGGTCGTTCGTGGTGACATTGGTGGGGGTTGGTTCGTTCATTTCGTCACTCCGTCGAAACGGGATCATTCTTCTGGTCGAGCGCGGCTTTCATGGTGTGCCAGGCCAACGTGGCGCACTTCACCCGCATCGGGAACTCGCGAACGCCGCCGAAGACGGCCAACTTGCCGAGTCCGGCAGAGTCCGGCTGGGGTCCCTGTTCCGTCACCAGGTCGTGAAACGTGGTGAAAAGGCGATTGGCTTCGTCGACTGTCTTTCCCTTGAGCGCCTCGGTCATGATCGAGGCGGAGGCCGTCGAGATGGCGCATCCCGAGCCTTCGAAAGCCACGTCGGTCACGACGCCGTCGGTCATCTTCAGGTAAACCTTCACCTTGTCGCCGCAGAGCGGGTTGTATCCATCGGCGTGTGCGGTGGCGTCCGGCAGATCGTGGAAGTTACGCGGCTTCTTATAGTGCTCCAGAATCGTGTCCTGGTATAGGTCGCGCAGATCGTTCATCGAAACATCCGGACAACCTGGTCGAGTCCATGGACAAGATCATCGATGTCCTCGCGCGTGTTGTAGAGCGCCAGCGAGGCGCGGGCCGTGGCCGGCACCTTGAAGCGATCCATCACCGGCTGGGCGCAGTGGTGACCGGTCCGAATGGCGATGCCCGCCTGATCCAGGATCGTGCCGATGTCGTGCGGGTGGATGCCTTCCAGCGTGAACGACAGGACGCCGGCCTTGTGGCGGGCGGTGCCGATCAGCTTGAGCCCGGGCACCTTGAGGAGTTCGGCGGTGCCGTAGGCCAGCAGATCCTCCTCGTAGGCCGTCACCCTCTCGATGCCGACATTCTCAAGCCACTGGATGGCCGCGCCGAGACCGATTCCACCTTCGATGTTGGGCGTGCCGGCCTCGAACTTGAAGGGCGGCTTGTTGTAGACGGTGCCGTCGAACGAGACCGACAGGATCATGTCGCCGCCACCCTGCCAGGGCGGGAGCGAGTTCAGCCAGCTGGACTTGCCGTACAGGACACCGATGCCGGTGGGGCCGAACATCTTGTGACCGGAAAACGTATAGAAGTCGACATCGAGGCTTTGCACATCCACCTTCATGTGCGGAACTGCCTGCGCGCCGTCCAGCAGCACCGGGATGCCGCGCGCGTGCGCCGTGGCCACGATCTCACGAACCGGCATGATCGTGCCAAGCGCGTTCGAGACATGCGCCGTGGCCACGAGTCGTGTCCGCTCGTTCAGAAATCCAACATACTCGTCGAACATGAACTCGCCGGCGTCGTTGATCGGAACGACCCGGAGCGTGGCACCGAGCTCGGCGCACAGAATCTGCCAGGGGACGATGTTCGAGTGGTGCTCGAGATGGGAGATGACGATCTCGTCACCCTTGCCGATGCGTGTCCGGCCGTAGGTTTGCGCCACGAGGTTGATGGCCTCGGTCGTACCGCGGACGAAGACGATCTCTTCCAGGAACTCGGCATTGATGAAACGGCGGGCGGATTCACGGGCGGCTTCGTACTGACCGGTGGCCTGCTGGCTGAGCCAGTGGACGCCGCGGTGAATGTTGGCGTTGATGTCGGTGTAGTAGCCGGTGATGGCGTCGATGACGGCCTGGGGTTTCTGGGACGTCGCGGCGTTGTCCAAATACACCAGGGGCCGACCGTTCACTGTTCTCGACAGGATCGGAAACTCGCGCTTGAGCGCGGCGGCGTCCAGCCCAGCCTGGCCCTTCGGGGATCCGGAATTGAGCGCGACGGTGGGCGCGGTGGAGGGCACGGTCAGATAACCTCCTCCGTCACATCCTCTTCGCGCAGGCGGTGGACCAGGTAGTCGTTCAGGCGCTCGCGGAGGGCGGGTACCTGGATGCGGGCCACGATGTCGTTGGCGAAGGCATAAGTCAGCAGGTGTTGGGCCGCCACTTCGCCGATGCCGCGGGAACGGAGATAGAAGATCATGCTCTCGTCCAGCTGGCCGATGGTGGCGCCGTGCGTGCACTTGACGTCGTCGGCATAGATTTCGAGCTGGGGATTGGTGTTCACCAGCGCCGTGTTCGACAGCAACAGATTCTTGTTGGTCTGTTTGGAATCGGTCTTCTGGGCGTCCTTGCGGACCAGGATCCGGCCGTTGAACACGGTTTTGGAGTGATCATCCAGCACAGCCTTGTACATTTCGTGACTGGTGCAGTGAGGCACGGCGTGATCGATGCTGGTGTGGTTGTCGACCACCTGCCGACCCGTGATGACGGTGAGGCCGTTCATGGTCGAGTCGGCTCCTTCACCGCCAAGCACCACGCCCGTATCGTTGCGGGTCAGAAGGCCGCCAAACGTGACGGCGTGTGTGTTGGCCACGCCGGAACGACCCGCGTGCATGTCGACACGACCGGTGTGGAAGGATTCCTCGGATTCACGCTGGAGCCGGTAGTGATCCGCCAGCGCGTTGGGGCCGGCCACGATCTCGGTGATGGAGTTGGTCCAGTACACGCCGCGCCGCCCGACGTAGCTTTCCACAACACGAACCTCGGCCGACTCCTCGGCTATGATCAGGTTCCGCAGGTGAACCACCGCCGGCTCCGTTCCGGAGGGCACCGTGACATGCAACAGGTGGACCGGCTTCTCCACGACAACACCCTTCGCCGCATGAACGACGAATCCGTCCTCGAAGAGCGCCGTATTGAGCGCCGCGAAGGCATGATTCTCCCAGCGGGCGTGACGGCCAAGGTGGGCCTCGATGAGCGCCGCGTGACTGGTGAGCGCCTCCGAAAGGGGAAGTACGGTAAGTCCGGCAGGCAGACCCGCCAGGTCCGACAGTTCGGGCGCCGGGCGGCCGTTGATGAACACCAGGCGGTGGACATCGCCTCCCAGGGTCAGGCGCTCGAGCGCCGACAGGTTCAATGACGCGCCGGCTGCTTCTTTCGCCGGTACGAAGTGGGTGCCATTCAGGACCTGCGTGTTGGTGAACCGCCAGTCCTCCTGGTGCGTCGTCGGCATGCCGAGTTCGGAGTAGCGGTCGATGGCCTTCTTCCGGAGGCCCGCCAGCCAATCCGGCATGCCTCCCTTTCGGGCCAACTCGTCGTGTCGGGTTCGGTAGTGATCGGTTTCGAGCGTCACTTCCATCATCATTGCCCGCCCCTACCGTGCTGCCACGAGGTCGTCGAGCCAGCCGTACCCCTTGGCTTCGAGCTCGATGGCCAGGTTCTTGTCGCCCGACTTGATGATGCGGCCATCGGCCAGGACATGCACGAAGTCCGGCACGATGTAGTCGAGAAGACGCTGATAGTGCGTGATGACCAGGACGGCCCTGTCCGGACGACGGAGCGCATTCACCCCTTCGGCCACGATCTTCAGGGCATCAATGTCGAGGCCGGAATCCGTCTCATCGAGGATGGCCAGCTTTGGGTCGAGGACAGCCATCTGAAAGATTTCATTCCGCTTCTTCTCTCCGCCGGAGAACCCTTCGTTGACCGCGCGATTGATCAGCGCCTCGTCCATATGCACCAGGCGAGCCTTTTCCTTGACCATCGCCAGAAAATCCATGGCGTCGACGGCCGGCTCGCCACGGTACTTCTTCATGGCGTTCAACGCCGAGCGGAGGAAGTACGAGTTGGAAACGCCCGGAATTTCGACCGGGTACTGAAACGCGAGGAAGATGCCTTCACAGGCGCGGTCCTCGGGAGACATGTCCAGGAGGTCCTTGCCGAGGAAGCTCACTTCGCCCCCCTCGATGACGTAGCTGTCGCGGCCGGCCAGCACCTGGGCCAGCGTGCTCTTTCCCGAGCCGTTCGGGCCCATGATGGCATGAACCTCGCCCGGTTTCATGGTGAGGTTGATCCCCTTGAGGATGGTCTTGCCGCCAACCGAGGCGGAGAGGTTCTTGATCTCGAGCATGATGGTCGATTCCCTTCGTAAACGGTGGCGGATCAGCCGACCGAGCCTTCCAGACTGACGGACAGGAGCTTCTGGGCTTCCACGGCAAACTCCATCGGGAGCTCACGGAAGACTTCCTTGCAGAAGCCGTTGACGATCATCGAAACGGCGTCCTCGGTGCTGAGGCCGCGCGCCTTGCAGTAGAAAATCTGATCCTCGCCGATCTTCGAAGTGGAGGCCTCGTGTTCCATCTTGGCCGTCGGGTTCTTCACCTCGATGTACGGAAAGGTATGCGCGCCGCACTGGTCGCCCAGGAGCAGGCTGTCACACTGGCTGTAATTGCGGGCCCCGTCGGCACCGGCCAGGATCTTG
Source organism: Candidatus Eiseniibacteriota bacterium (assembly GCA_034440375.1). Classification (GTDB taxonomy): domain Bacteria; phylum Eisenbacteria; class RBG-16-71-46; order JABDJR01; family JAWXBZ01; genus JAWXBZ01. Next base: position 9,942 of record JAWXBZ010000105.1, read on the forward strand.
ACCATGCCGCGGTAGGTGTTCTGCCCCCGGCCGGCCGAGATTCCCTTGGAGACGATCGTGCTGCGGGTGTTCTTGCCGATGTGGATCATCTTGGTGCCGGTGTCGGCCTGCTGGTAGTGGTTCGTCAGGGCCACGGAGTAGAACTCGCCCACCGAGTTGTCACCCAAAAGGATGCACGAGGGGTATTTCCAGGTGATGGCCGAACCCGTTTCCACCTGCGTCCAGGAGATCTTCGAGTTCTTCCCCTGGCACTTGCCGCGCTTGGTGACGAAGTTGTAGATGCCCCCCTTGCCTTCATGATCGCCGGGGTACCAGTTTTGAATGGTCGAGTACTTGATGGTGGCGTCGTCATGGGCGATCAGCTCGACGATGGCGGCATGGAGCTGGTTCTCGTCGCGCATCGGGGCCGTGCACCCTTCCAGGTAGCTGACCGTGGCGCCCGCCTCGGCGATGATCAGGGTGCGCTCGAACTGGCCGGTCTTGCTGGCGTTGATGCGGAAGTAGGTCGACAGCTCCATCGGGCAGCGGACGCCCTTCGGGATGTAGACGAACGAGCCGTCGGAAAAGACGGCTGAATTGAGCGCGCCGAAGTAGTTGTCCGTGTAGGGAACCACGGAGCCGAGATACTTCTTGACGAGCTCCGGGTGCTCCCGGACCGCTTCCGAAAAGGAACAGAAGATGATGCCGATCTCGGAGAGCTTTTCCTTGTAGGTCGTGGCCACGGACACCGAATCGAACACAGCGTCGACGGCCACGCCGGCCAGCATCGCCCGCTCCGCCAGCGGAATGCCGAGTTTCTCGTACATCTCAAGCAGCTTTGGGTCGACCTCGTCCAGACTCTGCGGTCCGTCCCCCTTCTGCCGGGGGGCCGAGTAGTAACTGATGTCCTGGAAATCGATCGGCGGGTAATGGACGTTGGCCCACTCCGGATCGGACAGCGTCAGCCAGTGGCGATAGGCCCGCAGGCGCCACTCCAGCATCCATTCCGGCTCTTCCTTCTTTGCCGACAGGAGGCGAACGACCTCCTCGGAAAGCCCGGGCGGAAACTGGTCGGACTCGATATCGGTCGTGAAGCCGTACTTGTACTCGCGATTCGCGAGTTCTTCGATCGTGTCGTTGGCAGTTGTCATGCGATCTCCCCGGTCAGCTTGCTTTCGGCCGACATCAGGTGCGGAAGGGGCACCGTCGGGCGGGCCATGTCCGCCAGGCTGATGCCACGAAGTGACTTGAGAACAGCGTTGTTGATACGACTCCAATTACCCCGCGAGGGGCACCGCTCCTCGTGGGCGCATTCACCAGCATGAACGCTGCAGGTGGTCAGCCCGATCGGCCCGTCAATGGCCTCGATGATGGCCGCGACCGAAATGGACTCGGCCGGCCGGGCCAGGTGGTAACCACCATTGACCCCCCGGTGAGAAATCAGGAGCCCCCGATGAACCAGGGCCTTCAGGATTTTCCCGACCATGGGGAGGGAAATCCCGGTCTCGACCGACAGATCCCGGGCCGTGTAATCGCCTTCTATTGCGTCAGTTATGAAGTGACTCAACAAAACGATCGCGTAGTCGGCCTGCTTGGTGATGCGGAGCAATCTGGCCTCCGTGAAACGATGGGCAACGGGACTAAAGTCAATATCAGACCAAAACAGTCTGTTTTCAGAATAACAGTCGTCCCGCATCGGTTCAAGGTAAATTCTGGCGTGGAAAAGAGGTGGCCGGGCGTTATCTCCCGCTACTTGATCAGGCCCGCCTTCTCCAGTCGGGTCGTCAGCGTTTCGGACAGTTCAAGGATGTTTTCGTTCATGCTGCTGTGCTTGATCACCGGGGATCTGGCCGACCAGAGCAGCTTGCCCCCGGCATCGTACAGATTCGACTCGACCTGGACGGAGGTCTCCTTCGAGTAGTAGCCCGGTGCGGACACGGCCGAGGCGGCCGCGGAATAGAAATCCCAATAGCTGTAATAGTAGTTCGGCGGGGTGTAGTCGGTCATGCCCGGTCGGGTGACCGGCTCCTTGCCGACGGAGACGGCCCGGGTCGTCAGGATGCCGTCGAAGCCCTTCTCCCTGACCATCCCGGAAATGGCCACCTTGTCGGCCTCGTGGCCACCTGGAATGATTGGATGGCTCTGGGTCGCCACATTGCCATGAGCCGTCAGCGTGCTGGCGAAGGTGTCCTCGAAGCTGCGACGACTCGTCTGGTTATCGCTGACACCGATAATCAGGATATTTCCCAGGGGCCCGACGGCCGTTGGATCCTTCCAGTCATTCCTGACCTTGGTTCCGCCGCCGCAACCGACGAATCCGAGGAGGACGATCGCCGTGGCAATCAATCTGTCTACACGCATGGCCAGCCTGCCCTTCGGGTTGGATTTCAGGATAATGGCTCGAACGACACCATCGGGGTGAAATTTGACTTGAGACGACAGTATCAGATGATCCATGAAGTCGGGAATCTTCGAGAATCCGGAGATCTATCGGACCAGAACCACGCGCGTTGTCAGCGCTCCGAGCCGCGCGACGTACACCCCCGGCGAAAGGTCGTCCGACGGTCGCCATGTCCATCGGCCGTCGGCGTCCTTTTTTTCAACCCGGGCGACTCGTCGTCCGAGGACATCAAATATCTCCACCGGGCTTGCCGTTGGCGGAGCCTCGGACAGCTCGAATGCGAAAGGTCCCGGCGAGGGAGAATGCCAGGCCAGCAGCCGCGCCGGCCTCTGCGTCCCGGTCGGCGGCACGGCGCTCGGCAAGCTGAATTCGTAGGCACCCAGATCGATCGGACCCGAGATCGGCCGGGTCCGTGAGCCCTGGTGTTTCATGTAATGGCGAGCGATGGCATGTTCCGGCAGCGTCGCCGGAGCCGCCGCAATCCCCTGGTCGATGCCGGCGGATGTCGATGCCAGTTCGAAGTTGTCAAAGGCGGCATCCTGGAAGCCGGGATCGCTCCCCGTGATCTGACCGTTGTTGATGACGCTGGCGGCGGCGCTGTGGCTGTTGACCCAGCCGGTCTTGAACCAGTTCTGCGCGATCGTGAGCGTGCCGGTCTGGTCCAGCATGCCGAGGCGATTGCCGGTGGCGGTTACGGAGACAATGTTATTCCGTGCGTCAGCCGTTTCGGCACTGCTGGAGAGACGCAAGAGTGTGGTGTTGCCGCTCCGCCGGGAAACCACCGTGTTCTGAAAAAACCAGAGCGTCCCCTGTCGATAATGGCTCAGTATGCCGCTGTCCCCGCCGTAGTGGGCGATCTGGCTGTTGCCATCGCCATCCCGCTCGAGGAGCACGTTTCCATACACGAACGTATTGCGATAGTCCGGGTCGTCGTACACCTCGGGGAAATCGGAATCGACCAGGTCAAGCTGGCGGTTGCCCCCTTCGATCCAGTTGTAGCGGATGACGCATCCGGCCGAGCGATCCTTGAGATTGTTGCCGCCGGCCCCGACCTTGAGCGGGCCGAACCAGTTGTACTGGAACGTGATGTTGTTGGTCTCCGTGTAGTTGTTGTGCTCAAAGATGGAGCTGACGTTGCCGTTGTCCTCGAACCGGCACCCCTCGACAAGCAGATCGGATGACAGGTAGGCACTGAAGAATCCGTTGGCGCAGTCATGAAATCGGCAACCGCGAATGACGAGGTGCTGCCCCTTTTCCACGTAGATGCCGGCGGCATTGCCGGCCCATGCGGTCAGGCCGCTTCGCCCGGTAAAGCTGTTCGGCGTGTGCGCCGCGCGAAGTTCCAAGTTTTCGATCACGATCCACGCCGGCATCGTGTCGGGAGGGTTGTTGGCCCCGCCGATCTTGATCAGACCGCGATTCTCCGACCAGAAATTGAGCTGGGTGCGCGTCGTGGCATTCAGTCCGGTGATGACCGGCAGATTACCCACCGCATCGGGAATGCCCGTCACGACGATGGGCTCTGCCTCGGTACCGACCCGGCAGAGAACCCACTTCTCCGCGTAGGGTGCGGGGCGGGCGTGAATCAGGACAGAGTCGCCGGGTGCGAGGCTCTCCCAGGGGACATCACCGATATTGAGGAATGGGTGGCCCGGTCCGACATGACGGGTGATTGCGGCAAGAGCGGAACTCACGATTCCCGCGGTCAGCATCAAGAGGCATGAGATCGAAAGTGAAAAACGAATCGAGCCGGGGCGGTTGCGAGTGGGCATGCTGCAAGAATGCACCGGGCCACCCGGCCGTGTCCATGAACATCGACGGCCTCTCCTTGCGGGCCCGCCCCCCCTTTGGGTACCGTCCCGGTCGTTTCCTCCCGCCCGTCACGTCGCACTTCGCCCCGAGGTGATGAATGCCGACCATTCCCGACTGGCTCACTCAACTCCTGGCAATTGGGATTCTCCTCGGAGCCATTGCCCTCGTCATCCTGAACCTTCCCAGGGTGGAGCTGGGCCACTCGCCCGCGTTCCTGAAACGGCGGTTCTGGAATTGGTTTCCGCTTGGCCTGACCTACGCCTTTCTGTACATGGGTCGATATAACCTGACGGTCAGCAAGAATGCGCTCGGCGACCTGATGAGCACGGCGGATTTCGGGACTATTTTCTTCTGGGGAACGCTGACCTACGGGACGGCATTCGTCATCAACGGTCCCCTGACCGATCACTGGGGGGGGCGCCGCACCATTCTGATCGCGGCAGCCGGCTCGGCTGTCTGCAATCTGTTGCTTGGCCTGGTCACCTGGCTGGTCATTGCCCGCGGATGGAATCCGCCGGGCGGCGGGCTCGTTCCGATCTTTTCAGTGGTCTACGCCGCCAACATGTACTTCCAAAGCTTTGGGGCCGTATCGATCGTCAAGGTTAACGCCGCCTGGTTTCATGTTCGCGAGCGCGGGATCCTCGGGGGGCTTTTCGGCATCCTGATCTCGCTTGGACTCTATTTCGCCTACGACTGGAGCGGCTTCATCGTGAAGCATGCCCCGACCTACTGGGTCTTCATCGTGCCGGCCATCATCCTCACCGGCTTCTGGATCATCGACTACTTCATCATCCGCGACACGCCGGGCGAGGCCGGCCAGCCGGACTTTGATGTGGCCGATGCCTCTTCCTTCGATACCGGACCACCCCTGGGTTTGGCCGCGGTGGCGAAGAAGATGTTCACGAATCCGGTCATCGTCACGATTGCGCTGATCGAATTCTGCAGCGGCTTTCTCCGCAATGCCGTCATGCAGTGGTACATCATCTTTGCCAAGCAGGTCGGCATCGCCGAGTCATTCGTGCCGAAGAACTGGGGGCTGCTCCTCTGCGTGGCCGGCATCACCGGTGGCATGCTCGCGGGCGTCATCTCCGATTATGTTTTCCATTCACGACGCGGGCCGGTGGCCGCCTTCCTGTACGCCGGGCTGATGCTCGGCGCGGTCCTGGTCTATTTCATGTTGTCGAGCCCGCTGCTCGGCTTTGTCGCCGTCTTCATGTCGCTTTGCTTCATCGGGGTGCATGGCATGCTTTCCGGCACGGCCAGCATGGATTTCGGCGGGCGGAAGAACGCCGGGGTGGCGGTCGGGATCATTGACGGGCTGGTCTATCTCGGCACGGCAATGCAGAGCCTGTTGCTCGGCAAGGTGCTTCCGCTGGGTGACGCCGCAAAGAATCCCGAAAATTGGAGGAACTGGCCACTGGCCATGATGCCGGTGGCCGTCATCGGGTTTCTTCTCTGCCTCCGCCTCTGGCACGCCCGGCCGAACAGCAGCAAGGCCGTCGCCGCTCACTGACTAGGGCGTCGACAGGACGCCGAGCACCGCCTGCCGGATCTCCTCCTCGCCGATTGTCGGCGGCGGACCGCCCGTGCGAATGATCCGATAGATGAGCGTCCGCATCCCGCGGGCCGACTGCTCGAAGTAGATCGGGCGGAGCCGCGATTCGGCGGCCACCACGGCCGCATCACGGGCCAGGGGCAAGAGCTCGGGTCGGAAGCGTTCGGTGACCCAATCATGGACGACGAGGAAGTCACCACCCCTCGCCACGATCTCGTCCAGTATGGCGTCGTAGCCGCCGGCCGGCGTGAATCGCCCGATCGCCCCGGCGTAGTATGCGGTGTAGGGCTTCCGGTCGTAGACGATGGTGGCCGGTGTGCAAAGGGCCTTGAGCCAGGTCCCGGCCTCGACCAGTTCCGGGAAGTAGCCGTCTTCATTCATCGTGTAGAGATCCCGGGAGAACCAGGCCGCGAACGTGATGGAGCCGACCAGCAGCAGGGTCAGGGCCAAACGTCCGGCCGGTCGCCGGACCCGTTCGATCGTGACCAGGGAAAGAATCCAGAGGATCGGCAGGAACGGGAAAAGGTAGCGAACGCGCGCGCCGATGAACGTGAGCGGCAGGAGAATGATCTGCGACAGCCCCGCCAGCAGGAGCCATGTCGGGCCGAAAAGCCCGAGGGGTCCGAGCAGCAGCGGCAGGTACCCCGACTGCGCCCCCAGCTGGCGCAATACCTCGCCGGCCCTTTGAGGGTAGAGGCGGATGGTCTCGCCACCGAATCGTGCGAGTCGTTCGGAAACGCCCATGCCGACGACCTCGCCGCCGGCCTGTGCTTCGGCGGCTGTCCAGCTGCCGGCGGCGATGTTGAGTGACTTGGGAGAGAGCGTCCAACGGCCATCGGTGAGGCCCACGGCCACGACATACGGGATGACGATCAGCGCCGCGCCGGCCAGGAGGCGCACCCAACTCGCGGGGCGACGCCATTGCAGCAAGGCCACGATCAGGACGCCCAGGAGTCCTTCCGGCCGGATGACGTAGGACGCGCCGAACACCGCCCCGGCTGCCAGCCAGCGAGTGCGGGCCGAGAGGCCGATGCCCAGGAAGAAGAGCGCCAGGAAAGGCATGTCGGTCATCGTGGTCAGGGAGTAACGGATGGCCAGCGGGGTGACAGCCAGGGCCGCGGCCGGCAGAAGGCGCAACCGACGATCCCGGAGGAACGCGGCGCCCAGCCAGCCGGTGATCGGAATGAGCAGGGTGCCGGCCACGAGCGCCACGACGCGGGCCGCAAGCACCCAGTCCGGAATCAGGAAGTGCGCCAGCCAGATCAGCGCCGGGTAACCGTACTGATGCACGGAGTCGATGCCCGGGCCACCCGCGAAAGCCTGAGCCATGCGGAGGTAGGCCGTACCATCGACGGATGGAATGGACTGGGTGGACCAGAGCGCCACTCGAATGGCGAGGCCGAGGAGCGCGACGGCGGCGAGGGCGAACCACTCCCTCCGATCGATGGATGGCGGGGGGACGGAATCAGTGCCTTTGGGCGTCATGGTCGCGCATTATAGGCGGGCATCAGGGCCCGCGCCCTGATGGCGGCCGGCCGAACATGGCACCCATCGAGATGATCGTTGACCAGTCCCATGGCCTGCATGAAGGCATACATGGTCGTGGGTCCGACAAAACTCCACCCCCGTTTCTTGAGCTCTCGCGAGAGTGCCTTCGACTCATCGGACATCGTGACCTTGACCAGCGCCGATCGTGTCAGGACGCTCGGTCGCGATGCGGGAGCGGGCTCGAACTGCCAGAAAAAGGGGGCGAGAGAGCCGCACTCTTCGGCCATCTCGATGGCGCGGCGGGCATTGTTGATGGTGGATTCGATCTTGCCCCTGTGGCGGACAATGCCGGCGTTGGTGAGCAGCCGATCCACGCGACGCGGCGTGAAACGCGCGACGCGATTGAAGTCGAAGCCGTCGAAGGCTTCACGGAAGTTGTCGCGCTTCCTCAGGATTGTCAGCCAGGAGAGGCCCGCCTGAAATCCCTCCAGGCAGATCTTCTCAAAGAGACGCGTCTCGTCGGTAACCGGAAATCCCCACTCGCGGTCATGGTAGGCCGCGTAGTCCGGGCTTCCGGCACCCCACCAGCAGCGGGGCGCCCCATCCTCTCCCGTCACCAGGCCCCTGCTCTCGAACACGCACCCCCCTCCTTTCTCTCTGCAATGGCCCGTATGCCGGTCCGCGTCGCGAAAGCCGGCGGACAATATCGTGTGAGTCACAAATCATTCAATCAGACTTAACTATTGACTCAAGCGGACCATCCCTCCGGACGATTACAAGGAGCAGATCCTCAGTACTGGCCATCGCCGGTCGATAAGATCGGGTGATGAGACCTCGCGAACCATTCGAGCTTTGGGGAGACCGTGTGAACCAATCACAGGCCCATTCCTCTGCGTCCGAGCGAACCGGACCCGCCATCGTGCTGAAGGCCGGCCGCCGGATCATGCGACAAAGCTGGGACAACTGGCTGCTGATGCTCATCACGCTCGTGACGACGACGATCGGCCTTGGTGCCGCGGTCGGGAGCTTGCTGTTGGCGCGTGATCGGGCGCCGTGGCCCTGGAGCGGAAGCGAGTGGGTTCTGCTGGCCGGGCTGTCGATCATGGTTGGTCTGTTCGGATCGTACCTGACGGTACAGCGCCGCCGGCTCTTCAGCCTCCAGCTCGAACTCGAGGAGGCCCGCGAGGCCGCCATTGGCTCCAAGTCACGCCACCATGCCCGGCTGATGGCCCTCAGCCGTGTCAGTCAGACGATGGCCAACGAGAACGACATCGAGTCGATCTTCGCCGGCATGACCCAGCACTGCTTCAGCCTGTTCGAGTGCGATCGCGTGTCGGTGATGCTGGTCGACCGCCAGACCGGCGAACTTGTCGTGCGGGCTGCCATGGGACACCAGGGCGCGTCGGAAATGATCGGAACGCGCCAGCAACCCGGCAAGGGTATCGCCGGCTGGGTGGCCCAGCATCGTGAATCCGTCATCCTGGGCCAGGTCGTCGAGCCGGGACGGTTCGAAGGCTTCGAACCGAGCAAGGGGGGTCTGACAGCGGCCATCGTGGTGCCCATCGTGGTCCGCGATGAACTGGTCGGCGTCATGAGCCTTTCCAGTCGGAAGCCCGGCATTGAGTATTTCGATGAGGACCTGAAAGCTCTCGAGATATTCGCGGGGAACGCCGGGATCTGTCTGCGGCATACGGAGCAGGCGGGGTGGCTGCTCCAGCGCGTCGAGCTATTGGAAAGTACGATCCGTCCGGCAGCGACAAGCCACGGGATCAGGTCGGTCAATTGTCTCCCGGCGGTGGGGACTGATAATGTCGAAGCGTGCGACACCGACGAACGGCTGCGACCGGCCTCCTGACGGCCGCCCTCTTCCTTATCCTCCAATCGCCGGGCGTAGCCACCTCCCCAGCCGCCCCCAGGCTAGAATCCTTCGGCAAGGTCCTGCAGCGTCATCGGGTCACACTCGGGCCGGATCAGCATGTCGTGATCGGCGAAATCTTTCATGGACCCGGATCGGAACTTGAGTTTGGCCTGGTTGAAGGCCGCTGGCACGACCGCATCTACTATCGCGGCAGCCGCCGAATCCTGCAGGAGTGGGCAATTCCCGGACCCGGCCTTCCCGACAGCGCCCTCTCGTGGGGCCGGAGCTTCGCCGCCCTTTTCAGCACGCACGACACGCTCTTCGTCGAGCTCTACCAGCCCGGTGACCCGGGCTGGGCCACGGGTGAGCGGGCCATGCGAATGGAAGCCCTTTTCCAGAAGTGGATTCGGGGCGACTTCAATCGGGGGGATTGGGCCGAAGCGGGGGCGCTGGGGATTCCTGCGCAGCGCTTCCAGGGGCCGCCGCCGGAACTTGTATGCCCCCTCGGCGGCGGGTGATGAGGTCCCGTCCCGCCCGTGCGGCGGATTTCGGTCTTGATGGCAGAACCCGGTCTATACTGCCCGCCGGAGGAAACCCGTGGCCCGATCACTGCCATCACCATTTGAACCACCCTGTCGATTTCTGGTCACCACCGCGCTTGGTCTCGAGGGGTTGTTGCGCGAAGAGTTGATCGAGATGGGCTTTGCGCCGTCCGCCACGCCGGCCGGGGTGGCCGTTCTGACCGGCGACTGGGATACGGCGGCGCGGGTGTTGACCCGTTCGCGCATCGGCTCGCGCCTCCTTCTTTCGGTCCGCGAGTTTTCGGCGCGTACGGTCGACATGTTGTATGACCAGGTCCGGCGCATCGACTGGCCGGCTCTTTTTCCGCACACCCTGTCGATCGCGGTCAACGCGTACGGCACGACTGACAGCACCGGATACAAGATTTCGTTTGCGCCGCTCAAGATCAAGGACGCCATCTGCGATGAATTCCGCAAGCATGGAGGGCCGCGCCCGGATGTCGACCGGATCAATCCGGACGTCCGGCTGGCCGCCTTCTTTTTCAATGGGCGATGCGAACTGTCAATCGACGTGAGTGGCCAGCCGATGCATCGACGCGGCTACCGCGAGGAGGGCGCCGCCGCGCCGCTGCGCGAGAATCGAGCCGCCGGGCTTCTGCGCATGGCCGGTTATGACGGTTCGGCCCCGCTCTTCGATCCGTTTTGCGGCAGCGGCACCATTCCGATCGAAGCAGCGCTCATCGCGCGACGGCTGGCACCCGGCCTGCTCCGCCCCGTGGACAGCTATGCCGCGGTCCGATTCATTCCCGCGCTGACGACGGCCCTCGGAGCGGAACGGGCAGTGGCCACCGAAGAGAGTCTGCCCGCCGCCCCCCATCCAATCCTGGGCCGCGACATCGACGACAGCACGCTCTGCGTGGCGCGAAGCAACGCGCGAAAGGCCGGCGTGGACCGGGACGTCCGTTTCGAGCAAGGTGACGCACGCAACCTGAATGCCCGGGGCGGCTGGATCGTGAGCAATCCGCCGTATGGTGAACGACTGGCCGACCCGGAGGCCGCCAGGGCACTCATCTGCGAGTTCGTCCGGCGGGTCAAACACCATGGCACGGGAACAAAGCTGGCGCTGGTGCTGCCGCGGGGGCCCCTTGAAAAGTCCGTCGGGCTGAAACCGGCCCGGCGCCTGCCGATCGAAAGCGGGCCGCTCGGGCTGCAGCTTCTTCTTTTCGACGTTTACGCGGGAACCCGTCGCGGCGGTTCTGTCGACGCCGCGACGGCGGAAACCACACAGGGAGACTGATGCCCGGGGAGCCGATCGTCGCGGCGAGCGACGAATCGTTCCTGATCCGCCTTGGCGAGACCGTGACACCCGAAACGAATCGACGGGTTCAGGCGGTGACCGAACAACTCCTCCTGCAGGCACCGGGCTGGCTGCGCAACTGCCATCCCGGTTACGTCAATCTGCTGGTCGAGTTTGATTGCCTGGCGATTGATGCGGGAGAAGTGCGTCGTTACCTCTTGAAGCTCCTCGAGGCGACGACCAGCGCGACACCGCTCCCAGCGGCACGGCGCCTCGAAATCGCGGTCTTGTACGATGCCGAGTTCGGCCCGGACCTGGCCCACGTGGCCGCCCACCATGGCCTCACGACGGATGAGGTGATCCGGCGACACACGGCGCCCGACTACCATGTGCACTTTCTCGGATTCTGCCCCGGCTTCGCCTATCTCGGCGGACTCGATTCCGGCCTGGCAACCCCCCGACTGGCCTCGCCACGCATCCGCATCCCGGCAGGAAGCGTCGGAATCGGAGGCGAACAGACCGGTGTCTACCCGGTGGCCTCCCCCGGCGGCTGGCGATTGATCGGCCGCACGCCGGTCAGGATTTTCGATCCGACGATCGAGCCGGCCGTCCTCCTCGCCATCGGCGACATCATCCGGTTTCGATCGATCACCAGGGTCGAGTTCAACGCGTGGCCCCCCGCTGCCGATCGTGGCACAGGGGGCTGATGATGAGTTTTCTTGTCGTGGAGCGGCCGGGAATCCTGACAACCATCCAGGATCCCGGGCGGCCCGGCCTGGCTCATCTCGGCATCTCGATGTCGGGTGCAGCAGACGATTTATCGATGCGCCTGGCCAATCGGCTGGTCGGAAACGTTGATCGCGCCCCTGTCCTTGAGATGACGCTGATCGGCGGCCAGTACGCCTTTCACGGTCCGGCCCACATCGCCCTGACGGGAGCCCCGATGCCGCTCCGGCTGGCCGGAGCCCCCGTGCCCATGTGGCGAACGCTGGCCGTTCGCGCCGGCGAGCGACTGACAATCGAAGGAACAGCCACCGGTGCCCGCGCCTACCTGGCTGTCCGGGGAGGCATCGACGTGACGCTCCTCTTTGGCAGTGCCTCGACACATCTCGTGAGCGGAGTGGGCGGCCTCGGCCGTGCCCTTCGGGCCGGCGACATGCTGGGCTTCGGCACCTCGGGTTTCGAGCGCCAGCCCCCGGCCGATGGCCCGCCCCCGGGCCTCGACCGGCTTATCGAGCGCCTGTCGGCGGATCGAGCGATCCGCATCACACCCGGCCCGCAGGCCGACTGGTTCACCGACGCGGCGCGGCAATCGATGGCTCTCGATACCTGGACGGTTCACGACCACTCTGACCGAATGGGCATCCGCCTGATCGGGCGGGCGATCGAACGCCATCGGCTTGATGAGCTCCTGACCGAGGGGGTGACGCTCGGGGCGATCCAGGTGCTGCCCGATGGCCAGACGGTTCTTCTCTTCGTGGAGCACCAGACCACCGGCGGCTACCCGAAGATCGCCAACCTCGCGGCCGTCGACCGGCACCGGGCCGGCCAGCTCCGGCCACAGGCCCGGGTTCGGTTCGAATGGATTGACTTTGGTAAGGCCAGGCAACAACTGCGGGAGCAGGAGGCGGCCCTCGAGGCCTGTCTTCCGGGGGTCGTGTGACGGCCAGCATGGATCTGAATGCCGACGTTGGCGAATCGCCATCCGCACTGGCGGACGGCTCGGAGGAGCGGCTGATCGCGATGGTCAGTTCGGTCAATGTCGCCTGCGGTGGTCATGCCGGCGATCACGCCTCGATGCACGCGGTGGTGATGCTGGCGATGCGTCACGGCGTCGCCGTCGGCGCACACCCGGCCTATCCGGATCGCCGGAACTTCGGCCGCCGCGAACTGGACATGAGCCACGTAGATCTCACGGCATCGATCAAAAGGCAGGTGACCGACTTCGTGAACATCGCCGGCTCGCTGGGGACGACGATCCGACACATCAAGCCTCACGGGGCCCTCTACAACGCGGCGGCCCACGATCGGCCTGTGGCGGAATTGATCGGGCAGTGTCTCCTGCCGTGGCGCGGGCGTGTCCATCTGGTCGGCCTGGCCGGATCGATCATGCTCGAGGTCTGGGCATCCATGGGATTCCGGGTGGCCGCCGAGGCCTTCGCCGACCGTCGCTACGAGCCCGACGGCCGGCTGCGCTCGCGCGAGCATGACGATGCCCTGATCCACGACAAGGCGGATGCGGCGCGTCAGGCGATCCAGATTGCGGAGCAGGGCACCGTGCTTGCCCTCGACGGCTCGGTTCATGCGTGCCGCGCCGACACCATCTGCCTGCACGGTGACGCGGCGGGTGCGATGGAGCGGGTAATCGAAGTTCGGCGTGCCCTGGAAGCGGGGGGCATCCGAATCGCCGCGCCATGGCCCGTATTCGGATCGCCCTTGAATACGCCCCCCGGTGTACCATGACCTTCTCCCGGGGAGTACGCGATGGCCGGAACACGTTTTAATGTCGTCGATGCGCGCCTGGCGCGCCCGAGATTGCCGCAGGTGCTGGAGCGTAGCCGGCTCCTCGATCAGATCCGTACCGGCCTTCTTGAATTTCCCCTGACACTGATCACGGCCGGCGCCGGCTACGGGAAAACCACCCTCATGGCGTCCGCGGCCGAACTCAACCCGGACGGCACCCTCTGGTACTCCCTCGGCGAGGAGGATGCCGACCTCACGCGATTCCTGCAGCACATCGCCGCGGCGCTCCAACGTCGCAATCGGCGGCATGGCCGGGGCTTGAGCGCCCTCCTGGGCGAAGGGGCGGTGGGTGCCCGATCGGCCACGGCCGCGGCCGGAGCGTTGCTGAACGACTTCGAGAGGATTCGCGAACCGCTGATCCTGGCCATCGACGATCTTCACCTGGTGAGCGGCTCGACCGAAATCAGCCAGTTCCTGGAAACGCTGGTCGAGAACAATCGCACCCTTGTCCACCTGATGCTGGCCACCCGGACCGAACCACCGCTTCCACTCGGCCGATTACGGGCAAGGCGAATGATATTCGAGCTGGGTTCCGCGGATCTGGCGTTCACGTCGGACGAGATGCGCTCACTTCTCGAGGAAGTCCATCATCGCCCCGTGTCCGAATCGGATCTGGAGTTTCTCACCCGATTCACGGAAGGATGGGTCACGCCGATCCAGCTGGCGCTTCAGGCGGGTCGCACGCTGGCTCCCCAGGACTTGCCGCGAGCGCTGGAGCGAGCCATGGCCTCCGGCGCGACGCTCCATGACTATCTGGCCGTCGAGATCCTGGATCGACAGTCGCCCGAATGGCGACGCTGGATCCTGGAGAGTTCGCCCTTCGAGGAGATCGAGCCCGATCTGCTTCGGTCGGTCCTTGGTGAGTCGGATCCGGAAGGACGCCTGCGCGAGCTGCTGCGAAAGAGCCTGATTCAGGCGTTTGAGAGTGATTCCGGGATCGTGTACCGGTACCACACGCTCCTGCGTGATCTGTTCATGCGGCGATTTCGCGCGGAGCTGCCGGAGGCCGATCGTGAAAAGCTCCACACGTCGGCAGCGGCCTGGTTTCGACGCCGGGGCGATCTGGTCGCGGCGGCACGGCAGCTGGCCTTCCTCGAGGATCGGACGGCGCTGGCGGAGTTTCTTCGCGCCGAGGCCCTGACGCTGCTCGACTCGGGGCAGTACCAGGCCCTGGCCCACTGGTTGGAACAGTTACCCCCCGGGCTGCTTGACGAAGACCCCTGGCTCCGGTTGCGCCGGGGCGATGCCCGCCACTATCTCGGCGACTGGCCGGGCGCCGAGCTTGACTACGAACGGGCCCAGGCCCTCTTCCAGGATCAGGGAGACACGAGCGGCGAAGCCTGGACGACCCTTGGCCTCGCGCGACTCTGGAATCTTCGGGGTCAATCCCGACGGGCCGTGGAGGAAGGCGAGGCGGCTTTGGGCACGCTCACCGACTCGGGCGATCGCTCGTCGGAAGAGCTGGAGGTTCGGCTATTGAAGGTCGTTTCCGGTGCCCATTACTACCTGGGGCAGTATGCGGACGCCATTCGCCGACTCGATCGACTGGAGGAACTGGCACGAGGGCACGCGGAGCGACAGGCCGTCGTCTGGAACAATCGCGCGGTGGTGCACGCCAGCCAGGGCAACTTTCCGGCCGCTGCCGCGGCCTTTGAAAAGGGATTGCGGCGTCCCGGCGCCCGACAATCGCCGCGGGCCGCGCTTCACCTGTCGAATCTCGGACTCCTGCTGAACGAAATGGGGGATCCGGAGCGTGCCCGGCCGCTCTTCGATGAGGCGCTCCGTCGAGCCCGGCGCTGGCAGAATCGGAGTCACATCCTCTCGGCGCTGCTCGGGCAGGCGCACCTGAACTATCGGTTGGGAAACATGGAGGCGTGTCTTGCGCGCCTGCGGGAGGCGGATGAGCTCAACGAGGAGCTTCGGATCCCGCTCCTCAAGTCCGATGCCCTGGCCCTCCGATCGCGCGTCCTGGCAGAGGCCGGCCAGTTTGCGGCGGCGCGCGAGCTGCTGCGGAGCGGGCTTGCCGCCTACGGCCCGGCCACGCGCGATTCGCACTGGCTGCTGTACCGGGTGGAGGATGCCGTGCTCGACCTTCGTGCCGGACGGTTGGAGGAAGCCTATGCCGCCCTCACGGAACTGCGTCCAGTGGCCTTCGAACTCGAGGCACTCTTTCCCCGGATGCGACTTCTCTTCCACCGCGGCGAGGCGGCGCGCCAGCTGGGGCTCGATTCCGCCGAAGAGGAAATGTCCGAAGCCCTCGGCCTCGGCCGATCACTCGGATATGACGCCTTTCTGCGGGCCGAATTTCGGCGCGATACGGCGCCCTTCTTCTACCTTCTGCGGCGAGGCCGGGAATGCGAGTTCATCGCCCGGCTGGCAGCGGGCGCCGGCTCGACGCTCGAGCTGGAGATTCTCCAGATGGCCGGGGAGGAGTCGCTGCCGCCCGAAGCCGGACGCGCCATTCTTCAAATCCTGGGTGAAATCGGCGGTCCCTCAAGCCATCGGCGCATCAGTGCGTCCGCCTGGGCCGCGGACGGAGCGCTGGTCCGCTCGGCGCGCGCGGCCCTGGAGGCCATCGAACGGCGGCACCCCGAAAGCCGGACGCTGAAGTCCTCAGGCCTCCCTGGCCTGCGCCTGACAACGCTCGGCCCGCTGCACCTCTTTGGACCTCTCGGCGAGATCGAGCCGGCGCGGTGGCGGTCACAGCGGGCCCTGTCAATCTTCCTCTACCTGGCCATGCGGGGCGGGCGCGGGGTGCCCCGGGATCGCCTGGTCGAACTCTTCTGGCCGGGACGGCAGCGGCGCAGTGCCCAGGGCAATTTTCATCCGACTCTCTCCTACATCCGGGGCGCCCTCCGCGACGTCAGCGAGGGTCAGGTCGTGGTCGTCCGGAATGCGCTGTACCAGCTCGATCCCGACCTCCTCCTGACAATTGATGCCCATCGCTTCGAGGCCCTGGCTGTTGAAGGACGCACGAGGACCAAACCGGCGGACCGGATCAAGACGCTGGAGGAGGCGGTAGCCCTGTATCAGGGCGATTTCCTGGATGGCCGCGATGAGCCCTGGACGGACGAAATCCGCACCCGACTGGCACTTGGCTTCGAAAATGTGCTGGCGGCGCTGGCGGCGCTGCTGGTCCAGGGCAACGAGCCAGCCCGGGCCATTCCCGTCTGCCGGCGCCTCCTGGACCGGAGCCCCTACCGGGAAGAGGTTCACGTCCGCCTGATGGGGTGCTACAATCTGATTGGCGATCGTCATGCAATACTCGAGCATTACCGACGACTGACGCGCCTGCTTCGCGAGGACCTGGGATCCGAGCCGCTCCCGGAAACGACTCGCTCGTACGAATCCTTGATTGCCGCAACTTAAGGTGTCTAAAGGATGAGATCGGGCAACGGCCGGACCGTGACCAGAATCCAGATTCCATTTCGCGCCATCGTCCTCCTGGCATGCGTCCTGCTGCCTGCTGCCCTTCCCGCCCCCGCAGTCGCCTCGGAACCCTGGATGTGGGATCAGGACGAGGACGGCATCGACGATCGACTGACGGCCACATTCCAGCAGGGGATTTCCGCCGCCTACGAGAATGGCGATCCGGAAGGCCGGCTGCGGTTCGACGTATCAACTCTGAACAACGCGCTCCAGTACGGCGGCTACATCCTGTATGACCACCCGCCGACCACGCTTGACAGCCTGGCCCTGGCAGGCGCCGGCGCCGAGGTCATCACGCGGTTCATCTCGGTGCCCTACATCCGCGTGCGGGCACTCTACCCGAGCCTGGTCGCCATTGCCGCCCAACCCGGCGTGGAGCGCGTCGAAGCGGTGACGCTGATGTTCCCCACCAACTGGAGGACCACCGGTGCCGTCGGCATCCGAGGTGGCGGAAGCGGCGCGGCTCCGGCACTTCACGAACTCGGTGGCCCCACCGGCAGTGGCTCGGTCGTGGCGATTCTCGATACGGGAATCAATGACACGCCGATCGGTGCCTATCCCGGCCATTCCGACATTGCCGGAAAAGTACTGGGGGGCAGCTCCTACTCCGGACCCGGCCCACTCGGTTACACGAACTGGGGATCCAGCGTCAATCCGGCCCAGTCGACGCCCGGCCTGTCGAGCTACCACGCCACCCACGTCGCGGGGACCATCGCCGGAGCCGGCCGCGACCGAACATTTGGCGGCATGGCGCCCGACGCGCGACTGGTCGACGTCAAGGTGCTGGATGACTCTGGAACGGGGTACGGCCTGGCGGAGGGGCTTGAGTGGTGTCTCCAGAACCGGACCCGCGTCTGGGACCCCACGCACACGGGCATCGACGTCATCAACCTGAGTCTCACCTCGATCGATCCCTCGGACGGTCAGGATTGTGTCTGCCGGCTGGTCAATGCCGCCGCCGCCAGTGGAATCGTTGTCGTGGCCGCCGCCGGCAATGATGGTCGTTGTAAATTCATCCCCGCGCCAGGTGCCGCGGATCAGGCCATCACCGTCGGTGCCCTCGATCTGGATGTCGCATCGGCATCGAGCCGGCCGGCGCTCGCCACCTTTTCCAACGACGGTCCGCGAAACGACGACCTGGATGGCGGTCACGCCGACGAACTGAAACCCGACCTGGTGGCACCGGGCACCCAGATCGCCGCCGCCTGGGGCGCCCCGCTCGGCACGGGCCAGGGTTGGCGCCGGAGCAGCGGGACGAGCATGGCGGCTGCCACCGTTTCGGGCGTGGTGGCCCTGCTTCGCGAGACCAGCCCCACCGCGTCGCCCGATCAGATCCGAGAGATACTCCGCCGGACGGCCCGGCACCGGACCGACACCACCCTCGGTTGTTCCATCGGCGCCGATCCGTACGGGATCGAGCCGGACTGGCGGGCCGGCTTCGGCTTCGGCGAACTGGATGCCCTCGCCGCCTGGGAAGAGCTGGTTCATGAGACAACCACCCAGTATGTAAACCTGTCAGCGGAGTTCCAGGCCGGTTCGGGTGAGATCGAATTCGCCTGGACCACGCAGCGGGAGTCCGGAACCACCAGTTTCCTGGTCGAGCGGGCCGATGATCTGGGCGGCGCACCGGGAACATTCACGCCGGTTTCGCCGGCTGTTCCGGCGGTCGGCTTTTCCAATCTCGCCCTGGGCAACCGGACGACCTATCTCTGGTCCGACCCGGTGCCGGCCGGTCGCAAATTCTGGTACCGGGCGCGTACGCTGGGCGGCCCCACGACCATATCGTCGTCGATCCCGGCTCGAAGCGAGGACCCCATAGGGCGTGCGGAGATCACCTTCTGGCACAACCGCCCGGAACTCGATTGGACGATGCAGTTCGGTTCCGGTCCCTGGATTGCCCCGCCGGATTGGAGCTCACCCCTGGCGATCGACGCGGACCTGAACTCCGCAGCACCCTTGCCCAGCGCCGATCCCGAGGACAAGTACCAGGGGATCCTGGTTCGATCCCTCTATGCCAGCGACATCCCCGCGTGGCTCCTGCCTCCGTCTGCATCCCACCCCTGGTGGTTCGAAACCCTGGAAGGCAACTCGCCCGATCATTCGGGGCTGGTCACCGACTTCCGAATTGTGGTGGGGATGACTCTGTACCAGTCGTCAGACCCGATGCCACAGTTGACCATCGAGGGTTCGCCCACCGTTGTTGTCATCCCGACGATCACCATCTCGGGGACGATGGCCAATGGGGCACCGGACGCCGGGCCCCGTTGGCTGCGCGTGCGGGTCAACCCGGCCCGTGGCCCGGTTCAACTGAACCTTCCGCCTGGCAGCGATGCCTCGACCCTGACCATTCTTGATATCCAGGGACGCATCGTGCGCCGCTTGCCGATTCCGGCTACGGCTGGTGAGTCCGTCGTCACCTGGGACGGGAGCAATGAGTCCGGCGAGGAGACGCCCTCCGGCCGCTATTTCGCTCGGCTCGACGATGGCACCACGCGACAGGTTGTGGGCGTGGTCCGGATTCGCTGATCAAACGAACCTGGCTGTTGCTACCCCTCCTGGATGCATGAACGGATCCATGTTCAATCATTTTATGTAAGTTAATTGTTTTCAACAAGATGTGGCCTTCCGGCTTGAATTAAATCCCGGTTACTCAATACCCACTCAATACCCCCCCGACAAACTTCCTCCTGTCAGTCACCCAGAGCCGGATGGCTGGTCCGATGGCCCCACCGAGGAGGTTTCAAGATGCATCGCTTGACGTGCAAGGCGAGTCGCGCCGCCCAAATCATCCCACTGGTCCTGGTGGCCGGGGCGATGGCGCTGTCGATTCAAGCATTTCGATCCGGATCAACCGACAACTCCGGAGTGACGCCCGCCCTTGTCACTCCGAATTACGAAGTCTCGACCTGCAACCTGCGTCATCCGATCGAAGCCCGGCTGGTGCCGCAGGGCGCAATGACCCGGGGCGGCACGGTGCGCGTGGCGCTCGAGGTTGAGGCCACGGTGTCCCTTTCCGCCGCCGAGGCCCGAATCCTCTCCAGCGGCGGGGCCACGATTCTCGGACGTCAGCGGGCCGAACTCGGAACACTCGACGCCGGTGATGTCCGGCGCATCGAGTTCACCCTGCGTCTTCCGGAGAACGGCCGGCGGTTCGTTCTACAAGTTCTGACCACCGGCGAATCAACCACCGGCCCGATGAATCGTCTGGCGATGCTGAACATCCTGCCCGACGGCCCGGCCGATCCGGGGCAGGTCGTGACAACCCCCACCGGCGAATCGATCCGCCAGTACGCCTCGAGCGGGCGGAGGATCAACTGATGCGCCTCCTCGATCGCCTCCGTCATGGGAAGGGCTGTCCGAACAAGTCCTTCGCCTACCTCATCGCCCTGATCATCCTGATCACGCTCGTCGCGACCCTCGTGCTCACCTCCTTCGTCACGTCCGCCGAGGCCGCCTTCACGGCCAGCGGCCGCTTCCTGTATGCCGACAAGCTCTGGGACAAGGACGGCTACACGGGTCAGGAACAGAACCTGCCCATCCGCCACGCGCGGGTCGAAATCGTCGATGTTCCGTCGCTCCAGGTGATCGGATCCGGCGTTGCCGACGCCGACGGCAATTACTCGATCACGGTCACGCCACTGGCGCCGATCGTGCCGGTCAACGTGGTAGCTCGTGTCCTGACCGACGGGCGCACCGCCGGCTACGAAATTCGTATCGTCGACGAACTGACGCGCGGCCTGGGTGAGCCCGCCGTCATCGGCAACATTCACGCCGTCCTCAACGATCCGGTCCTGAATCACAACCAGGCCCAGCCGCTCAATTTCGGCACGTTTCTACTCGAGGATCCGGACGGCACGGGTGTGGCCCAGGCCTTCAACATCTTTGACTGTGCCGTGGATTACTTCGACTGGATGGCCCAGCCGGGCCTCTTGAACCGGCTGCCGAATGCCACCGAATACGTCATTTTTGCGTGGTCGCCGACCAGCTCCAATGAGGGTTCCAACTACAGCGGCCACGCAATTCTTCTGGCATCCCCAGGCCAGGGGAACGACACGGACGCCTGGTCCGACACGGTCATCCTCCATGAAACCGGCCACTGGTTCGATGACTTTTTCTCGAGGTCGGACAATCCTGGCGGCCCGCACGGGATAGGTGACAACAACGCCAATGTGCTGCTGGCCTATGGTGAAGGTGTGGCCACGTTTCACTGCGCCAAGGTCCGCAAGCTCCGGGCCACCACCCGCCTGAACCTGATCGCACAGCCGATCGACAGCCACGTCAGCATCTACGGCGACCTGATGATTCCGCCCGATTCGATGATGGCCGGCGGCCTGTCGTTCTCCTACGACTTCGAGACCGGCGTCGTCTTCCAGCCGGGCCTGCCGCCGGGTGGCTTCTTTATCGGCCAGCGGGGCAGCGCCAACGAAACAAACGTTACCTCGGCCCAGTGGGACCTGGTGGACGACGCAGGAACCCCGGATGAAACCCCGGGCGTCGACGACGATCAGGTTGGTGTCAACGATGCCATCCCGTTCGCGATCGAGCGCATCTGGTTGCCCGGCCTCCCAGCCGGCAATGCGGTCACGATCGAGGACTATTACCAGGGGTGGTACGCCCAGAACGGCGCCAATTTCATGCGCGCCGGCGTGGACGACATCTTCTTCAACCTGTCGCTGATGGAGTTCTACCCCGACTCGTACGAGCCGGATGGCACCGCGGCGCAGGCAACTTCGATTGCGCCACTGGCCTACTCCGTGACGACTGGCGCGCACCTGGTCATCAGCGAGATCGACCTCGGCGCCCAGGATGCCGTGGAGGTCTTCAACCCGTCCGACGCCGCGATCGACATGACCGGCTGGCAGATCCAGGTGTACGTCAATGGCGACGCCGCCCCGGTGGTCAGCCGCATCTACACGTTTCCAGCCTTCACGCTCGATCCGGGTGAGGCCGTGGCGCTGCTCGAGCGCGGCGATCCGCTGAACAACGGCGCGCACCACCTCTACGGCGGCAGCACCGTGCCCAACTCGTGGAACGCCTCATGGAACTACGGCCTCGACGGGGCCGTCGTCCTGCGGGATGCGTCCAGCCAGGCCGTGGACTTTGTGAGCTGGCGACATGGGAACGGCACCCCGAACAGCACCCCGGTACCGTCGGGCACGGCCTTCACCGGCCTCCTCGACAGTCCCCCAGCGGCATCCAACCTGGCGCGTGACATCAACGGCACGGATACCGATGCCGCGGCCGATTTCACCCCAGAGGACGGCACGCTGGCCTCGGCCAACGGCACCTTCTCACGGCATCAGACTCTGTTCGACCTGGGCGATGCCGACCTGATCCGTTTCGACGCCGTGGCCGGCATGCGCTACGGCTTCGAGGT
This sequence comes from Candidatus Eiseniibacteriota bacterium, assembly GCA_034440375.1. Lineage (GTDB taxonomy): Bacteria > Eisenbacteria > RBG-16-71-46 > JABDJR01 > JAWXBZ01 > JAWXBZ01. Next base: position 32,182 of record JAWXBZ010000105.1, read on the forward strand.
CCGGGCATTTTTCAGCGCCAGCGATCCGTTCGTCGAGCTCCTCTCACCGACGGGCGCGATCCTCGGGTCGAACGACAACTCGGACCCCGGCATCCGGGACGCCCGCATCGATCTCTTCGCCGGAACGACCGGCACTTACTATCTCAAAGTGCGCCACGTCGGTCCGCACACCGACTGGGCGGCCTACAACGTGGCGGCCTTCCAGCGTCCGCCGAGCACGACGCTGCTGGCTCCTGGTGGCATCACGGCCACGGCCCAGAATGTCAACAACATCAACGATCCGGTCCACCTGGACTGGCTGAACGGGGCGCCCTACGACTCGGTGCGGCTGTATCGCAACGGGGCGCTGCTCCAGACACTCCCGGGCTCCTCGACCAGCTACGACGACCTGGCCGACCGCGGTGTGTATACCTATGAAGTTTCGGGTGTCGGCGGGTTGAGCGAAACCGCCAGGGCCTCGACCAACGAATACGCCGGTGTCATCGGCTGCTTTGTTTCCGAGGACTTCGAGCAGGGGAACGCCAACGACTGGATCAGCCCCCCCAACACATGGGGCGTCACGGCGCTGGCGGAGGGGGGCGTGTTCGGTTACACGGACAGCCCGGTCGGCACCTCTCGCGGTTGTGCCGGCGTCCTGGAAAGTTGCACCACCTCCACCCCGACCGTCCTCCGAGTCCCGGTTCGGCTCCCGCCCAATTCGCACCTCATGTTCGACCAGATCTGCATCACCGAACATTGCGCACCGACGCCATGCGATCTCGGCATCGTCGAGATCTCCACGGACGAGGGAACCAGCTGGACGGAAATCGCCCGCTACGATCAGGCCAGCGATCCGGCCTGGACCGACAATGTGGCTGATCCGACCGACTGGCGGCCCGCGGATCTCTCACTGGACGATTTCATCGGACAGCAGATCCTGGTCCGTTTCCGGGTTCAGACAGATCCGCTGGCGGAGCTGGACGGCTGGTATCTCGACAATGTCCGGGTCAACGAGGGTGATTGCACGCTGGCCGCCGTCGGGCCGGCGGCCGGTGCCGCGGGCCTCACCGGTTTGATGGCACCGTATCCCAATCCAATGACCGGCACCGCCCGGTTCGCGTTCCAACTGGCCACACCGGTGACAAACGTCTCGATGTCGGTTTATGACATCTCGGGTCGCCTCGTCCGCCGTGAGTCACTCGGCCATCTCGATACCGGCACGCACGCCTGGCTCTGGGACGGTCGCGGCGATTCCGGAAGCGAGACAGCCAACGGTGTCTACTTTGCCCGGCTCGAAGCCGCCGGCAAATCGTTCACGCAGAAGGTTCTTAAAGTCACGCGGTAGGTTTCACCTCGCGACGTCGGGGGTCTGACGGTCACGGCTCTGGCCGGCAGGCCCCCGGCTCGCGGGGGTTTATCGAGATGGCGAAACTGGGTGGAAAACAAGGATGTCGGCGGCATCCCTGAGCAGGTCAATCCGTTGGACCTCGACCCGAAGCGCCGCCATTCCCGTTTTCAAATGGATGTCGGCCAGAAGCTTTGCCTCGTTGCCCGGCTGCAGCAATTCGAGATGGTCATAGATCATCGGCGTCGACTGCAGCGAGTCCTTCCAGGGGCGCAACTCGATGGCAGCCACCATCCCGACAACGACTCCGTTAACGACGAGTATCTCCATCATGCTGACACTACCGTTGGCAACCCCGTTAAGAAGGCCGAGTCCAATGACGATGAACAGGTAGGTGAGATCTCGAATGCGGATCTGTTCCGTGCGATATCGCAGGATGCCGAACACGCCGAACAGCGCCAGCGCAAAACCGAGCTCGGTCGGCACCTTGCGTAGCAGAAGACACAGGAAGAGCGTCACCACGTTGAACAGGTAGTAGGTGAATACGTACTCACGATTTCGGTACAGGCGGTAGTAGATCAGGCGAATCACGACGCTCGCGAACGCAAGATCAAGCACAAACCGCACCAGCAACTTGCTCATTTCGGACCAATCCGCGAAAATATCACCACCAGGAATCGTGTTCATTCCGCTCGTCCTTCCAGTGCCCGGAGGCCGGGCAACAATGCGTTCAGGCGCACACCGGGATGGGTCAAGGCAATCCCGGTGCAGTACTTGCTCGTCCAGCCTGGCCGGCAACCGGACTCCCTCAGCGCCGACATGACCGGGGTTCCACGTCCGTATGGCCACTGCTTCACCTCAACGATGACGATGCCGGACAGCGATGCGTGGCGCTGCCCCATTTCCATTCGTACATCGAAATCAAGGGTCACGCGCTCGCAAGTCTCAAGGCCCAGGAGTGTCAGCCGCCGAAAGTGAGTCCAGACCTGAGGGAGAACACCCCGGTCAATCCCGGTGTGGATGGCCACGAAGTCCTGGTCATCAGCGCTCAACTCGTTGCCGCCAAACGGATGCTCGCGGGAGAGCTTGGTCGTTTTCAATTTGCTCCGCCGTGTCTTGACTTCGAGCATCGTCAGGCTGCGATCCGGGTAGTGCCGAACGCGTGCCTTGTGCCGCACCCGGCGGCCGCGCCGATGCGCGTGGAAGAAATCGAGCTCCGGGGTGTCGAAGTACAGCGTCTGGTAAGTCGCGACGAGCTCGGTACCGGCGGTCAGCACGGCGTAATCCCCCGTGATCGCGCGGACGAGGTCGGCCGCTGACGCCGGAGACAGGACAAACTTGGTGTCCGTCCGTCGCCGCAGCTCACGCCGGGCAATGAGTTCCGGCGTCGCCACCGGAAAACAGCTGAGCAGGGCCTGCCACTCCCCGCCTGCCATCGAAGCAGCCTTAGTATCTGACCTGGGTCCAGGCATAGAACTTGTCATCCTGTCGCGCACCGTCCCTCAACTCGCGAAGCTCGTAGTTCAGCATCAGGCGCCATGGTTTCTTCGGAAGCCCGTAATAGGCGCCGAGAGTCCAGCGCTTGAAGTCATCATCAAGCGTGTCGTATCGAACGATGGGGCCGACCTGGGCCTCCGTCTTGCCGACCAGGTTCACGTAGTAACCCGACGGATCGTTCATCTCGCCGGTCTCCACGATCTCGTCCGAGCCACGCACGTATTCGGCGCTGATGAAGAATCGCGGGTGGTCGAGTTCCACGTCGACACCAAGTCGTTTGAACTTGATCTGCATTTTCTCCTCCCCCAGCAGAAGATCGGCCGGCTCAATGAAATCACCGGAAGCCCCGGAGACTCCGAACCTTGCCGTCAGGTTTTCCGGGTCGGATTTCCATCGAAGCCCGACGCGCCCCCACAGGCTCATGCGCGCCGTATTGTCCTCCTGCACATTCAATCCGGCGCCGTTGACGATGGTGATGGTATCCTCAAAACGGAACCCTTTCGGCCCGAGTTTGACGTTGCCCATCAGGCCGATCCCAATATCCCGCAGATTGACACCGCGCGACAGGGCGTCGGACAGCTCCGTTCGATTCACCGCGTACAGATTGGTGGATGACTCCGTGTTTTCGTATCCGAACTGCGTTTTCTGCTGGCCGACCCGAATGTCGTGTCGGGGAATCACTTTGAAATCGACGTACGCATCCCGGAGTATTCCCGTGACTTCCGGAGCTCGTGGATCGATCTCGATGTTGTAGGAGAGCCACTCGGAAATGTCGCCCTTGACGCCGATACGGACCCTTTGAACACGATAATTGTCGTTGTCGACTAAGGGGTCGTCGCCGGTCATCAATGAATACTTGTAGTGAATCTGCATGAACCCGAAAACTTCCGGAGGCTTCAACCCCCGTCGTTTCGATGACCTGGGCTGGTCCGCCGCGCCGGAAATCTTCGGGTCGACGCGGGTGGAATCGACTGCGCCGACGGAACTGTCCATCTGCGCATGACCGACTCCGCACCACAACACGATCACGCTGGCCGCGATGGTCGCCGTCCTTCGCATTGGATTGATCGAACGCGTCAAGGACATGAAGCGCACCTCCGGAAAAGGACGACTGCCAGGCCATGTGTCACCGAACGACACCCCCGGAGGCTCGCAATCAATCTGCGGCCCGGCCGAAAAATCAACGCGAGCATGTGTCAGGGGCAAGAAAGGAACACACCGCCGCCCGGTTTGTGACATGGATGATTCCGCGGGTGAACCGGGGCCCCTGGTGCCGGAAGGGTGATACATTTGCCAGTCCATGGTCACACGAACCCAACGGGGCCGGGAGGCCCGAGTCGAGCCCCCCTATCTCCGGGACGCCGAGCTTTTGAAAGCCTGCCGACTGGGAGATGACGCCGCGTGGCGTGAACTGATGCGTCGCTACCGCGATCTCATCTATTCGATCCCGAGGCGGTACGGGCTCGATGCGGACGACACGGCCGATGTCTTTCAGATTGTCATTGCCGCCCTCTGGAAGGGTCTGGCCGAGCTCCGTTCGGAGAAGGCGCTGACGCGATGGATCCAGGTGACCACCCGGCGCCAGAGTCAGCGCCAGGCGGAAAAGATTCGGCGGCATGCCTCCGTGGACGTACTGGCTCGACAGCCGGACCCGGATTTGCTCGTGTCCGAGAGGCTCCATGCGGCCGAATCGGCCCACCGCGTCCGGCGGGAGCTGGATCGGCTTGGGAGTCGTTGTCGGGAGATCCTGACCCTCCTGTACATGGAAGAGCCTCCCATGGGATATGACGAGGTTGCGCGGCGCATGGGATTGCCCCGCGGTTCGATCGGCCCAACGCGGGGCCGTTGCCTGGACAAGCTTCGGGCACTCATGGGAAAAGACTTGTGAGGAAGTATCCGATCGGGGGCCGGCGGTACCTTCCGGCTGGTAATGGGAGGAGACCATGTCCGTGAAAAGGATTGACGTCGGCGCAAAGACCGGGCACCCGGAAACGGGTGAGCTGCTGGATCAGCTTGAAGGACGGCTGGCTTTGGACCGACTCCGGGAAGTTGCGACGCACGTGCTGGCCTGCCGACGCTGCCAAAGGTCGATTGAGGAGCTGAAGCGCGTAACCAACTCGCTCGGCGCATCGACACTGGAGTCGCCCCCGGAGTGGCTGGCGAACTGGGCGGACGATCGGCCGCGGGATCAGCCGAAAAAGGTTCCGAAGGGTCTGATGCCAATCCTGAGGCTGGTCCTCGATTCATGGCGTCTCGAACCGCTGGGGGCTCGCGGGGTCGCCCCTTCCAGCCGCCGTCTCCTCTATCGGGCCGGCTCGGTCGATCTGGATATTGAACTAGACCTGGGACGCGCGGGCCGGACGGCCACGGTTCGGGGCCAGATTCTTGATGCCACCGTGACCGGTGGGCGACAGTTCTCGGAAGGGCACGTTCGGTTACTCGCCGGCCGGCGGCTCGTGGTCAAGGTGCCGCTCGGCACCCGGGGAGACTTCCGGCTGAGCGACGTGCCCCGCCGCGTCTACCACCTGAATATCGCGGCGGCCGGATTCCGGGTTCGAGTCGATTCATTCGAGATATGACCCTGTCCGTTCGCGTCGGCGCGCTGGAGCGCGACCTCTTGAACAGCCGGGGTGATGCCATCCGACCGGCCCATTTCAAAAAATACCTGGCCTCGCTCCAGCGGACCACGCGTCGCGATCCATTGAAAGCTGAGTCCGCATCGAGCCGGGCCATGCTGGTTGCCCGGGCCGTGGGCGATGGCGTCGCGCTGGCGCATCTGCAGCGGGCACGGGCCCACGCGCGTCGCGCGAGTAACCGATGGCCGGAGGCGGCCTCGGACTATCGCGCGGCTCTCAAGCGATTTCAGGATCTGGATCGGGCGGACGAATGCGCGTTCACCCGTATCGGCCTGATTGATGCCCTCATGTACCTCGGGCGCTACGAGGATGCCCTGTTTGAGGCGCACGCGGCGCGACGAACGGTCCAAAGGCTTGGCGATCCGATTCGCGGCGCCCGCATCGAAAACAACATCGGAAACATTCACCATCGGCGCGATGACCTCGAAACGGCCATCCAATGGTATGACCGCGCGCGGCGGACATTTCGGCGGCGGCACGACGACTCCGCGCTGGCATTGGTTGAGTTCAACCGCGGAAACGTGCTCGGGCCGATGGGGCGCACCGCCGAGGCGCGGATCGCCTACGAAACCGCCGGGGCCATTTTTTCCCGGCAGGGCTTCACGGACCGGACGGCCCAGGTGCGGTACAACCTGGCCTACCTTCGCTTTCTCGAAAACCGGTTGCCGGAGGCTCTCGAGGAGTTGGAGCAGGTCCGCGTGACCTTTCAGGCGACGGGCGATGAACGTCACCTCGGCCTGACGCGACTCGATGAGTCTGAGATCCTTCTCCGCCTGAATCTTTGGGATGACGCCGGAGAAGCGGCTACCGAAGCCATCCGCCGGCTGAAGGCACTCGGTCTCGACTACGAGCGGGCGAAAGCCCTCACGTTCCTGGCCCTGGCCACGGCCCGTCGAGGCGATCCGTCGGAGGCGGCGGGCCTGCTGGACTCGGCCCGCGAACTTTTCAAGACGGAAAAAAACCGCTGGTGGGTCGGTGAGACCAGCCTTCAGCTGGCCCGATTGGCTGTCGGTCGAGGTGCCTGGTCAGAGGCACGGCTGGAAGCGCAGCGGGCACGCCGGACGTTCGCCCGAAGAATATCCAACGAAGCGCTGGGGCGGGCCCTGCTGATCGAAGCGGAGGCGGCCCGCGGAGCCGGCCGCAGGGCCCAAGCCGGGCGCACGCTGGAGGCGGCGCTTCAGGCCGCCCGGCGGAGTCGCTCGCCCTGGCTCACGGCGGAAGTTCGCGAGTTGGCGGGACTCCTGGCACTTGACCGGGGCGATGCTGCGACGGCACGGCGCCACTTCAACCAGGCCATCAAGGCCATTGAACAGCTTCGTGCATTGCTCTCCGGTGACGACCTCCGGGCGGGGTTTCTGCGCGAGCGGGATCGCCCCTATCTGGAATTGGCCCGTCTCGAACTCGTGGCCGGCCGGCCGCGACAGGCGTTCGAACTATTCGAACGCGGGCGGGCGCGGGCCCTGCTCGACCTCCTGACGGACATGCCGGCGGGAAAGCGGGCACCAGGCAAGGGTCGCAGGAAATTGGAGACACGAGCCAGGCACCTGCTGTCGGAATTGGGGCGCCGTTATCACGAAGACGACGTCGCCGAATCGTCCGGCCAACGACAGTGGACCAGCGCCGGAATATCCGAAGCGCGGGAATCGCTCGAGGCGGAAGCGGCCCGGCTTCTGCGTCGCGTGGATCAAAGCCCTGGTTCGATCGCCGGGCGGCGTCCCGGTCTCGGCGAGGTGCAACGTCTCCTTCGTCCCGGCGAAACCCTTCTTTCTTTCCACGAAATCGGCGGCCGGGTCGGGGTATTTCGGATTACCCGGACCCGCTTCGACTCGGTGCCGGACCTGGCCGGCGCGGCCGACATCGAGAGGCTGGCGGAATCGCTGCGATTTCAGTGGGGGCGGTTCCGCTTCGATGCGGAATTACTGGCACGCCACGGCGCTCAGTTGGAAAGCATGGCCCGGAGCGATCTTCGGCGCCTTCATGAGCTCTTGATCTCACCCTTTGATTCTCCCTCGGAGAAGGGGCCGCTGATCATCGTTCCGACGGCTGGACTTCGCTCGGTCCCTTTTTCCGCACTCGACGACGGAACGGCGTGTCTGGCCCGGAGGCGGGCCATCGTCGTGTCGCCCAGTGCGGCGGTCTGGAGCCGTTGCCGGACCCACGAGACGGGCGATGGGGGCCTTGAGAGGGCCGTGCTCATTGGTATCCCCGACAAGCGGGCTCCGCAGGTTGCCGACGAAATACGGGAGTTGGCCGGGCGGCTACCGGGTGCCCGGGTATTCCTCGGTTCGGAGGCAACGGCGCACCAATTTCTGGCATCCCTGCCGAAGGCCTCGATCTTGCATGTAGCCACGCATGGCATGTTCCGTACCGATCGCCCGAACCTGTCGGGAGTCCGACTGTCCGATCGATGGGTCTACGGCTATGAAGTTGCCCGGGGAATGATGCGGGCCCGCCTGGTCGTGCTATCGGCCTGCGTGACCGGGCTTTCCGCCGCCTGGGCCGGCGGCGATTGGATGGGCCTGGCCCGATCCTTTCTGACCGCGGGAGCCCGCCGGGTTCTGGTAGGCCTCTGGGATGTCGATGACGATGCCACCCGGCAATTGATGGGACATTTTTACCGCTTTCTGATCAACGAAGGGCATCTGCCGGCGGAAGCGCTGGCCCGGGCCCAGGCCGAAATGGCGTCCAGCGGCTGGCACCCGTACTACTGGTCCGGCTTTTCGCTCATGGGAGATCTGTGATGCGCCGTGACGATTGGGCTGGCCACCGGCCGGGGGGGGCCTGTACTCTTTGATTCCCGCCAAGGACTCATGCCGCCGAAAGGGAATTCTGTCATGACATTCTCATTTCCCACCGCGCGGGCCGCGCTTTCGCTTGGCATCGGTCTGGCCCTGGCACTCCCGGGCTGCGGCCAGGACACTCTCGAGGAATCGCCCCGGGTTGACAGTTACGCCGCCAGAACCGGCGGCCTCCTGACCGACGACTTCGACAGTGACGAAATCCTGGCGATCGTGGACCCAAATTTCGACCCCGGCACCATCGCCATCGAACACGGGCTGCTGCTGGTCGATGAACTGCCGGACGGACTCTCGACACGCTTTCGAGTGCCAGCCGGGGGCGTCCTGGCGCAGGAGGAAGCCGAACTGGCGCTCGATCCGCGCGTTCTCGGCGTCGACAGGAACCTCTTCGTCATCGACACCGAGACGCGACAATCGAGCATGGCCTTCGACGAGGGCAATTTTGTGGAAGGCGCCGTCGGTGACCAGGGCTTTCTGCGCCTGCTCCACGTGGCCCGGGCGCACGATCGCACCCGGGGCGATGGGGTGGTCGTTGCCATTCTTGATACGGGAATAGACTTCAGCCATCCGGCCCTGGCCGGGCACATTCATCCGGCGAGTCGTGACTTCCTCGACGGCGACACCGACGCCTCCGAATCCCCCAACGGCATTGATGACGATGGCGATGGATTCATCGACGAGGCCCTGGGTCATGGCACGCATGTGGCCGGACTCGTCCGCCTGGTGGCCCCGGAAGCCAAAATCATGGTCCTTCGGGTCCTGGACGCCGATGGGCGGGGCCCGGCCTGGGGCGTAGCGCAGGCAATCGAATATGCCGCTGATCAGGGCGCGTCGATCATCAACATGAGCCTCGGCATGTTGAGCAAACCCGAGATCATGGATGAGGCTCTCAGCTACGCGGCCGACCGGGGTGTGATCATGGTCGGCTCGATCGGCAACTGGGGGGCGGAGGATCCGGAGGAGTACCCTTCGTCCAGCAGCTCGGTCTGGGCTGTCGTCGCCACGGATCACGAGGATCGGGCCGCCACGTTCACGAGCTATTCCAGCCACGCCGCGATCGCCGCCCCGGGAACCCTGATCCGCAGCGCCCACTATGGCGGCGGCTCGGCCGTCTGGAGCGGCACGTCGATGGCCTCACCGCTGGTGGCGGGCACTGCGGCGCTTCTCCTCTCCATTCACGCCGATTGGACGCCCGCCATGGTCCTGGCGCGTATCCAGTCCACCGCCCGGCCGGTTACTCCCCTGCATTCGGAACAGATTGGCGAACTGGGCGCCGGCCGGATCGACGTGGGAGCAGCCCTCGCGGCCGATCAGCACGACGGCACCGCAAACGACGATGGCGAGGGCGAGGTGTACTGGAATCGTCGAACCCGGCGCTGAGCCAGGGCGGGGGCTGACACCCCGCTGACCCCAATTTAGCAGGAGCCCGCTCCGGAGCGGGCTTTTTCTTGCCCGATTGTGTATCCCGTGTCCACCGGACCGTACCTTGCCTCCATGCATCGCAATGAGGCGTATCCGTTCCGGAACGGTGACCGAAAAATGGCACGGCGAATTGCCGCCTACTCGCACGATACCGTCGGACTCGGGCACCTGCGCCGCACCCTGACCATCACCCGCCATCTCGGGGCACGGCGCCCCGACTTGAACTCGCTCATCATCTCCGGTTCCCCATTCGTCCAGGCGATGGGTTCCTATGATCGAATCGATTTCCTCAAACTCCCCGCGGCGAAGAAAATTCGGAACGGGCACTACGAAGCCCGGTACCTCGGCCTCGACTTTGATCACTTCAACCGGTTTCGATCAGGCGTCATCGACGAGGGGCTCCGGGCTTTCGAGCCCGATCTCCTGATCATTGACAAGACGCCGGGGGGGATGAACGGCGAATTGCTTCCCTGTTTGCGGCGCCTTCGGGAGACCGGCGCGCGGACGCGGGTGGTCCTTGGTCTGCGCGATATCCTGGACGAGGCGCCGAACCAGCGTGCCGAGTGGACGGCCACCGGCGACTGGCAGACGCTCGACGAACTCTATGATGCGATCTGGATCTACGGCTCGGCGGACGTTTTCAACCCGGTTACCGAGTACGGCTTCAGCGATACCATGGCCGCGCGCACGTCTTTTCTGGGCTACCTCCCAAAGTACAACGGAATTCGGCCCGTCGAGGCCATCCGGGCTGAACTTGACGCAAAGGATCAGCCGCTCCTGGTCTTGAGCCCCGGCGGCGGCGAGGACGGTTACGAACTTCTGTCACTCTTTCTCGAAGCGAGGGACGGGGGCTTCCTTCCGACCGGACACCTGCCGGTCCTGGTCACCGGACCAGGCATGCCGGAAGCGCGCGTGGCCGAACTCCGGCATCGCCTCGGCGCCAACGGCCGATTGCTGGAGTTCAGCGATCATTTCACGTCAATTCTGGCGGCCGCCGACCTGGTGATCACCATGGGTGGCTACAACACGCTCACCGAAGCGCTCTGCCTTGGCAAGCGGGTGGTCTCGGTTCCCCGCGTGCGCCCGAGGCGCGAGCAGTGGATACGGGCACAGCGATTCGCCGAGCGCGGGCTGCTGACAATGGTCGAGCCGGACGGTGCCTCCCCGGCCACACTCGGCGCCGCGATCCGTCATGAACTCGGCCGCGACGTGAGCACCGGATGCCTCCCGCTCGATTTCGGGGGCCTGGAACGGCTGGACGACGAATATGCCCGCCTCTTCGACAATGAGATGCCGGCCCTTCAAAGCGAGTCCGGAGCAACGCGATGACGACGCCCGCGACAACACACGCTCCGCTTTGCGTGGCCTACCTCGTCAAGACCTGGCCGCGCCTCTCGGAGACATTTGTCCTGAACGAGATTCTGGCGCTGGAGGCGCGCGGCGCCATCGTCACGATCCTGGCCCTGAAGCGCCCGGCGGAGCGTCGCTTCCACGAGAAACTGGCGCGTGTGCGCGGGGACGTGTTGTACGCGCCGGAGGTACGGCCGAATCAAGTCCTTTCCTTCCTCGCATCGCAGCACAAACACCTGGCCGGGGCGGAAGTGCTTCTATCGCGGCACTTCTGGACGTCCCTGGATCAGGCGGACGATGAGGGCCTGGAGTCGCTGATTCCCGCGATCGCATTTCTGCCGGTGGTTGTCGAACGGCAAATCGACCACCTTCATGCCCATTTCGCCACCTCGGCCGCCGCCACGGCCATGCGGCTGGCATCGCTCGCCGGAATCGGTTGGTCAATGACGGCCCACGCCAAGGATATTTTCCACCAATCGGTTTCAAGTGACCGCCTGCGCGAGAAGGTGGCGTCGTCACGCTTCACCGTGGCCGTGAGCGACTGGAGCGCCGACTTCCTGCGCGACGTCGTCGGTCACCCGGCCGCATCAAACGTGCGGCGGCTGTACAACGGTCTCGATCTGACTGAATTTCCGACGCCGCGGTTCGGGGGGGCCGGCACGGAAACAGCGGCCTGCCTGCCGGAACTCCCGGTCACTCCGGGGCGGATTCTTTCCGTGGGTCGCCTCGTGCCGAAGAAAGGCTTCGGCACTCTGCTTCTGGCGGCGCGTCGACTCATCGATCAAGGCCACGACATTCACGTCGACCTCGTTGGTGACGGCGAACTGCGCGTCGAACTGGAGCGTCGCATCCACGAGCTCAACCTCGACGCGAGAGTCCACCTGCTTGGCGCGCAGTCCCACGATGCCGTCCGGCAGCTCATGCAATCGTCGACGCTGTTCGCGCTCCCGGCCGAAGTGGCGGAGGACGGCAATCGTGATGGATTACCCGTCGTGGTCGTGGAGGCCATGGCATCGGGACTTCCGGTCCTCTCAACGCCAGTGGTCGGCATCCCCGAGGCGGTCCTCGATGGGATCACCGGCCGCCTTGTCCCGGAAAGGGATCCGATCGCCTTGGCCGGCGCAATAGCCGAACTCCTCGCCGATCGCGCGGGTGCCGCGCGGCTGGCGGAGGCCGGCCGGCGACGCGTGGACGAGCACTTCGACGGCGCGCGTTCGGCGGCCACGCTTCACGAGTGGTTCCAGGGGGCCGTACGACTGGAGGCGGCGAAACCGAAATCGATGATGGAGGCGGTCGGTCGATGAACTGGCTCGTCCTCGCAAACGACTTCGGCGTCCCATGGCACGGCACCAAGGGGGCCTCGATTCACCTCCGATCGATGGCCGAAGCCCTGGCCACCGGCGTCGACTCCGTCGAGGTGGCGGTGCGGCGCCTCGGCCGGCCGACCGCCGGAAATCCTGGCCATGGGCGAGTCATTCTGACCGGGCTCGCAACCACGGAACCGCCGACCAATCCGGCGTTCGATCCCGATCGGATGAACGCGGAATTGCTTGCGTGGATCCTGGAGCGGCATCGCCACTCTCCGTTCGATGCCATCTACGAGCGCTATGCCCTTTGGACGGTGGCGGGACTCGATGCCGCCCGAAAGCTCGGCATTCCCCATCTACTTGAAGTCAACGCGCCGCTGGTGGACGAGGCCTCCCGCTGGCGGAACCTGGAACTCACGGTGACCGCCCGGGCGGCGGAACATCGCCTGGCCATGGACGGTGATCATCTTCTGGCGGTGTCGTCACCGATCGCACGACATCTGCTCCGACTTGGCGCCAATCCCGACCGAATTCATGTTGAAGGCAACGGCGTGGCAGATGCGTTCCTCCGCGTGGAACGGCGCCACGAAGCCGGTACCTCTCCTTTCGTGGTGGGATTCGCCGGCAGTTTGAAACCATGGCACGGACTGTCGACGCTGGTTTCGGCATTCGATCGACTCGGCGGCGCCGCCTCGGGTTGGCGGCTCCGCATCGTCGGCGAGGGTCCCATGGCAGAATGGCTGCGCGCGGCTGCAGAGACGCGTGAGGGGGTCGTCCTCACCGGCCCAATGCCGCACGAGTCGATTCCCGGCGAACTGGCCCGAATGGATGCCGGCGCCGCGCTCTACGAAGAGGTCGGCGAGGGGTACTTCTCGCCGCTCAAGGTGGCCGAGTACCAGGCGGCAGGGCTCCCCGTGGTGGCCTCGGGCGGCGCCGGGGTCCGTGAGATGATCACGCATGGCAACGACGGCCTCCTGGTCCAGGAAGGCGATGTGGCCGGGGCCGCCACGGCCTTCGAACGGATTCGCTTCGAATCAAACCTTTCGGCCACGCTCGCGGCGGCCGGCCGATGCCGCGCGGCGGCCCGCACCTGGTCTGCCATCGCCGCACGTTGTCGCACACTGGCCTCGGGTCAGTCGCCCTGCGCAGAGATCGGTCGATGACGACCAGAGCGGCCCTGTCGAAGCCTTCCAGGACGCTCGTTGAAGACCGGCTGTCACACCTCGAGGAAGTCCTTGATGCGGGAGCCGTCGGGCGTGCCCTCTTCGATCACCTCGGAGGAGCCGGGTTCAAACCCAATGGGGCCCGCGTCACCTATCTGAATCACAAACCGGCGGTCGGGGCCCTGATCGGGTATCAATTCGACTTGATCGGGCGCGATGAACCGCTGCGGGCGGCCGGCCGGCTCGTTCCGGCGGCGCGGCTTGGCGCGGTACGGATTGCACTCGAAAGCTGGGCCCTTCGCCACCCGGGGGCACAGGTCATCCACCTTCATCCGTGGCCACTGGTGGTCACACTCTATCCGCATGACCGACACCTTCCGGGACTTTCCGTGCTGGGCCAGAAGGGAAAGTTCAAGCGCCATGTGGACGCGATGGGGATCGGCGCCGGCTTTGAAGGGGGCCGCGTCAGCGGCGGGCGGACGACACGCCGGCTTCTCACCTGGAAACCCGGGCGCCGGGCCGTCCTCTGCGCCGACCTCGTCTTCGTGGACAGTACGGGTCGGCACCTGGGCGAACGGGCCGTCATCGTCAAAGCCTACGCGGACAGCACCGGGCGCGAAACACGCGAGTGGATGACGGCGCTTCAGGCCATCGGCGACCTGCCGAAGCCGCTCAGGCTGGCCATTCCGCTGGCCTGGGACGATTCCCGAAAGATCCTCTATCAGGAACGACTGGCCGGCGAGCCGCTCCTGGAATCGACAACAGCTGTGGAGGCGGCGCGAACCGCGGGGCGATGCCTTGGCGGGCTTCATGGGATTTCGCCCATGAGGGGTGCACCCGGATCGACAAGACAAGTCCGGTCGGCACCCAGCGTTCTCGGTCAGGTGCGCGCCGTCTCCTGTCATTTTTCGGAGATCCTTCGGGAGATTGGAGCAGGAGCTGGCGGCCGACTCGGTCAACAACTGGACGGACTGGTAACGCGCCTCGATCAAACGATCGGCGACACCGAATGCGGTTCCCCTGACGATCTCAGAGTCATCCACGGCGATTTCCACGCCGGACAGATTCTGATCGAGAAGGATCGAATCGGCCTCATCGATCTGGACGAGATGCGGGCCGGGGATCCCCGCCTCGATCTGGCCACGTTTCGGGCCCATCTCACGTCCCAGGCGCTGGCGGGGCTGATGCCGATGGAGCGGGCGACAGCCATCGACAACGCCTTCCGGGACGGGTACCGCGACGGGTGCGGCACTCTTCGGGGTCAGGGCTGGTTCGATGCCGCCGGGTTGGCGCTCCTGACGCTGGAACCGTATCGTCGGCGCGATCCGAACTGGGAGGCGACAACGGCAAGGATCATCGAATCAGCCGAGGCACTCGTGGCGCCGACCCCGGCTCGTCGACCCCGGGCGCCGCACGATGCCGAATCAATGGTCGAGCGGCTTCTGGATCGAGACGGGGCCCTTTCCCTCCTGAACGGTCTCCTCGAGGCTCGTGGTTCCACTACCCGGCTTCTCGAGGTTCGAAAAGGGGGGCTCAAGGTCAAGAATGAACGGCTGGAAGGAACCTTTGACGTTGTCGTCAAGACGGCCGCGACTGGAAATGGACACCGGCCGATCACCCATCTCGGCATCGCATTGCCACACGACCATCAAGGTTCGGACGATCAGTTGAGCCTCCATCTCTCGCCCGAGGATCCGGCCCTGCCGATGTCATGGATCGAGTCGCCCCAAACACGGTTCCGCACGGCGACTCTTCTCGGTCCTGGCCGCCCGGAGTTCCGGCTCGTGCGCCATCGACACGGCTCTCGCGCGGCCTGGCAGGCGGTTGCGCCGGGCCCGGGCAGGCCGGCCGTTGCCCTCAAGCTGCGACGCCGCTCTCCGCGTTGGTTCGTAACCGGGGCGGATGAACTTGTTCCGTGGACAGTCCGGCTGCCGTCGCCGCGCAGAACCTTTGCCACGGCACAGGAGTGGGTCGGCGGCCCTTCGCTGCACGAACGGATCATGACCGTCGGGGCCACCTCGTCGGAACTGGGCCGGGTGGGTCAGCTCGTCGGTCGTTTTCACCGCGAGGCGCGACTCGTCCCCGCCGGCCGAACGGGCGTGGTGAACACGAGGACGCTCGGCAACGAGCTCGAATCGCTTGCACGTCAACTGGCCACGATGCCGGTGGCGCCCGATGAGTTGATCAACGGCGTCGCCTCCCGGCTGGATCAGGCTCGTAAACGGTTACCAGGAGCGGTCCGATCCATCGCCGCCCTGCATGGCGATCTACACGATCGGCAGGTGTTACTCGAGGGGGATCGACCGGTTGTCATCGACTGCGACATGGCCTCTCCCGGGGAGGCGGAACTGGACGTTGGCAATTTTCTGGCTCACCTCGTGCTCCGGGCCGTGCAGCTCGGGAAGGATCCGACTCACATTTCCAGCGGGGCCGGTGTCTTTCGCCGGGCCGCGGAGGATGCCTCGCTCCGCCCGCTGGACAGGGACAGACTCATCGCACATGTCGCCTGCTCCCTCCTTCGCCTGGTGCTTCTCTATCGACTCAGGATCGGGGGACGCCGTTTCGGCCCGGCGCTCCTGGCGGCGCACGACGTAGCCGGAGATTGGGTGACATGACCGGCCGGCGCGCGCGCACAATCATGCCCATCATCGCCCGGACCACCGGCTTCCTCTACCTGGTTGGTGGAGCGTGCGTCTCGATCGCATCCGGGCCGGCTCCTTCGTTGAGCGACCTCCGGCCGGGTGACTGGGTCGAAGTCAGTGTGACACCCGCTGCCTCTGGCGGCTGGCAGGGCAACGAGGTCGATCTGAAGGATCACAGCGGAATAGCCGGAGGGTCACTGACCGGCACACTCCAAACGATGGCGGACGGCAGACGGTCGATCCTGGGTCACCCCATGGCCATTTCGGCCAGTACAGCGATCAAGGACACCGCGGGCCTGAACATCGCCGCGAGCGCCCTGCTCGACGGGCTCATCGTCGAAGCGCAAATCCAGTCGGAAGGCGACGGATGGAGCGCGCTGAAGCTCAAAGTAAGGCCCGACGATGTCGAATGGGAAATAGAGGGGTCCCTGGAGGCCGTGGTTCCAGGTGATCCGACGGTGCTGCGTGTCCTCGGCTTCGACATTCGCACCACACCCGACACGATTGTCCGGCGTCGTGCCCGGAAGGCGACTCAAATCCCGGGCGTCGATGACGACGATGTCCGACCATCCCGCGCGATTGCCGTGGGGCCGTACCAGGTCGGAATGGTGGCTGGCCTGGAATTCGACCCGCGCCGCAACTATGACATCAACAGCGCCCGCGACCGCAATCTCTCGCTGCTCGACATGTCGGCCCTGATCGAGGCGACCGCCCGTTCGGGTGACCGTTGGCGGTCCTTCATCAAAGGGGGTTACCGCCGACAGGAGGTGTTGCTCGACGAGCGCGGTACCCGAGCCGGCAGCCAGCGCTGGCAACTCGAGGAGGCCTGGATTGCCCGATCCGGGTTCCTCCACCCGGACCTGGCAATCCAGGTTGGGCGGCAGGACTTCGACGAGGCCCACGAGTGGCTCTACGACGAAAACCTGGATGCGATTCGACTCCACTGGCTTCCCGTCGGAGCTCACGCCACCGCGTCTCTGAGCACGCGACTCGATGACAATGACCCGACTTCCCACGATCTCTGGAACGGGTTGGTCACACTTGACTGGACCATGAATCCTGACCGGGCCTTCGGCCTGGTGGTGCTATCGAGGTACCCCATCGCCGGCGCGCCATTGCCCACGCGGACGTGGATTGGGGCCCGGGCCCTCCGGATTCGAATTGGCCGATTCCGGGGATGGGGCGATGTCTCCGTCCTGCGAGGCCATGCGGGTGTCTCGAAGATCCGCGCCCAGGCCGCTCATCTGTCGACCAGCTTTCTCCTGTCCCGGGCGGGCCGGTTGACCCTCAACGCGGCCTGGGCACGCGGTTCCGG
Source organism: Candidatus Eiseniibacteriota bacterium (assembly GCA_034440375.1). Taxonomy (GTDB): domain Bacteria; phylum Eisenbacteria; class RBG-16-71-46; order JABDJR01; family JAWXBZ01; genus JAWXBZ01. Next base: position 49,636 of record JAWXBZ010000105.1, read on the forward strand.
GGACAACGATCCGGCCGACGGGATCGACGGCACGTATCGCCAGACGGGCTTTCATGACAACAATGATCGATTCGGCGGTGTGACCGGCTTTCGCTACTACGGGGAGATGCTGAGGCCGGAGCTGTCAAATCTTTCCGTTGTCACACTCGGCTTCGGGAGTCGCCCAACGCCGAGCAGCTCCATCGACCTCGTCTATCACCACTACCGACAGGTTCATGCGGCTCCCTACCTGTCCGAGTCGAACCTCGATGCGAATCCTCTTGGCCTCAACCCCGATCTCGGACACGAAATCGACCTGATCATCGGTATCCGGGAGTTTTCGAATATGCGCCTGGAGGGGGTGATAGCTGCCTTCTTCGCGGGCCCTGCCTTTCTTGTCGACTCGGAGACGGCCGTCAACAGCCGCCTCCAGGTCGATGTGAGTTTCTGAAGTTGTCCACACATCAAGATGAGGATTCCGACCATGCCCGCTGAAATGACTCGAATCGGACGCCGCACGCCAGCGGCCCTTCTGTGCTTCGGAACGGCTCTGATTTTGTCCGTCGGTCCGGCCTCGGCCTGGACGATTTCCGGGCATGTCACGAACTCCAACGGTCAGAACGCCGTGGATGTCGACCTCGACTTTGAGGATCGAAGCACCGGAACGATCCTCGACACACCGGGCGACAGGACGGACGCATTCGGCAACTACAGCGTGACCGTTCCAACCGGTGACTACCGGATCTACTTCAATGCCACGCCGGCCTCACACCTGTTCGACGGCAGTGTGGACGCGACAATCACCTCAGATAGGACGATTGACATGGTCTTGAATGTTGGGACGTACGTCAGTGGCGACGTGGTCGACATGGATGGCTTCGGCCTCGCCTTCGTCGACCTGAATTTCTACGATGTTTCCAGTGGCGCCAACCTCGGGTACGCGGGCGACGACTCCGACGCTTTTGGAAACTTCGCGGTGCTGGTCGATCCGGGCCTGACCTTCGACATCCTCTTCCGGCCGGCGATCGGCGACCCGCATTGCGCGCGCCAGATCGAGAACGTCGCGGTCGGCACGTCGGACATCGTTCTGCCCCCGGTGGTCCTGGAAAGCGGCGCGTTTGTCTCAGGAAGCGTCCACCGCACGGACAACGGCAACCCGGTGGTCGATGCCGATATCGACGCCACGAATACTCTGACTGGTGAACGTCGGACCCGGCTCGGCTTAGACAACACGGACGGATCAGGAGCCTTTCAGGTCGTGCTGCCCGCCGGCACCTGGGACATCACAGCCACTCCCCCGGCCGGGCAGGGGCTGGCGGCGGAAATCGTTCCCGCTGTGGTCGTCAGCGGCTCCGTCTCGACCGGCACGATCCAGCTGCCCGTCGGCTACAGCATCACGGGCACCGTCCTTGGCCCGGGGAACGCGCCGCAGTCGGATGCCAACGTCGATCCTGTGCATGTCGTGCGCCGTATCGAGATGCCGACGTCAGGCGACCACACGACCCCCTCCGGGCAGTACGCCATGATCCTGGCGGCGGCGACGTACGATTTCCTGGTCTGGCCGCCCCCGGGAGCGCCGCTGGCGGTCGGTGTTCTGCGCAATCGAAGCGTGACCGGGGCTGCCACCCTGCCGACCGTCAACTTGTCCGGCGGTGTCGTCATCCAGGGCACCGCGAAGACCCCCTCGGGTCTGCCGGTCCGCGATGCCGACATCAACGCCGAGCAGCTGGCCGATGCGTTCGTTTACCCCACCCGTGACGACAATACCAACGGGTCCGGGGTCTACGCGATCCGTGTGCCGGCGGGATCGTATCGACTCATCGCCCGTCCCCCCGTCGGGAGCGGGCTGGTGGCCGATACGGTTGTCGTGGCTGCGACATCAAACCAGACGGTCCACTTCACGTTCGGCGTGACGACGCCCAGTGGCGTCGGGGACAGCCGCCCTCCGTCCCGCCTGGCGCTGGCCACGGAACACGATATCGCCGCCGGAGCCGTGGCCTTCCGGTTCTCACTGCCACCGGGCCAGGCCATGCCGACAACCCTCCGGATCTACTCCGCTGATGGCCGCCTGCGCCGGACACTGATCGACGAAGTTATGGACGGCGGATCCCACCTCACAAGGTGGGACGGGCGGGACGGCTCCGGTCGTCGCCTCCCGTCGGGAATGTACTTCGTCCGACTGGCATCGGCTTCCGACGCAGTTAACGCCCGGGCTGTCCTGGTGGAATGATGTCGAGACCCCGGCACTACCTCTTTGAACTGTTTCTGGCAGCCATGATCGTGGCCGGCGGTAACTCGTTTGCCCTGGCCGGTGACCCGGAGGCGCCGAGGCTTCGTGGCACGGTCGTGGACCACAACGGCGCCCCGATCTACAAGGCGGATCTGGACTTTTACGAACCGGGTACCCGCAACCGTGTCGACCCGACTCCGCCGGGCCGCGATCCGGACTCGGACAAGACCGACCTGGACGGGCAATACTCGATAAAGGTGGCTCCTGCCACCTACGACATCCGATACCAACCACCGTTGGGCCGTTCCGACCTGGCCACGGTCGTCGTCGAGGGTGTCCGCATCACGGCAGACACGACACTCGACGTGAGGCTCCCGCGAGGCCATGTCGTGACCGGCCGCATCACCACCCGTGGCGGTGAGGCGGTCGAAGGGGTCGACATCGACGTCCTCGACCCGATTACCGGACGGCATCTGCCAACGCCCGGCGACAAGACCGGCACGGGCGGTGCCTACCGGGTGATCATCGTTCCAGGCACCTACACTTTCACCTTTACACCGCCGTCCGGAGCCCGCCTGGTCGCCGTCGTCCTGACGCGCGTGGCGATCACGGCCGCCACGCGGCTCGATGCCGCCCTTCCACCCGGGTATTTTCTGGTTGGGCGACTCCTTGGACCGGACGGCGCGCCGGTCACCGGCGCTGACCTCGACGTCGATGACTCGACAAGCGGGGAGCGGATCCGGACACCGGATGACAGCACCGATCCGAACGGCCGCTTCCGAATCGTCGTTCCCGCCGGCCCGATCGATCTGATCCTCAATCCGCCGCCGGGCCGGGAAATGGCGGCAAACATCGTGAGAAGTATCATTCTGACCGGAGACCGTGATCTCGGGGATCTCAGCTTCGAGACTGGAGCAAACCTATCGGCGATCATACTCGGCCCCGACGGCCTGCCCCTTTCGGGCGCGCGCGCGCTGTTCCACGAGGAAAGCACCGGCCTCCGTTACCCGGCCCCGGGCTCCACCAGCGGTTTGGATGGACGACTGAGCGTCCGCCTGCCTCTCGGCTCGTGGATCGTCCGCGTCGCGCCACCGATTGGAGCGGCGTTCGACACTCTCGACGCCGGTACGCTGCGGCTCGACCGACCCGGGGAAGCCATCTGGCAGTTCGACGCCGGCGAGTTCCGCCGGCTGACCATCGGCCTCCTCAACGCCTTGACTCGGCTCGAAGGAACAGTTGAGCTCTGGCGATCGCCACGGTCGGGCAGACCACTCGTGGCCCTGTCGGTGGGCGGTGACCGACCCGCCGAACTGACGCTGTCTCCCGGTCGATACGATCTGGTGGCCCGTGCCGGGTCCGCCTACCTTCCGGATTCAATAACGATAGTCGATCTATCAATTTCGGCTGACACCACGCTGACGTTCGACTTTCTGGCTCGGACGCCCCCACCCACGCCGCAAACCGCGGTCGCTCTCGGCCGATCAACACCAAGCCCATTCGCGAGTACCACGCGCATGACGGCGATGGCGACATCCGGGACCCGGGCAACCCTCTTCGTTTTCGACGTATCCGGGCGGCTGGTTCGTGAATTCCCTCTCGAATTCGCCACCACAAGTCAGGATGTCGAATGGAACGGCCGCGATATGAGTGGCGCACCGGTCCCGGCCGGTGTTTACTTCCTTCGACTGTTCACTCCCACCTCCGTGGCCATCGGCCGCGTGGTCAAACGTCCATGAAGTCGCCACCGGGATTGCCCCTCACCACCCTCATCGACACGATTCGCCCACCAGCCCGCCGGGCCTGGAAAATTATCCTGGCCGGCATGGTAGCCATGCTCGGTGTCTCGGCCATGAAGCTTTTGATCCCCTGGCCAATGAAGCTGATCGTCGATCAGGTCCTCATTCCCACCGCCGGCCGATCCCGGCTGGATTGGCTTCCGGCCGACGCAACTTCGTCCCTCACGGTGCTCTGTCTCGGGCTCATCGCCATCTACCTCGTCAAGGGGTGGCTCTTCTCACGGCAGGAAATCGCCATGGCCCGGGCGGGGCGGGTGATGATCCTGGCTCTTCGCTCCCGGCTATTCGGGAAAATTCTCGAGCTGCCTCCCGCTTTCCATTACCGGCGAAAATCCGGTGACCTTCTCACTCGATTGATGACCGATGTGAACCAGATCAAGGATCTGGTTTTCGGCGTCGGGTTCAACGCGATCGGTGACGTGGTCACCGTCATCGGGATGCTGGCCATCCTGACCTGGTATGACCCGATCCTTGCCCTGGTGGCGATGGTCGCCGGACCGATCGTCCTGATTCCCTCGCGAGTCTTCTCGCGCAGGATCCGTGGCGTGGCGCGCGAACAAAGAAAGCGGCAGGGCGAGTTGGCCGGATCCGTCAACGAAGTCCTCCGCTCCCTGCGCGTCGTGCAAACCTTCGATCGGGCGGATGCCCACCAGAGGGCCTTCGATCAAAAAGATGCGGGGCAATTGGATGCCGATGTTCGGATGACGCGTCTTCAGACCAATCTCTTCCGGGTCGTTGAGATGGGTGTTGCCGTCGGATCGGCGCTGATCCTCTGGCTCGGCGCCCGTCGGGTACTGGCCGGGCAGCTGAGCCCGGGTGACCTGATCGTCTTCACGCAATACGTCCGCACCATGTACCGGCCGTTTCAGGACATGGCCAAGCTGGCCGGCCGGTGGAACAAGGCATTGGCCTCGGCCGAACGAATCGCCGACATCCTGGTCACGCCCGACACCCTCCCCGACCCGGTTCGGCCAACGCCTCTCGGGCGCGCCCGCGGTGATGTTGAATTCCAGAACGTCACGTTCGCCTACGAGGGTCGCACGGCCGTCCTGAACAACCTCAATTTCACCGTGGCGGCGGGTGAATCCGTGGCTCTCGTCGGTCCCAGCGGCATTGGCAAATCAACGATGTCGAGCCTGATCCTTCGCCTTCATGATCCCCAGGCAGGCTCGGTACGACTCGATGGCGTTGACGTCCGCCACTACCTCAAGGCGGATCTTCGACGCCAGGTGGCCGTGGTCTTCCAGGAGCCCTGGCTCTTTGGAGTCAGCGTCCGGGACAACATCGCGTACGGGCGCGAGGGAGCAACTGAAACCGAAATCGAGGCTGCCGCCCGTGCCGCGCGTGCCCACGACTTCATCCTTGACCTCCCGGAAGGATATGACTCGGTGCTGGGAGAACATGGCGCCACATTGTCCGCCGGGCAGCGACAGCGGCTGGCCATCGCGCGGGCCCTGCTCCGGGATGCGCCGATCCTGATCCTCGACGAGCCGATGACCGGACTCGACGAGGGAAGCCGGCGGGAGGTTGCCGATGCGCTTGGCACACTGCGTCGCGGGCGGACGACGATCCTGATCACGCACGATCTGGAGGACCTCGACGGCATCGACCGGATCCTCCGCCTTGACGGGGCGAACGGCCTCCACGAAACGGAAAGCTACGCTTTCAACCGCTCGTAAAACTCCTTCCGAAGCTTCGCCACCTTGGGTGCAATGACCGCCTGGCAGTAGGGCTGATTGCTGTTCCGGGCGTAGTAGTCCTGGTGAGTCTCCTCGGCCTTGTAAAACGTTTCGAGCGGCTCGATCGTGGTGACGATCGGATCCGGCCAGAGACGCCGGGCCTCGATATCCTTCCGGACACGGTCTGCCGTGGCCCGCTGCGTCTCGTCGCGATACAGGATGATCGAACGGTACTGGGTTCCCGTGTCGTGCCCCTGGCGGTTCAAGGTTGTCGGGTCGTGCAGCGTGAAGAAAATGACAAGGAGGTCCGTAAGTTCGATCACCAGAGGATCGAACGACACATCGACAACCTCGGCGTGGCCGGTTGTCCCCTCGCAGACCTCGCGATAGCCCGGATTCCTGACCTGACCGCCGGCATAGCCCGATTCGACCCGCTCAACGCCCTTCAAGTCCTTGAAGACCGCCTCAAGGCACCAGAAGCAGCCGCCGCCAAGTGTGATTCGCTCGCTCATCCTTGTCCTCCCCAGGTTGGTTCAATGGTAGAGTCTAACCCGTTTCCTTCTTCACCCCCGACACGACCTGTCCCGAACGGAGAACCGTTGTCCGACGTAACACTACCCCTGTTCGCAGGGCGACTGGCCGATCCGGAACAGGTGCTGCAGCAAGTCTTCGGTTTTACCGAGTTTCGGCCGGGCCAGCGCCGGATCATCGATGCGGTTCTGGCGGGCCGGGATGCCATCGGCGTCATGCCCACCGGCGCCGGCAAGTCACTCACGTTTCAGGTTCCGGCCCGCATCCTGCCCGGCGCCGTTCTGGTCGTCTCCCCGTTGATCTCGCTGATGAAGGATCAGGTCGACGCGATGATCCGATACGGATACTCGGCAGCGGTCCTCAATTCCAGCATCGACTTTGATGCCCGCCGCGAGGTTCTGGCGCGTCTTCGCCGGGGGGAACTGCATCTTTTGTACGTGGCCCCGGAGGGAATCGAGGGATCGCTCCGCCAATTGATCGCCGAGTGCCACATTTCCCTGGTGGTCGTTGACGAAGCGCACTGCATCAGCCACTGGGGACACGAGTTCCGGCCGGCCTATCGCAAGTTGAAGGGATTGAAGGAACAGCTCGGCAACATCCCGGTCCTGGCCCTGACGGCCACCGCCACGCGCCGGGTGGCGGCCGATATCCTGGCCCAGCTTGGCATGTCCAGGCCCGACGGGTTCCGCGGGTCGTTCTTCCGACCCAATCTCAAGATCACCGCCCAGAAGAAAGGCGAGGGGCGCAACACACGCCAGGACATCCTGGGGATCATCCGTCGCCACGACGGCATGAGCGGCATCGTCTACTGCCTCAGCCGCAAGGGCGTGGACGCCCTGACCGCCTGGCTGCGCGAACAGGGGATCCGTGCCCTGCCGTACCACGCCGGCCTGCCGGACGACGAGCGCCGCCGGAGCCAGGACGCCTTCGCTCGGGATGAGGCGGATGTCATCGTGGCCACGGTCGCGTTCGGCATGGGGATCGACAAGAGCAACATCCGCTTCGTCATCCACCGCGACATGCCCAAGAGCGTCGAAGCCTGGTACCAGGAAATGGGACGCGCCGGCCGCGACGGCCTGCCGAGCGATTGCGTCCTCATGTACTCCTGGTCGGACGTGATCGGCTACGAGTCATTTCTCAATAACGTCGAGGACGAAACGCTCCGCGAGGAAACGCGCAGGAAGACCGTGGAGATGTTCCGCCTCGTCGACCAGGGGGGCTGTCGTCATCAGAAGCTGGTGGCCTGCTTCGAGGACTCCATCGATCCCTGCGGGGATTCGTGCGATGTCTGCAAGGGGGGCACGGTGGCCGACCTCATCACGCAAGGTCCAGTGCGTACAGGGCGCAAGGTCCAGGCGGTCCGATCGGGCCCGTCGATCGACGGCCGATCAACCGGGGCCGCCACCCCCCGCTCCACCCTGCCCACCGATGTCGACCCCGGGCTCTTCGAGCGCCTCCGCGCCCTCCGTCGCCGCATCGCCGACCGCGAAAACGTGCCGGCCTATATCGTCTTCAGCGACGCCGTGCTCACCGCCCTGGCCGACCGCCGGCCCGCCACCCCGGAGGAGATGCTGGCAACGCCCGGCATCGGCCCGGCCAAGCTGGCTCGCTATGGCGGGGAGTTCCTGGAGTTGTTGAACGGGGCGGAATAAGGCCGACAGGGGGCGCCGCCTCGTTGACGGATCCGCCATGCCTTTGATCCATCAGTTCGTCGCTCCGCCGGCCCTCGTCCAGACCCACTCCTCCGAGGCCGGCTTGCCGTTCATGGTCCCCTCGATACGGGCATGCAATCGCTTCTCGTCGTCCAGCCAGTAGAGTATCCGTTGCGGAAAGTCATGTTCGAGATTCTCGAACACCACCCGGGTGACGCCCATGTCCTTGACGGCAAAGGCTGTCTGCGGTGCGCCGCGCGGACTGGAGAAATAGGTCACACGGCCGTCGGGGCCGATTCCTATGCGCAGGAACTCGAACGACACCATTCGATTGCCCTTGACGTCCTTGTGCATGCCGACCAGCCCGCCACCCCCGGTTCCGGTCCAGTGCTCCTCGCTTGTCATGCCTCCGTCCGTGCCAACCCAGTAACCGGTCATCCAGCCAAGCGCGTCAATTCCCCACGAGACGCCCTCCCGCGGTGGCGCCGTCGGCTTGGTAGCCTCGGCTGCCCGGCCGGCCCACATCATCGCGACCACTCCGAAAACTGCCATCGCCAGCCGTGCGCCCGGCCCGATCACTTTCGAGTTCCTCATCATCACTCCCCCCTCTAGAACGGATTGGTGGCGAACACCGAAAATTCGGGGATAAAGCCCCGATCGTCGATCTCGAGGGCCCCCACGATGGCCCGGGCGATTTCCTCGCTGCGAAGTTTTTTCTCATTGTAAGGGCGCCCTGCACCACCCGCGGCCACGCTGAAGTTGGTCTGGACTTCGCTTGGATTGACCAGCGTGACCCGGATGTTGTGACGGCGCAATTCGTCGCGCCAGCAGTCGGTCATGCCGCGCAGGGCGAACTTGGTGCCGCAGTAGGTCGTGCCGTTGGCAAATCCCTTCAGTCCGGCGGTAGAGGCGATGTTGATGATATTGCCGGAAGCCTGGCGGATCATGTGCGGCGCCACGGCCTGCGTCATGAGCAGGACCCCCGTCACATTGGTGGCAAACGTCCGCTCGAAGTCTTCGAGCCGGATCTCGATCAACGGGCCAAACGTACCGAAGCCCGCATTGTTCACGAGCAGGTCGATACCCCCGAATTCAGCCATGACCGAATCAACCACGCGTTGTACGTCCCCTGGCTTCGATACGTCGCCGGCAAAAGGCGTCGCCCCGATCTCACGGGCCGCCACCTGCAGCTTTTCGATATTGCGCGCCATGAGGGTCACGCGGGCCCCCTTGTCAATCAACAGCCGGCCAAGCGCCAGCCCGATTCCATCGCTTCCGCCCGTGATGAGCGCGCGAGCTCCCTTCAAGTCCATGCTCTTCTCCCTGGAAAGTGCCCTGATACATTCAGTTCGCCAGATTACGCCCCGAAGCCGCCAGGCTCAATGCGGTATATCGCAAAATCACACTATAATGAGCGGCTCACGCGGGGTGGACCGGTCACCCGTGTCGAGAAAATTTCCATTCTTGACCATAAGATCAAGTGGATAATAGGGTTAGATTGCAACAGGCTAACAGATTAGTCGTTGCCACGCCCGGTCAGATGCACGTATAATAAGTGACCGGCTGGTTGTATCTCCTGGTTCCGGCCGATAATCCACAAGTAATGAGCTGATAACAATCGTTCGCGGAGGATCCATGCCCGACTGGCGCCTGCTGAACAACATTCGGTGCAACATCCTTTGGGGCGTCCCGGCAAGCCTTCTCCTTTTTTCAGCGCTGGTCGGCGGCGGTTGCTCTTCCGACGACACCCCCGGCGTCGAACCGGGCCTGGATGGCGTCGCCTACGTCGTCGCCGGCACAGCCGGCGAAAGCGGTAACGTGGGTGATGGTGGCCCCGCCACCGAGGCCCTCCTGTACTGGCCGATCGACGTGGCTGTTCTCCCGGCTGGCGAACTCGTTGTCGTGGACTGGAACAATCATTGCCTGCGTAGGATCGATGCCAACGGGATCATCCATCTCTTCATCGGTTCCGGCCGCCTGGGTGACTCCAAAACGGGCCAGATGCTCGAGATCAAGTTCAACCACCCCACCGATTTCAAGATTGGGCCGGACGGGACCTACTACGTAGCCGCCTTCCATAACTGGGCCGTCCGTCGGATCGATCCGACCACCGGTCAGGCCACCACGCCCATCGGCAACTCCATCAAGGGCTTCGGTGGTGACGGCGGGCCGGCCAACGCGGCGCAGTTCAACCTCCCCGGCAGCCTCGTCTTCGATCCGACCGGGAACCTTTACATCACCGACCAGGGAAACATGCGGATCCGCATGGTCAATGCCGGTGGCACCGTATCGACGATCGCCGGCTCAACGTTCGGATTCGAGGACGGCCAGGGCAGCAACGCCAAGTTCGGCTTCGAGGGGGATCAGGCCACGACCGGTTCGGGGCCCCGAAGTGGCTGCATCGATATTTCGGCCGACGGCCTGTATCTCTACGTGGCGGACACCCTGAACAACCGCATCCGGCGCATCGAACTCAGCACCGGCATGGTGTCCACCATCGCCGGAACTGGCGCCACCGGCAACCTGGGCGATAACGGACCGGCGCTTGCGGCCACGCTGAACGGCCCCAGTGACGTCACCTGTGCGGCGAATGGCGACATCTACTTCTCCGACCGGTACAGCCACGTCATCCGCAAGATCAACACCGCCGGGACGATCACCCGGGTGGTCGGTACCGGCGCGAAGGGTGTCTCTCCGAACGGAACGCCGGCCCTGGAGACAAAGCTCAACGAACCACTCGGCCTGACGTTCGACAACGCCACCAACACGCTCTACATCGCCGACCAGTACAACCACCAGGTATTGAAGGTGAAAAATCCATGATGACTCGATACGCGATTGCCTTGATGACCGCGGCGATTCTCGTCGGCTGCGGCAGTGACACGTCGACCGGCCCACGGGTCGAGATGGACGGCGTCCTCTACAACGTGGCCGGCGTCGCCGGTGAACCGGGCGGCGGCCGTGATGGTGTCCAGGCGACGGCGTCGCGCCTTTATTGGCCTCAGGACCTGGTTGTCGATGCTGCCGGCGAGATCATCGTGGCCGACTGGAACAACCATGTGATCCGCGCCATCAGCACCGACGGCAAAATTCGCCGAATCATGGGTTCGGGAATTCACGGTGATGACAGCAACGGTGCGGCACTCGAGGTCAACCTGAACCATCCCGACGGAGTCGCCATCGGACCCGACGGTAACGTCTACATTTCGGGGTGGCACAACTGGAAGATCAAGATGTGGGATGTCGCGACGGGCCTCATCTCGTCGGTTGTCGGCAGCGACAATGGCTTCAGCGGTGATGGCGGACTGGCTACCGAGGCCGCCATCTCGCTTCCGAGCAGCGTCGTCTGGGACCACAGCCATAACATGTACATCTCGGACCAGGGGAACAACCGGATCCGCAAGATCAATACCAATGGCATCATCCGGACATTTGCGGGGGCCGGCAGGGGTTTCACTGACGGCGTCGGCCCGGGGGTGAAGTTCGCCTTCCCGAATGGAACCGACGCCTATCCGGGCGGCCGTATCGACGTCAGCGCGGACGGGCGCTATCTCTACGTTGCCGATACCGAGAACCACCGGGTTCGCCGCATCGAGCTCGCCACACAGGTCGTCACGACCATCGGCGGCGACGGCAGCGGCGCGTACACCGGCGACGGTGGCCAGGCCACTCTGGCCCGATTCAACTACCCCACCGATATTGCCTGCACGCCGGAAGGGGACATTTTCGTGGCCGACGCCAGGAACCATGCCGTCCGAATGATTGCGGCTGACGGCCAGGTGACCACGGTGGCCGGCACCGGCATCCGCGGTGTTTCGGGTGACGCTACCCTGGCCACGGAGGCCAATCTGGATACCCCGTCAGCCCTCTACTATCACGTGGCAACGAGGACCCTCTACATCTCCGACACCTACAATTGCCAGATCAAGAAGGTGAGGTTCCCCGCTTAGCACTTCAGAGTTCCAGCATCGGGCCGGCGGCGACTTCGATCGCGCCGGCCCTTTTTCTTGGCCTGCGGCACTACCGGGCGCCCTCAATGATCCAGGTCCGGACCAGTTCCAGATCGCCCGGCGTCAGAGAGGCGCGATTGTCCGGCATCCGATCGCCACGGATGCCCCCTCGCCCCTCCAGCTTCCAGAAGAGATAGCTGGAGTCGGGCAGCCCCGGTTTGATGGCGCAGATACGGAGGGCGGTGGCCTCTTCCCCCGCCTCGAACAGATCGGCATGCGTGCCGGTCAAGTACCGGGAGCGGGTCCCGAGACGGCTGTGGCATCCCGCGGTGTTGCACGAGTAGCGATCGATCAACGGCGCGATATCCGCCGCGTAGGTCACGGAGGCCGGAAGGCTGGTGTCGGCCACGCTTGTGCAATCGGGGGGCGGGCCGGGTGTCGTGGAGCCGGAACCGCACGACTGGAATGCCAGCGCGAGGCCGAGCATCGCCGCGGCACTCAAGAAAAACGGGGTCCGGTGGGAGTGAATCAGAAGCGGCAAACGCGGACGCGGTTGTTGTACGTATCGGCAATCCAGAGATCACCGCTGGCATCGAATGCCAGGGCCGAGGGGTAATCAAGTTCCGCCTCGAGCGCCGGCCCGCCATCACCGCCAAAGCCCCGCAGGCCGGTGCCGGCAACGGTCGTTATCACGCCATCGGACGCCACACGCCGGATCCGGTTGTTGCCCGAATCGGCGATGTAAATCGCACCGTCCGGTCCAGGAATCGCGTCGTAGGGATCGGAGAGTCCGGCTGCGGCGCCCGGGCCACCATCCCCCTCTGAGCCCGGCTGGCCGGTGCCCGCCACGGCATGAATGATGCCGGCGGCATCGATACGCCGCACCGCATGATTGCCTGTGTCGCAGATGTAAAGATCGCCCGTGGCCTGGTTCAGGCGAAGTCGATAAGGGTGCCGGAGTCTGGCCGCCGCCGCCGGACCGCCGTCGCCGGCATGGCCCGCAAGGCCGGTGCCGGCGATGGTCGTTACGCGGCCATTCGCATCGATCCGTCGAATCCGGTGATTGCTGGTATCGGCCACGTAAATCGGGCTGCCGCCGGTGGCCACCGCCACGCCGCACGGCTCGTCGAATGAGGCTTCCAGCGCGGGGACGTTTTCGTCGCCTACGCCGTGCTCGGCCCGTCCGGCCACGATGAAGGCCCGCCCGTTGGGGTTGCAATAAAGGATTCGGGGCTCGTGGTTACCGGCCAGGTAAAAGCCGCCGAGCCCATCGCGGGCCATCGAGAAGGTGTGGTGCAAGGGTGTCTCGAGGGCGGGCCGGTCATCGATGACCGCGGCCTCGGCCCCCGTTCCCATGATCGTGCGGAGGCGATTGTCCGAGTCCAGCCGGCGGATCCGGAAGTTGTTCCAATCGAGGATGAGCAGTCGCCCGCTCTCGTCAAACCCAAGGTCAATCGGCAGAAAGAGCGCCGCCTGATGGGGAGGGGCGCCTTCGCCGCGATAGGCCGGCACACCCGTTCCCACGACGCTGCAGATCGAGCCGGGGTCCGTGCATGTGACCTGTTCGACGCCGGCCGGATCCTTGCCGCAGCCACTGGCCAGGAGAAGAACCAGCGCCATGACTCGTGGCAGGATCGGCCATTGCGATAAATGAAATTCCCTCACTCCGGCGCCCCGTTCGTGATCCATTCCTCGATGACATCGATCTCGCCGTCCGAGAGGTAAGGCCCGCCATTCGGCATTCGACGCCCCTTGGTCGCCGGCACGCCCCGAAGCTTTTGAATCAGGAAACTGTTGTCGGGATCATTGGGATCGACCCGGAGCAGCCCCTCGAGCTGGGCATCGCGCGTCGTTGGGACCACACCCACGAGATTCTGGTGGGACATGCCGGCCTCGAGGACAAGTCCGGCCTCACCCTGCGCCGAACTGTGGCAATTGCTGGTGGCGCAGGTCGGCGTGAAAATCTCGGCCTGGATACTGGCCATGGTCGGCTCGACCGTCACCGGTGGGGGTTTGCTGTCCCCGCCGCAGGCGGCCAGTGCAATACTGATGAGCAATCCGACCGCCACCACAACCTGTTGCCATGAAACAATTTGAGAGAGAGAGCGAGGCAAGATCCGATCCTCCGCAGCCAACTGGTGATGCCCCCCTTGAGGACTTACCGTCTGTAATGATAGCTGAAGTCGCCGCACCCCGGAATCATTGGCTCAGACGTTGTTGCCGGCCGTCAATCGGAAGCACCAGGTCCGGGGGCTTGTCCCAGGCGTCTCGTCAACACGCGATCCAGCGCATTGGCAAAGGCCTGCCGGTCCCGCGAATGAAAGGATGGCGGGCCCCCCGTAATCTGGCCGGCTCCCCGCAGGTCATACATCAGATCCCGCGACGACAGGATCTCTCCCACATTTTCGGGCGTGTACTCCCGCCCCCGCGGGTCGATCACCGCCAGCCCACGGCCAACCAGGAGCGCCGCCAGCGGGATGTCGGCCGTGATGGCGATGTCCGCCGCTTCGGCATGATCCACGATGTACTGATCGGCCACATCCGCCCCGCCCTCAACGAGGACGCTCGTGACCATGGGGCTGGCGGCGGGAAGCGGCATTCCCTGATTGGCTACCAGGATCGTCTGCAGTCCGATGCGTTTCGCCGCCCGGAAGATGACATCCTTGACCTCGCGGGGCATGGCATCGGCGTCGATCCAGAGTTTCAGCGGCACTACCAGATGCGGACCCGTTCCTCCGGCGCCAGGAACATCGCATCGCCCGACTTCAGGTTGAATGCCTCGTAGAAGGCGTCGACATTGCGGAGGGTGCCGTTGACGCGGAATTCGTTGGGGCTGTGGGGGTCCGAGGTGATGACCGTGGCCATCAGGGCGTCCCGCATCTTTCCCTGCCAGATCTGGGCGTAGCCGAGGAAGAAGCGCTGGTCGCCGGTCAGTCCGTCGATCACCGGCGCCTCCTTTCCCTTCAGGCTGAGATGGTAGGCGTGGTAGGCGATTTCGAGTCCGCCCAGGTCGCCGATGTTTTCCCCCAGGGTCAGTTCACCATTGACGTTCATGCCTTCGAGCGGGCTGAAGGCTGAGTACTGCTTGACCAGCATGTCGGCGCGCTGCTTGAAGCGCTCGGCGTCGGCCTCGGTCCACCAGTCGGTCAGGACACCGTTTCCGTCCGATTTGCGCCCCTGATCGTCGAATCCGTGGCCGATCTCATGGCCGATGACGGCCCCGATACCACCGTAATTGACGGCATCATCCGCGACGGCATCGAAGAAGGGGGGCTGCAGAATCGCGGCCGGGAAAACAATCTCGTTCATCGAGGGATTGTAGTAGGCGTTGACCGTTTGAGGCGTGAGAAACCACTCATCGAGATCGACCGGCTTGTCGAGTTTGGACAGTTCAAAATCATAGTCGAGTTCGCGCGACCGGTTCACGTTACCGAGCAAGTCGCCTTTCCGGACGTCCAGGGCGAAGTAGTCACGCCACTTCTTCGGGTAACCGATCTTGACGTTGAACTTGGCCAGCTTTTCATGCGCCTTGACCTTGGTTTCGGCGCTCATCCACTCGAGCGTGTCGATTCGCTCGGCCATGGCCGCGATGAGATTGTTGACCAGTTCGTCCACCCGGGACTTGGCCTCCGGCGTGAAGTGCCGCTCGACATACAGTCGACCGACCGCTTCCCCAAGGGTGCCGTTGATGAGCTGGGTTCCACGGCGCCACCGCTCCCGTTTCTGCTTTGCTCCGGTCACGGCGGTGGAGAAGAACGTGAAGTTGGCGTCATCGACCGACTCGGGCAAAAAGGCGGCATTGTTCCGCAGCAGGGCGGTGGCCACGAAGTCCTGCCACACCTCGACCGGGGTTTCGGAGAATACCTTTCCCATGCCGGCTATCGCGCTTGGCATCATGACGATGTAGTCGGGCTGCTGATCTAGCTCAAGTCCGGCCAGATAGGGCGCCCAGGGAAATTTCGGGGCGAGTACTTCCATTTCCTTCCGGCTCATCTTGTTGTAGGTCTTTTCGACGTCGCGGGTTTCCTCCGCGGGCCAGTGCGCCTTGGCCAGCGCCGTTTCAAGCGTCAGGATGGCCCCGGCACGACGCGCCGGCTCGGACCGACCGGCAAAGGTCAGCAGCTTGACCAGGTAAGCCTGATACGCCTCGCGCGCATTCGCGAAACGGGGATTCTCCCTGTCCAGGTAGTAGTCACGATCCGGCAGCGCCAGCCCACCCTGCCCCAGATGGGGCCGATAGTGGGCTGGATCCTTCGAATCCTGTTGGATGGAAAAATTGAACGGCGTCGTGGCACCGAGCCGGGAGAACTCCGCCAGGAGTGCCGCCACATCGTCATGCGACTTTGCCTTCTTGATCTTTTCCAGGTCCGCGGACATCGGTTCGAGCCCCCTGGCTTCCCGCGTCTTGTCGTCGACGAAGTCGTTGTACATGTCACCGATTTTCTGCGACAAGCTTCCGGGCTTCACATCCGGCATCGCCGCCGCCTCGGATACGATGGCCTTCACGTTGTTTTCCGACCGAAGAAAGAGATGCACGAACGGACCGTAGCTCGCCAGGTCGGCCGGGATCTCAAAAGTGTCGAGCCACTGCCCGTTGGCATGACGAAAGAAGTCGTCCTGCGGGCGGACCGATGTTTTCCGGTTCTTGAGATCAACTCCGAATTCGCCCAGTTCAGGGGTGGCGGCGGAGGCGGCGTGATTCGGGGCCATGAGAACGGTCAGTCCGAGCAGCGCCGACAAGTGACGGACACGAGATGGATGGGACAAATTGAACATGAGATCAAGGCTCCTTCTGGGGCGCGATGCTGTCCACAGGGTAGTCGGCGACGCCGGGGATTATGCGTGATGGACGAGTTCGGGGCACCGGGTGACCAATTCGGACCTTGAGTCAGGAGGGGTTTTTACAGATTCGTTACATGCTTCCGATCAGCGGGTCTTCACCGGCAATTGTCATGGATGGCCACGATTGTTCGCCCTGGACGCCCGAAGAGAGGCATTTCCTGATTAGCCTCGTGATGGTTGGCTTACGATACCGAATGCTCGAGAGCGAAGTCATTCACTTACCGGGCCGCTCCAGCGAGGTGCCTGAGGAATTATCGACATCACTCCCCGTGCTGATTCAGGGCGGAATGGGGATTGGTGTGTCTGACTGGCGCCTCGCCCGCGCTGTTTCGCGCCGGGGATACCTGGGTGTGGTGTCGGGCACGGCCATCGACACACTTTTGGTCCGGCGACTGCAGGACGGAGATCCTGGCGGCCAATTGCGCCGGGCCATGGCGCATTTTCCAATTCCGGATGTCGCCGGCGAAGTCCTTCGCCGTTTCTACGTCGAAGGTGGCATCGGCCAGAGTACGCCCTACGCGCTCCTGCCAATGTGGCGATATCCGCTCAGTTCGTTCCGCGAACAGGTGTGCATGCTGGGGGCATTCGTTGAGGTCTGGCTCGCCCGCGAGGGTCATGATGGCCCGGTCGGGATGAATCTCCTGACCAAGATTCAAATGCCCAATCTGGCCACCCTGTACGGAGCCATGCTGGCAGGTGTCCATGTCGTCCTGATGGGAGCTGGAATCCCCAGGGAGATTCCCGGTGTGCTCGACGCCCTGGCCCGCCACCAGCCCGTCGAGATGCGATTGGATGTTGAAAACCTTCCATCGGGACGCATGGAAGCGCTCCGTTTCGACCCGGACCGGACCTGGACCCCGACGGCACCTCTCGGTCGACCGCAGTTCCTGGCCATCATCTCGTCCAATACACTGGCATTGACGCTCGCACGCAAATCCAGCGGAAAGGTGGACGGCTTTGTCGTCGAGGGCCCGACAGCCGGGGGACACAACGCGCCGCCCCGAGGCGAGATGAGGCTGAACGAGCGTTCCGAACCGATCTATGGTGAACGCGACAGGGTCGACCTCGACAAGTTGCGCGAACTCGGGCTTCCCTTCTGGTTGGCTGGTGGTACCGGGTCGCCTGGTGGCTTGCGGCGAGCACTGGATGCGGGTGCCACCGGTGTGCAGGTGGGCACGCTCTTCGCGTTTTGCGATGAGTCCGGCATCGAGCCCGCGCTGAAGGCGCGTATTCTGACCGCGCTGAACCGGGGCGAGGTGGATGTCATCACCGACGCGCTCGCCTCCCCGACGGATTACCCGTTCAAGTCGCTTCGCATGACGAATGATCCCGACGATGTGCGCCGTGCGGCTCGCACCCGCATCTGCGATCTGGGTTACCTGCGCACCGCATTCAGCCGTGAGGATGGATCAATCCGATTTCGCTGCGCCGCGGAACCGGTGGAACAGTTCGTCACCAAGGGAGGCGAAGAGTCGCAGACACATCAACGACGCTGCCTGTGCAACGGGCTCCTGGCGAGCATTGGCCGCGGGCAGTGGCGCAAGGACGGTGGGCGTGAGCCGCCGCTCATCACATCGGGGTCGGACCTCGTCGATCTCCGTGCCATGCTGGCCGGACGCGCCAGTTATCGCGCCGACGATGCCATCGACTGGATCATCGCAACGCCTCCCCAGCCCGGTCTCCCGGTCTGAGGAGGCGCCTTGTCCAAAAAAATGCTGTCTAGTGCAGGTAAAAGGCCAGGCCGATCCCCGCGTAGTTGGGCGAATCGTCGTTGAGGCCGATGCCGAACTCGCCGACCAGGTCGATTTGCTCGGACACGCGGTACTCGATCCCCGGGACCAGGTTCACCCGGGTGAACGAGTCGTCAGCACCGGGCGGGAGATCCTTGATTGATTCGAACGAGGCATCCAGTGCGCCGTACAACTCCACCCGATCGCTGAGATGCCCGCTCAACAGTGGCTGTACGTCAAACCCGATGGTATCGAATCGTCCCTCTTTACCGAACGTCCCGTGGACACCCCCCGCCACGGAAAAATCGACTCCAGAGTCTTTTTCCTTCCCCTTCAGAAGCCAGAACTCGCCGTCGGCGCCGATGTAGGTGCTGTTTTCAAAGAAGGCGAACTTGGCTTCGGCATCGAAGCGGTCCGTGAATCCATACCCCGCGCGTGCCGAGAGTCCCAACTCGTCATCGGCTCCATTCTCTCCGAACGTCATGATCGGGGCCAGCATCAGCTTGAAGACACCCTTCTCAATCGTCTCGGCGGACTGCAGAACACCAACGTTTTGAGCTGACGCCGGCAGACTGGCGCAAAGACCAAGACACACGCATAGAACGCTTTTCCGAACCCACATGTCGCTTCCTCCTCATCAAGTGTGGAATATCCCCTACCTGCATGTTGCCATCGCAATTGCCATGCCGTACGGGTTGAGTCCGCTAACATACTACATTAGAGCAACTTGGGGACTAAGATGCCGTGAACGGACGAATAGTGGGATCATTTTCCCTTCAGCATCCGGTAAATCTCACTGTTCGTGGAGAGGATCAGCAGACTCTGGGGGTCGATCGTGTTCTTGTAGGTCTCCATCGTCTTCAGGAAACCATAGAACGCACGCGAATCGGCCGATTGATCGTAGGCGGCGGCGGAGATGGCGGTGGTCCGGGCGTCGGCCCTGCCAATGATCTCCCGGGCGGTCTTGTAGGCTTCGGATTGAATGCGCTTGAGTTCACGCTCGCGCTCGCCGTTGATCCTCGACGCCTCCCCTTCACCCTCCGACCGAAAACGTTCGGCGATCCGTTGCCGCTCGGCGATCATGCGCTCGTAAACCTTCAGCCGCACCGCTTCCACATAGTTGATGCGCCGGAACTGGAGATCCAGGATCTCGATTCCCAGGTCCGTGGTCCGGCGCTGGGCATTGGTCAGGATCTCCTGTCGGATCTTGTCCCGGCCGAATTGAATTGAATCCAGCACCGCCGCCTCATCCAGCGAATCGTCGCCGGGGTCCGGCGTGCGGTTCGATGAGCGGATGAGTTCCACCAGGTCATGGTTGGCGATGGAGTTTCGCGTTTCGCCATCCAGGATATCATCGAGCCGGGTCTGGGCACCCCGCTCGTCGCGCAGGCGCTGGAAATAGAGCAACGGATCCGATATCCGCCAGCGGGCGTACGTGTCCACATAGATGAAACGCTTGTCCCGGGTCGGAATCTGATTCGAGTCGCCGTCCCACTCCATGAAGCGCTTCTCGAATCGCTGGACAATCTGGACAATCGGGATCTTGAACTTGAGTCCGGGCGTATCGATCGGCCTTCCGATCGGTTTGCCGAACTGGGTGATGATCACCTGCTCGTACTCATTGACGACATAGGAGGAGTTGCCGACGAGAACCAGCAGGACAACGGCCAGGATCAGGGATCCGATACGCATCAGTTGCCTCCCTTTGCCGGTGTGCTGTCAAGGTTCAGGAGTGGCAGGATCCCCTTGATGTCCTCGTCCACGATCACCTTTCGGGTCACCTTTGGAAGCACCTCATTCATCGTTTCCAGGTAGATCCGTTTTCGGGTGACTTCCGGAGCTTTCCGATAGGCGGCAAACAGCGCCACGAAACGGGCGGAATCGCCACTGGCCCGGTTGACGTGATCGAGCGCATACCCCTCCGCCTCCTGAATGGTCTGTTGGGCCTCTCCCTGGGCCCGGGGGATGACGCGGTTGTATTCCGACTGGGCCTGGTTGATCAGTTTTTCCCTTTCCTGTTGTGCCTGGTTCACCTCGTTGAATGAGGGCTTCACCTGATCCGGCGGGTTCACGTCCTGTAATACCACCTGCTCCACCTTGACGCCGGTTTCGTATTGATCGCACAGGCGTTGCAGCTCGAGCTGAGCCAGGTCGGACACCTCCTGGCGTCCGATGGTCAGCACTTCGTTCACCGTCCGGTCGCCGACGACACCGCGCATGACCGCCTCGCTCATGGCCCGGATCGTTCCGCCGACATCTCGAACGCGGAACAGGTACTTGTAGGGATCCACGACGCGGTACTGCACCACCCATTCGACCTCTGCCGCGTTCAGATCACCGGTGAGCATCTGCGATTCCTCATCGAACTTGCCGGTCGCGTATTGCGTCTTGATCCCCGCCTCAATGGTGCGGAATCCAAACTCTTCCTTGAGCTGGCGCTGAACGGGAACCTTGGTCACCGTCTCGATGCCGAACGGCAGCTTGAAGTTCAGCCCCGGATCGGTGCTCCGAACATACCTGCCGAATTGCATCACGATCCCGATCTGCTCGGGACCCACCGTATAAATCGTGGAAAATGCAAAAAACAGTCCGACGACCAAAATCACGGCTGTTCGGATGAATTTGGATGGGATATGCATGGCTCGTATGTCGTCAAGGCCGCTGAACCGGGCATCGGGCATGGGAAGTGCTCCTTCCTGAGACTTGGTACCGAGCGAAACGCCGACCCAGCATAGCCGCTTGCGATGGCCGTGAATATCCGGCTCGAAAAATGAACCACATCGGGCTACGCTGGTCGTCGCCGAAGACGGTGTATTCTCAAGTGCCCGTCCCGGCGCGGACATCCCGCCGGAATCAGTTTCATCGCATCACTTTCCGGCTCCGATCGGGGCCGGATAGAGACAACCCGCCCGGAGATTGGTGCATGCCCGAGTCCGATTCGCCCGATTTCCAGACCCGGATCGGGCCCTATTCGATCCTCGGCGAATTGGGCCGTGGCGGGATGGGCGTCGTCTACCGGGCCCATGATCCCCGGCTGGAGCGCGACATTGCACTCAAGATCCTGCCCGGGGAGTTCGCCGCGCAGCCCTGGCGTCGGGATCGCTTTCTCCAGGAAGCGCGGCTGCTGGCGACGCTCAATCATCCCAACATCTCCACGGTGCACAGCCTTGAGGAGTCGAACGGTCTTCACTTCCTGACAATGGAGTTGGTGCCGGGTGTCATGCTGGCCGAGCGGATCGAGGAAGGTTCGATCGGAATTGACGACGCGCTGTCGATCGGCCGGCAGATCGCGCGTGCCCTGGAGGCGGCGCATGCCAGGGGCGTCATTCACCGGGACTTGAAGCCGCGAAACATCATGCTGACGCCCGATGGAACGGTGAAGGTCCTCGACTTTGGCCTTGCCAGATCTCTGTCTGAATTGGACGGCAAGGAGGTGCCGGAGACTTCGAAGGGATCGCCCGGCTCGGTCGACATCAGCTCCAACGACCTGGGGCTCGGCACTCCGGGCTACATGAGCCCGGAGCAGATCTTCGACGAAAAAGTCGGCACGGGTACGGACATCTGGGCCTTCGGTTGCGTTCTCATGGAAGTCCTCACGGGCTCGATCGTCTTCGGCGGGGAGACCGCATGGGAACGCATTCACTCGACGATGATTGATGTCGACCTCGATCGGCTTCCCGTGGAGACGCCACCACCCCTTCGAGGGCTGATCCAGCGTTGCCTGAACCGTGACCCTGTCGAGCGACCACCCTCGATGGGTGATGCCCGTCATGAGTTGGAGGAGTTGATCGAAGCCCGGCGGCTGTCGGTTCTGCTGGCCCGGCTGAAACGAGCCACCTCGCCCCACCCGACCAACCTGCCCCATCGTGTCACGAGTTTCATCGGCCGTGAGCGAGAGATAAGTGCGGTGACCGGCGCCCTGGTCCCCGGCCGTTTGGTCACCCTGACCGGCGCCGGAGGATGCGGAAAGACGCGGTTGGCGATTGAGGTCGCGGAACGCCGGCTGCCCGATCATGGGGATGGCGTCTGGCTGATCGAGTTCGGAGCCTTGAGCCGCCCCGAGTTGGCGACCGGAGCGGTCGTCTCCGCGCTCGGGCTCACCGGCGATCCGACACGCCCGCCGCTCGATCTTCTCCGGGATCACCTGGTCACGTCGAACGCGCTGCTGGTTCTCGACAATTGCGAGCACCTGCTCGAAGCGTGCGGTGATCTGGTGGCGGGTCTGCTGGCCACCTGCCCCGGCCTTCACATCCTCGCCACCAGCCGCGAAGCGCTCCGGGTTCCCGGAGAACAACTGTTCGCCGTTCCGACTCTGTCGGTACCGCCCAGTGCCTCACTTGCCTCGTCCGAAGACAGTGGTGAGAGTGAGGCGGTTCGTCTCTTCGTGGATCGCGCCCGTCTGGTTCGGCCGGACTTCCAGCTCACCGCTGGCAACGCCGAAGCCGTGAACAAAATCTGCCGGCGACTCGACGGGATCCCTCTCGCTCTTGAATTGGCGGCCGCCCGCGCGCAGTCGCTTTCGGCGGAGGAGATCGCTCAACGCCTCGACCGGCGATTCCAGCTCCTGACGGGCGGGCCCCGCACCATGCCAAGGCATCAGACCCTGCGAGCACTGATCGACTGGAGCTACGAACAACTCGAGGACAAGGAACAGGCAGTTTTGCGTCGCCTGTCGGTCTTCCCCGGGAGTTGGACGCTTGGCGCGGCGGAAGCCGTTTGCGCCGGTGAGAGAATCGCCGATTGGGAGGTAGTCGATCTATTCTGCCGGCTGGTCGACAAGTCGCTGGTCGAACACGATGCCGATGCCAGTGCCTCCTCCGGAAAGGCACGCTACCGCATGCTGGAGACCGTGAGGACGTATGCACGCGACCGACTGTCGGAGGCCGGTGAGGAACCGGATGCGTGGCGACGACACCGCCGGTATTTCTCGTCCCTGGCGCTCGAAGCGGAACCCCATTTCGCAGGATCGGAGCAGGGAACCTGGTTCACACGGCCGGAGACCGATCTCGACAATATCCGGGCGGCGCTGGCCGCCTGCATGGATGACGAGGCTGGAATCGAGATGGGACTGGTCATGGCCGCCGCCCTCCGGGAATTCTGGGAGGTGCGCGGGCACTGGAGCGAGGCGCGTCAGATTTTCCAGCGATTGCTCGCGCACCCGATGACGCGGGACCGGTTGTCTCACGCACGAGGTCTCGCGCTGAGCGCGGCGGCCCACATGGCCTGGTATCAGAGCGAGTTGGACCAGGCCCACGTTCTGAACGAAGAGTGCCTCACGATCGCGCGTCAGATCCTGGATGAACCCCTGATGGCCCGGGCTCTCTCCGGACTTGCCATCCTTGCTTCCGATCGAGGTCAGTATGAGCGGGCGCGATCACTTTACGAGGAGTGCCTCAGCATCCGCCG
>JAWXBZ010000106.1:0-11699 GCA_034440375.1 Candidatus Eiseniibacteriota bacterium
CTAGTATTGAGAGATCCACCTTATTCTCGTTTGCAATCAGCAGCCACTGGTACGCCTCAAACGCGTTGCGCCCAACTCCACCCTCACCATTCAGGTACATCCGAGCGAGGTTCAGTCGAGCGCTCGTAATGTGGCCGCTGGTGCGAAGATCCTCCGGGTTCTTCCGAACTGCAAGGCGCTCGGCCCAGTCCAGCGCCCGCTTGGGGTCAGCCTTAGCTCCCTGTCCTTTCATGAGCATACCGATAATTACGAACTGCGCCTCGGCGTCGCCGTTCTTGGCCGCAGCCTCGAACCATCGCAACGCTTCGACCATGTCGACCAGCATCCCCCGACCGAGCACATAGCTGTATGCGAGCTTGAACTGCGCGTCCACCCAGCCTTGCTCAGCAGCTTTTAACAGCCACCGATTCGCCTCGGCTGTATCGGCGTTGGTGCCAGATCCCTCGAGCAGCGCCACCGCAAGATTGCATTGTGCTTCGGGGTGACCAGCTTCTGCTGCTTCTCGGAGCACAGGCACTGCGGCGGCAGGGTTGCCCTGACCAAGCAACATCTTCGCCGCAGCATTTAAGGAGTCCCCGTGCTGCGCCGCTCCGGTGGTCTGGCATGCTAGAAGAGCGAGGATGAGAACCAGTAAAGATTTGCCCATGTTTATGAGTACCCCCAAACACATAACTTCTTTTCTACCGGTCCAGATAACACCAACTCCACCACGCCGGGCCCGTCTATCCCGGCCACGCAACTCCCGGGGAGATCGGGATCGTAACTCGCCAACTTGCTATTTTGCAGACTCATTCGCCGGTTGGATTAGATTTCATACTCGCGTTATGCGGGGCAGACGTCTCGAAGGGGTTCTGGACAGCGGGGCCGCTTCTGACGCTTGGGAGTCCGACGGAAACGCCAGCGACTCCAGCGGACTCCTCACCCCCCGCCCTCCGCGCTGGAGAACGTGGGTAGAAATCATCGTGGTTTTCAGGTCGGCGTGGCCGAGGAGTTCCTGGATGGTTTGGATGTCGTTGCCGGCTTCCAGCAGATAGGTAACGAAGGAGGGCCGCAGGGCGTGGCAGCTGGCCGGCTTGGTGATTCCGGAGAGGAGGACTACGCGGGCCAGATCCGACACGCGATTGGATTGCCTGGGCGGAGCCAGGGAAGGCCCGTGATAGGCTGTCGCGGTTTCCGTCCATTGGGATGCTGGAATCGGGACCATCTATTCCTCGATATCCGGATCTGGATTGGATTCACTCCCATTCTGCCTTCGGGGGTGGGAATGGTCAACTCGATGAAGTCGGGGCGCCGGTAAAGTCGGGGTGGGTGCCAGGTGTGCCTGTCATGGTCTAAACTGGGCCGATGCTGTCGCGACTGCGCCGCCACCACCCGATCGACAGGCTGATGATCCTGGGCTTCGTGGCCGCGATCTTTTCCCCCGCCTGCGGCAGAAGCTCGGATTTTCATCAGACGGCTGGCGGACGGGGGGCCAATTCGGGTCAGCCGGTTGGCAGCCGGGGGGACGACGCCGGCAAGGCCTCCGGCCCTTCCGGTCCGCTCCGGACCTACTACATCCGGGCGAGCGACATGCCGAAGCCCAACGCCACCGCCTCGGCCGTCAATCCGGCCCGCATCGTGGCGCGCTCGGAGGGTGACTTTCTCCAGTTGCCGCCCGGCTTCGAGGCGTTCGAGGCGGCCGGAAATTTCCGGATGCCGCGCCAGATGGCCCTTCTCCCCAACGGCGATTTGCTTCTCTCCGAGTCGGATGCCGACCGGATCACCCTGCTCCGCGATGTCGATGGCGACGGTCGGTTCGAGCGGCGCTGGGCCTGGCTGGAGAGCATCAATCGCCCGTTCGGGATCGAGCCGGTCGGGGATCATGTGTATGTGGCGGCCACCGATCGGATTCTCCGCTGCCGCTATGCCGCCGGCGATACCGTGTATGAGGACGAACCCGAGTTCGTCGCCTGGCTGACACCCGGCGGCTACAACGCGCACTGGACCCGCAATCTCGTGTACGACCCAAAGTCAAACCGGATGTTCGTGTCGGTTGGCAGCCAGAGCAATGTGGGCGAGGAAGAACCGATGCGGGCGGCGGTTCATGTCTTCACCGTGCCCGGCGTCATTCCGGAAGGAGGCGTCCGGCTGGAACTGTTCGCCTCAGGGTTGCGCAATCCGGTCGGACTGGCCCGGGAGCCGGTGACCGGCACGATCTGGACCTGCGTCAACGAGCGCGACGGCCTCGGCGACGACCTCGTCCCCGACTACGCCACCGGCCTCGTCGCCGGCGGCTTCTACGGCTGGCCCTACTCCTACATCGGCCGGAATCCCCAGCCCGGCGCGCTCGGCGCCAAGCGATCCGATCTCGTGGCCCGCGCCATCGTCCCGGATGTCCTGTTCGAATCCCACTCGGCCGCGCTGGGCATTGACTTCTATACCGGCACCGCCTTCCCCGAACGCTATCGCGGCGGCGCCTTCGTTGCCCACCACGGCTCCTGGAACCGCAGCCGCCGCACCGGCTACAAGGTGGTCTACCTGCCGTTCGTGGAAGGCAAGGCCGTCGGTGGCTATGAAGACTTCATGGTTGGGTTCAACCCGGACCCGGCGCGCTCGGAGGTCTGGGGGCGGCCGGTGGGCATATTGATGGATGACGACGGCACCCTCCTGGTGTCGGATGACGGCGGGGATGTGGTCTGGCGGGTACGGTACGCGGGAGAGTAGATCTGATTTATCGGCGGGCCTCGTCGCCAGGTTTGTTCCTCATCGGGCCGTTGAACTGAGCGGCTTGATGTCCTGATGCAGTCGGGTCAGGCCAACCGCGCGGATACTTGGGGTCAGCGAAAAACTCCGGTCACCGGGATAAATGACGTCGAGACGGTCCAGTTTGAGGCTGGAAAGGGCCTCGTGCATGGACCGGGTACTTGCTGGGGCCGAAGTACGCTTGAATTCGAAGGCAAGTCTCGTTCGACCTCGGACAACAAGTAGATCGACCTCGGCGCCTCCATGTGTGGCCCAGAAGTAACACTCCTCGGGTTCCGCGCCGAGTCTCTGAATTGTCTCCGCCAGCGCGAACCCCTCCCACGATGCCCCCAGCTTCGGATGGCTTTCAAGATCCTTCGCCGTTCGAACGCCAAGCAGCGTATGCAGAAGGCCGGGATCGATGATGTAGACCTTGGGCGCCTTGACTTGTCGCTTCGACAGATTCTCGAACCAGGGAGGAATCTGTCGAACGACGAGCGCGGCCGTCAGGAGATCCAGGTAGTTTCGCACGGTACTGTGAGAAACGCCGAAGGCTCGTCCCAGCTCGGCGCCATTCCACGTCTGACCGTGATAGTGAGCCAGCATCGTCCAAAAGCGGCGCAAGGTGGCGCTCGGGATCTTCGACCCCAACTCCGGAACATCCCGCTCCAGGAAGGTACGAACGAAGTCGAGTCGCCAACGGTGGCTTTCCGTTGCCGACCGAGCCAGATAGGAACGGGGGAAGCCGCCACGCAACAAGAGACGATCCGTCTCCTCCATCCCGACTTCGCCCAGCGACAGACCACTGAGGGTATGAAAGTGGATCCGGCCGGCCAGGCTCTCGGAGCCCTGTCGCAACAAGCCCGGTGCCGCACTCCCCAGGACGAGAAACCGGGCCGGCAATGGCCGGCGATCTGAAAGTACACGCAGATAGGCGAAGATCTCGGGCGCGCGCTGAATTTCGTCGATGACAACCAGTCCGTGCAGTCCTTTCAGGGCCAGGCCAGGATCAGCCAGGCGCCCCCTGTCCGCGGGATCCTCCAGATCCAACCAGGTCACCTGGCCGCGCCAGGCTGCTGCCAGCTGGCGCGCGAGAGTCGTCTTCCCGACTTGCCGCGCTCCGAGAATTGCCACGACGGGATACTGTCGCAACAGCCTGGACAGGGCTTGAAGATGATCGGATCTTGAAATCATGGTTGAATTTTACCTTGAAATATGGCCATGAGTCACTCATTTTTCATGGTTAATTTTAAGTTGATCCGGCTGAGAAATGAGAGATCCCAGCCCGACGCCATGCGTCTGGCCGGGTCGTTTCGACCGTGGTATGTTGATCGTGCAGGGCGGGATGGTCGACGTTTACTTGCGAGGTCCGGCATGCGAAGCACGCCTCACAGCCAGGCAATTCAGGCAGCGCTTGAAGCCTCCCTCGACGAAAACGAATTCTCGGGCGTCATCCATCTTTCGCGGCGTGGTGAGCTGTTGTACGAGCGCGCCCGTGGCCTGGCCGACCGGGCCCATCTCGTTGCCAACACGGTCGAAACACAATTTGGCATCGCCAGCGTCACGAAGGGTTTCACGGCGCTCGCGGTCATGTCGCTCGTGGCCGAGGGTTCGCTCTGCCTCGACACAAAGGTCCGCTCGCTGCTCGGCGACCAGCTTCCGTTGATCGACCCGGCGGTAACGGTGGGCCACCTGCTGGCCCACACCTCGGGGATCGGCGACTATCTCGACGAGTCGCTGATCGGCGACATCGGCGACTACGTGATGCCGGTGCCGGTGCATCGACTGGCGAGGGCGGCCGACTTCATCCCGATCCTGTCGATCCATCCCATGAAGTCCGCCGTCGGCGAGCGGTTCGTGTACAACAACAGCGGCTACATGGTCCTGGCCCTGGTGGTCGAAGCCGTCACCGGCGACGACTACTTCGACGCGGTCGCCCGCCGCGTCTTGAACCCGGCCGGGATGAACGCCACGGCGTTCCTGCGTTCCGACCAGCTTCCCGGCTCCGCGGCCATCGGTTACCTGCCCGCCGGGGACGGCTGGCGCACCAATCATTTCCATCTCCCGATTCGCGGCTCCGGCGATGGCGGGGCCTACAGCACCGTCGGCGACTTCGCCGCGTTCTGGCCAGCACTGTTCGCGGGGGCCATCGTGCCCCGCCCGCTGGTCGAGGAGATGGTCCGCCCGCACAACGAGGTGCCGGATGGCTTGAGCTACGGCCTCGGCTTCTGGCTCCGCCCCGACCGCAACACCGTCATGCTGGAAGGCTACGACGCCGGCGTCTCGTGTCGCTCCGCCTGTGACCGTGTGACCGGGCTGACTTACACCGTGATCTCCAACACCTCAAACGGCGCCTGGCCGGTGGTTCGGCGGCTCGAGGAGCTGCTATTGGAGATGGGTGACGGCGCCGGAGGCTGTTGAGTCCCCCGTAGAACGAACCTTGATCGGCGACGACGACCCGGGGCCACGACCCTCAAGTCATGCTTCACGCCTCATTCGTTCGCCCGCTTCCCTACAAACTCAATACCCCCACGTCATAGACAATCCGCCCGCCCATCCAATCGCGCCAGCGGCGAGAACTGGTGGTCTTTCGTCTTTCCCGGGGCCAGGATGTGGGTCACCTGAAAACCATCGCGTACCAGCGCGTCGGAGAGGAGGTTGCGGTGACATTGTGCGGGCTGGGATTCGGCGCACATCGTGGCCACGCGGGCTTCGAGGGAGCGGCGTTGGAGGCGGCCGAGGGCGACGGCGAACTCGGTGGTGTCCATTTGTTCGGCGTAGCCCTTGAACATGGGTTCGGTGAGGGCGGGATGAGCGGCAGGATTGGACGGTTCGCGGTAGCCGCCGAGTTCGGGCATGTGGTGGTACCGAATCTCCATGCGGGCGAGTGCCCGGGTGAGATTGGCGGCATCGAAATGCGGGTGGCGCTTGCTCCGGGGATAGCGGCGGACATCGACGAGGACTTCCAGGCGGAATTCACGCACCAGTTCGAGGAAGTCGGCCAGGCTCCGGCTGGAGTGGCCGATCGTGAAGAGCCGGGCCGTGTTTTCGGGGATGATCGGGTTCATGGCTTTCGGGGTGGCGATGAGGGTGGCGGCGGTGGCGGCATGATGAGCTCGTCGATGAAGTCGGCCACCGAGCCGGCGACGCCGTCGTAGTTCGAGAGGACGATGACCGTGTATCCAAGGTCATCATAGACGCGGAAATCGGCGCTCATGCCCGGGGCGCCGCCGTTGTGGCCGTAGTAGCCCTCCCCCCCCCTTCGAAAATCACCGAAGCCGTAGCCGTAGCCGACGCCGGGACCCATCACCACCCTGACCGTCGTCACGGTGTCGACGAGTGCCTTCGAGACGATGCTGCCGTTCCGGAGCGCTCGCTCGAACTTGAGAAGATCCGGGGCCGTGGAGTAGCCACCACCGGCGGGGGTGCCGCGGGCGGAGTGCTCGTAGAAGTTGGCCCGTCGGGTCTTCGAGTCCGGAGCACCGTGGTCGGAATGGATCGTATATCCGGTGGCCAGATTCGGAACTACCTGATCATTCTCGTACGAATCGCTGTCGGTCATGCCGGCCGGCTGGAATACGTTGGCGCGAACGAAGTCGTAGTAGTCCATGCCGCTGATCTTTTCGATGATGAGACCGAGGACGATGAATCCGGAGTTGCTGTAGCTCATCCGGGCGCCCGGCTCGAATTCCAGTTTTTCGCCGGCCACCGCGCTTAAGTAATCGGATACGTGGCGCATGGTGGTCCAGCCGGTCGCGTATTCAGGGTCGTCGAAGTAGCTGCCCAGACCCGAGGTATGGGTCAGGAGATGATGGATCGTCACCTTGTCGCGCACGTCGGCATTCGCGAAGTCCGGTAGATGCCGACCAACCTTGTCCTGGTACGACACCTTTCCGTCCTGCACCAGGCGGGCGATGGCCAGCGACGTGAACATCTTGTTCATTGAACCGAGGCAGAACTTCGTGTCGATCCGGTTGGGCGCCTCGTAGGATTTGCTGGCCATGCCGGCGGCGCGCTCATAGAGGGACTTGCCATCCTTCGCCACCATCACCGCACCGGAGAATCGGTCATCGGCCACGAGCTTGTCGATCAGCCTGTTGATGAGATCGGCGCGGGTGACATCGCTCAACGGCCCTTCGGGGATTTCGGGCTTGCCCGGAATCGTGGGTTGCATCAGAACGCCCATAATCTTGTACGGGGTTTCGGTCTCTTGGTGGATGACGACCTGGAAGACCTCGCCAGTGACGCCGGACTCGATGACCAGTCCCGGTCGGCCCGGCGTCATGGTCAGTTCGAGCAGCTTCGGCTGTGCCAGCGCCTCCATCAGATTCTGCCACCCCTCCAGCCGGTTCTCGATCGGGCGTGTGGCGAGCGCCTCCTCGGTGTAGCGGCTGGCGAGAAAAGCCCGGGCCCTCCCGGCATCGCCGCTGGCCACCACGTCGAGGAACTCCGCCAGGACCTGGCCGGCGGGCGTATTCGGAATCGTTGGAGCCTTGGCGCGGACGGTCGTCGGCAGGATGACCAGCGTGGCGACAACGGCGGCAATGGTCCCGGCAATCATCCGTCGCAAGGGAGTACCCGGGAACAGTTTCATCTTCAGTTTCCTCTGACGATGATGCGGGGTCGACCGCCGGGGGGCGCCAGTGCGCCGCCACCGGGCGCGGCGGCATCGGCCTTGACGGCATCCAGCGCCATGCTGAGTCGCTGCCTGTCGTCGGGATCAGTGGCGCCGGACAGCAGTTTCTCGATCGCGGTAACATGGGCCAGGGTCAGCGCTGCGTCGGCCTTGCAGGCCATGTCCGGCACGACGCCGGTACCCTCCCAGTTGGAGGTGTCCGTGAGATTCGCCGCCAGCGAATCCACGAGGACCCGATTGTCGCTGGCTCTTGTTACCCGATCAACCGGATCCGGCATGGCATGCCGCTGGGCCATCACAGAGGCGGCGACGAACAAGAGGCCAATCGGGGAGATGCGGCCGAGCATCGAAATAAGACCTCGAATCATTTTCATGTGCCCCGATCCGTGGAAGGATGAAGGTTGAGCCCCCGCAGCAGGATGTCGCAGAGCGCGTTGACCCGTTCCAGGAGCAGGGATCGGCGCCCAAGTTCGGACTTGCTCAGGCTGTAAGGGAGCAGGGCATTGGTTGCCGTGATCAGCGATCGGGCATCGCGGAGAGCGTCATTTTCCCACTCGTTTAAACGACGGCCCTGGACGACCCGTGACAACACCCGGGCCTCCCGCTCGAACCAGAGCTCCCGACGAGAAAGGAGCGAGGTACGCAGGACGGCCAGCATCTCATCGAGGCTCTGGTGGTCCTGGCGCACGTGATCGAATCGAAACAGGACGCGGGTGACCAGCATT
The DNA here is from genome assembly GCA_034440375.1 of Candidatus Eiseniibacteriota bacterium. Lineage (GTDB taxonomy): Bacteria > Eisenbacteria > RBG-16-71-46 > JABDJR01 > JAWXBZ01 > JAWXBZ01. The sequence goes on from JAWXBZ010000106.1 coordinate 8,083, forward strand.
TGATGAAGACGATCGGCAACCGGCGCGGCTTCGTCGGCGATGGTTTCGAGGCGGCTGAGGAGTCGTTCGATCATTCGGTCGATCGAGGAGAGGGCCAGGTCTTCCTTGCTGGCGAAATGGAGATAGATGGTCCCCTTGCCGATGCCGACGTGGCGGGCCACCTCCTCGATTGTCATCCCGGCGTAGCCGATCGTCTCGAGCAGGAGATCAACCGCATCGAGGATCTCCTCCCGGATCTGGGATCGGAGACGGCGCGCGGCCGAAGTTTCCGGGATGGAAGCCGGGCCGGTCCCGCCCTCTGGGACCGGCCCTGACTGAACGCGCATTCTGGTCATCAGCCGGATAGACGGGCCGGGGGGCCGATCCGTTGTATCCGCGCCGTCAACTCGTGAGGTTATTCCACCGGCCTCCGGAGAAACGTCGGGACGTCCAGGTTGTCACGGGTGTACGACCGCTTCCAGCGCTCCTCGGCGCTCCGAACGGCCGGCCGGGGAGTGGTCCGGGCCAGATCTTCCGGCTGTGCCAGTCGTGCCTCCATATAAGGAGGACGCGCCGGTTCGCCATCCAGGTGCCCGGCGGCCACGGCCTCAGGATCGATGTCGGCAGGACCTGAAAGCTGCTGGGCGGCCGTTCCGACCTGCCGCAGATTTTCCCGGACCCTTTGCATGGCCACCGCCTGGGCGTCCTTCAGCATCCGGGTCTCGTCCTCCATGTCCGGCTCGCCGAATGGAATGGCGACATCCGGCGCTTCCGCCCATGAACCGGCCGGGACCGCTGACGTCGCCCGCAACCCGGGCCGCGGGACATCGTACGACTCCGGCCGCTGCCGCTCGTAGGCATCGTGACGCGCCGGGGTCGGTGGGCGTCCACCCAACGACCGCGACACGCTGAGATCGGCCGGCTCCTGGATTGAAATGGACGTCCGACCCGGATTACGGCCGAAACCGGTGGCGATAACGGTGATCCGGATCTCGTCGCCCATGGCCGGGTCGATGACGGCGCCGAAAATCACGTTGGCGTCCATGCCGGCCTCTTCGATGATGATCTCGTTGGCCTCCTGGACCTCGTGCAGTGAGAGCCCCGGGCCGCCACAGATATTCACCAGCAGTGCCTCGGCCCCCGCAATGGAGATGTCTTCGAGGAGCGGGCTCGCCACCGCCAGGCGCGCCGCCTCGCTGGCCCGGTTGGGGCCGGAGGCGATGCCGGTCCCCATGAGCGCATTCCCCCGCTCGGACATCACTTCGCGCACGTCGGCAAAATCGAGATTGACGAGGCCCGGCACGATGATCAGGTCGCTGATTCCCTTGGTGGCCTGCAGGAGAACCTGGTCGGCCAATTTGAAGGCCTCGGTCAGCGGCGTGCCCCGCTCGACCACGGACAACAGGCGGTCGTTCGGAATCGTGATCAGCGTGTCAACCCGTTCCCGAAGAAGATTGAGCCCCTCCTCGGCCTGTCGCATCCGCTTGCGCCCCTCGAACATGAACGGCTTGGTGACGACGGCCACCGTCAGCGCCCCGAGTTCACGGGCAATGCGGGCCACGACCGGCGCGGCGCCCGTGCCAGTGCCGCCGCCCATGCCGGCGGTGATGAAGACCATGTCGGCGCCCGCCAGCGCTTCGCGGATCTCGTCTTCATCCTCCTCGGCCGCCTTGCGGCCACGTTCGGCCACGCCACCGCAGCCGAGGCCGCGGGTCAGCGATTTGCCGATCTGAATTCTGAACTGCGCCACAGCGCTGTCGAGCGCCTGGTGGTCACTGTTGACGATGATGAAGTCGACCCCGGTCATCTGTTCCATGACCATGTGGTTGACCGCATTTCCGCCGCCTCCGCCGCAACCGATGACCTTCAGCGTGGCGTTACGGGTCGGTTCGACGATTGAGATCATCATGTCCGAAAGGCTCCTTCCTGTTCCGATCTTTAGAAAAACTCACTGAACCAGCGGCGGACGCCGGCCAGTCCTCGAAAAATCCCATCGCCGTTCCCATTCATCCCGTATTCGTCGTGGTCACGCAGCCAGGCGTAGCGCACGAGGCCGAGCCCGGTGGCCTGCCGGGGATCGCCGGCTTCGCCCGGTATCAAAGGCTCCGGAGCCCCCCGCCGAACCGGCAGGTCCAGCACTTCCTCGGCCAGTTCGACCAGGCCCGGCATCAGGGAGGCCCCGCCGGTCAGGACCACGCCGGCCGTCATCCGATCGCCGAAATGGGTCCGGTGCATCTCCCGTCGGGCCATCGTCAGAATTTCCTGCACGCGCGGTTCGATCATCGTGGCCATCAGGTGCCGGCTGATCTCACGGGTTGGGCGGCCGGCCACGCCGGGCACCTCGATCATCTCGTGCACCGGCACGAGGGCCGCCAGCGCGCACCCGTGCCGAATCTTGATTTCCTCGGCCTGCTCGACACCGGTCCGCAGGCCGACGGCCAGGTCATTGGTGATGTTGACGCCGCCCAGTCCCACCACGCCCGTGTGACGCACCGATCCCTCGTAAAAGAGGGCGAGGTCGGTCGTGCCGCCACCCAGATCGAGGAGTGCCACGCCAAGGTCCTTCTCTTCGCGCGCCAACACCGCGTGGGCCGAAGCCAGCGGCTCGAGCACCAGCGCGGCCAGCTTGAGACCGGCCCGCTCGATGGCACGGGAAAGGTTTCGGGCCGGCGTCATTCCACCCGTGACGACGTGAACGTCGGCCTCGAGGCGAACGCCGGACATGCCGACCGGATCCTTGATCCCTCCCTGACTGTCGACGGTGAACTCCTGCGGAATGACGTGAAAAACCTCGCGGTCCTCCGGGATGTCCATCGTCCGGGCCACCTCGATCACCCGATCGACATCGGCCGGGCCGATTTCGGCATCGCGCCGCGACACCGTGATGACCCCGCGGCTGTTGAGGCTGCGAATATGCTCGCCGGCGATGCCGGCCCAGACGACCTTGACCGACACACCGGCCATTCGCTCGGCTTCCGCCACGGCACGCCGTATCGAGGTGACCGTCTCGTCGAGATTGACCACGACACCGCGGCGCAGCCCGTGCGAGGGGGCCATGCCGACGCCGACGACCTTCAGATTTCCCAGGTCGTCCGGCTCCGCGATGACCACCGAGATCTTGGTCGTGCCGATGTCGAGCCCGACGTAACTACGTGTGACGCCCATGTCGACCTTGACTTCCTTTCTTGCCGACCCCATTTTTCGTGACGGCCCCTTTTTTGGCCGGGGGGCGTTTCACCACGGCCTTTGGTTCGACGATGACTTCCACGATCTCCACTCGCGCGGGCTTCGGCTTGTACACAACCTGCCCGGCAAACCGGAGATCGATATACTCCGGCTCGATTTCCTTGCAGGCCAGATCGTCCAAAACGGCGCGCAATGCCAGGAGACGCCGCTCCGAAATGTCCCCCCGGCCGACTTTCACCGGGATGGCATGGGTCATCAGGATCAGAACCAGACTGTCGGGATCGGCTGCCCAGATTTCCGAAACCCGGTCGGCAAGATTTACCGACGATTCGGCCAGCCGTGCCGCCAGCGCGGCGGCCGGCCGCGCGGCCGCATCGTTGATCGCTTGCCCGGCCGCCGGCGCCGTGATATCAAGACCGCGGATGATCGGCAGGTCGGCCACGGATCCGCTC
>JAWXBZ010000107.1:0-14196 GCA_034440375.1 Candidatus Eiseniibacteriota bacterium
GGCTGGCAGGCCGAGCCGGCCTGGATTCGCCAGGTGCTCCACGAACGGGAAATCGAACGGGGCCTCGACGATCGCGATGATCTCGCCGCCCCGGGGCGGGCCACATTGTCACTGGAGTCCGGCCGGTCGCTTGATCTCCTCGTCACGGTGGGCGAGCCCCCGGCGGGCACGCCCGACGAACTGGAAGCGGCCGAACTCGAGCGCCGTCGCGCGCTGCTCAAGCCGGTGTTGCAGCGTGCGGAGTGGGTCCGCACGCTGCACCTCGCCGCCGATCAGTTCCTCGTTCGTCGCGGCGAATCGCAGAAGACCATCGTGGCCGGCTATCCCTGGTTCACCGACTGGGGGCGCGATGCGATGATTTCCCTGCCCGGGCTCTGCCTGGCCACCGGGCGTCTCGATGCGGCGGGGGAGATATTGTCCACTTATGCCGCCCACATCCGGAATGGGCTCCTGCCGAATCACTTTCCTGACGCCGGCGATCTCCCCGAGTACAACACGCTTGATGCCAGCCTCTGGTTTTTTCAGGCCATGCGGCAGTACCTGGCCGCCGGCGGCAGCCTCGAGCGGGTGCGCCGTGATCTCTATCCCGCCGGCAGGGAGATCGTGGCCCGTTATCCGGCCGGAACCGATTACGGCATTCACGCCGATGTTGACGGGCTGATCACCTGGGCCTGGCCCAACTCGGCCCTGACCTGGATGGACGCCCGGGTCGACGACTGGGCCGTCACCCCGCGCGAGGGGAAGCCGGTGGAAATCCAGGCGCTGTGGCATGGCGCGCTGATCGAGATGTCGAGCCTGGCCGAGCGCTTCAAGGACGCCGGCTCGGCGCGTGCCTGGCGAAAGGAAGCCGCGCGGGTCCGGACCTCGTTTCGCGCCGCCTTCTGGAACGAGACGCGCGGCTATCTCCATGACATCATCGCCCCGGACGGCACACCCGATCCGGCCATTCGTCCCAACGCCCTGTTCGCCGTCAGCCTGCCGTACGAGTTGCTGCCGCGGAATGACGCGCGCCGCATCGTGGCCACGGCGGGGCGGGAGCTCTACACCGGAGTCGGCCTGCGCAGCCTCGCCCGCGGCGAAGATGGCTACGCACCGGTCTACGTCGGCGATCGCTGGCAGCGGGACGCCGCCTATCACCAGGGAACCGTGTGGGGGTGGTTGCTCGGGCCTTATCTCGAAGCACTCTGGCGTACCAGCGCCGATCGCCGATCGGCCGGGGTGGAAGTCGAGCGATTGCTGGCCATCGGGGCGCGGCATCTCATGGAGGATGGCGTCGGCAGCTGGGCCGAGATCTTCGACGCCGAGCCGCCCCATGCGCCGCGCGGGTGTCCAGCCCAGGCCTGGAGCGTGGCCGAACCGCTGCGACTGCTGGCGCTCATTGCGGGTCGACTCGGAGGCTGACGAGCATTGAGGCCGGGGTCCTGCTAGGATTCTGCCGCCCGCGTTGCGTTTTCCACCCCCGAGGAGCCGCCGTGCCCCGATTCCTGTACCGCTGCCTGTCACCCGGCGGCCGGTGCCACGCCGCCCGCGTCATCCTGACCCTGTTCGTCCTCCTCGTGGCGAGCTCCGGTATCGGCCGCGCCGCGGCGCCGGACGATGCGCCGCCCAGGGCGGAGCTCTCTCCGCTCCGACCGCGGGCCGTGGCCGACGGCTGGCTATTTTCATACGTGGCTCCCATGGGCACCCGGACGGTGCACCTGGCCGGCGAGTTCAACGGCTGGAGCGGCTCGGCCTGGCCGATGACCGATGCCGATGGCGACCTGGTGTGGACGTTGACCACCCCGCTCGAAACGGGACGCACCTACCAGTACAAGTACGTTATCAACGGCACCGAATGGGTGACTGATCCCCACGCCGAGGCGACCGATCCCAATAACTTCAACAATGGCATCCTCGTCACCCGGCGGCCAGGAGAGCCCTGGTTCCGCTCGTTCGTGCCGGCCGACGGCGCACGGCTCACCAGCCTGTCGACGATGGCCGTGGTCATCATGCCCGAGGGGCACGCCATCCGGACCGCGAAGATCCGCCTGGCCGACTGGCTCGGGCGGCGTAGCTGGACGCTGGCCGCCGCGATCGACCCGGCCACCCACTCTGTGTCGGCACCCCTGCCGCCCGACCTGGAAGACGGCGACTGGCTGATCACGGTCGAGATCGAACTGGAGGGAGCGGCGCCGCTGTCGCGAACGATCGGCGTGACGCTCGACCGCTGGACGGGCCGCGTCGATGCTCCACCGTTCTGGGATCGGGCGGTCCTGTACGAGGCGTTCGTGCGGTCGTTCCAGGATGGCCCGGACGACGACTCGATCGGCGACATCACCGGATTGACGCGGCGACTCGACTATCTGAACGACGGTGACCCGGCCACCACCGAGGACCTTGGGATCGACGGCATCTGGTTGATGCCGGTCCACCCATCCCCGTCGTATCACGGCTATGACGTCACCGACTACGAGGGGATCGAGTCCGACTACGGCTCGCTGGATGACTATCGGACGTTTGTGGCCGAGGCGCACCGCCGGGGGATCCGGGTGGTGCTCGATTATGTCGCCAATCACAGCTCGAACCAGCATCCATGGTTCCTCGCTGCCAGGGGGAATCCGACGTCTCCATACTCGTCCTGGTACAAGTTCCAGGATGCGGGCAACGAAACGTACGCCGGCTTCGCCAACATCGACGAGATGCCCGAGTTGAACTTCCGATCGGCCGAGATGCGGGCCCGGCTCCTCCAGATGGCCCGCTTCTGGTTGGACCTGGACAACGACGGCGACTTGACGGATGGCGTGGACGGCTTTCGCTTCGATGTGGCCAAGGGACCGCCGCACGATTTCTGGCGCGAACTCCGCCACGAGGTGAAGGGACTGCGTTCGGACTTCCTGCTGCTCGGTGAGGTTTGGGACAACGCCGAGACGATCGGGTCGTATTTCCATGACCAGTACGACATGAATTTCGATTACCCGCTGTACTACGCCACTCTGGAATTGCTGGGGGGGAAGAAGACGCCGGCGCAATACCTTTCGGAATATGCCGCCGTTCGTCAGATCTATCCTCCCGGCGCGCAGCTTGTCCGCTTTCTCGACAATCACGACAACAACCGGATCGCCTCGGTCCTCGGCGCCAACCCGGAGCGCCAGCGGCTGGCCACGGGCCTGTTGTTCACGCTCCCCGGGACGCCGCTCATCTATTACGGCATGGAAATCGGAATGGAGGGGATGAAGCCCGATCCCGACATCCGGCGCCCGATGCGCTGGGACCTTGTCGAGGCTCAAAACGGCGATCCGAGCTCGCTCCTGTCGTGGCACCGTGATCTGATCCGGCTGCGGCGGGAGCTGCCGGCCCTCTCCGCGCCGGACGAACCCGCCGCGCCGAGCCTGCATGCCGGTCGTGCCGACGATGCGCGACTCCTGGTCTTTGAGCGGCGGGATCCGTCGGGCGGGTTATCCGCCATGATCGTCGCCAACCCCGGTGGGGAAACGGTGCGGACGCGAATCGAGTTGGAAGGCGACCCCGGGGCGTCGGGCAAAGGCTTGTTGCGGCCCCGGCTGGTGAGCCGGGCCGCCCTCGCGGGGACCGACCTGTTGGATCAGGCGCGGGGGACGGAGGTGGAGCTGGGTCCCTGGGGGTTTGGAGTCTGGGAGCTGGTGCCCCGCTGAGCGGCCTGGCCCCCGCGCCGACCCGCCTGGCAATGTGATTTCCTGCCGACGGGATCGGCGGCTGTTGCTATACTGGTTTTAGCTTACCCATTACCAATTCAGTGACTTGGACCGGTCCACTGGTCACGTGACCGGCCCCGCAGGCATCATTCGAAACGGACACCGGCGTCACGCCTTGGAGGACCTCCGTCCATGTCTCGTCCCACCCGCCGCAAACTCCTTTCTCTGGCCGTCCTGGCCAGCCCCTGTCTTCTCCTGTTGCTTCAGGTCGTCAAGCCTGGAGCGGCGCCACCGCGCGCCGAATCGGCCGCTGATCACGTGTCGGGAAATCCCGCCGCGTGGGCCCCGCTGTCACTGAAGGCGCTCGACCCGGTGTACGACGGCACAAGCGGTCGGGACTCCGAGGCCGACCTCATGGGCTTTCACGCCGACCAGACCGAGGCCGGGCTCGACCTCCGCGTCGACCTGGCCCGCCCCGGATTTCCCACGGTGGCCCGCGAAGCGCTTGATCGTCCCGATGCGGCGGTGTATGTCCTCATCGACTACGCGGACGGCGGCAGCCAGGTGCTTCCCGACGGCCTTTCTCCCGCCGGCACCGACATCGCGTGGGATCGCGCGGTCCGTTTTCAACGGGGCGTCGATGGCCGGCTGGACGGTCATCTCCTCGGTGTGGACGCCGCGGGCAAGCCCTCGTCGCTCGCCGTGAACCTCGAACCGGGCGAGCAGGTGGCCGGAGTGGCTTTTGCCACGCGCTGGGACATGTGTGAAGCCGTGATCGACTTGGGAGCCGGCTATCGGAGGGCGGTGACCGCCGCCGCCGGTGCACCGACCTTGGCCTTTGGGCTCGTCGCGCCGAAAGCGGCCCGCGAGGAAGCCACGCCGATCCGATATCTGGTGCTGTCCACGGTAGCCGGCCGGGTGGAGGACACGATCGAAGCCACCAACGAACCGCAGAGCCCGGCCGGTGCGCACAACGTGGTGTTCGTACAGCACGGCAACCAGGGGCTGACCTACACCACGGTATTCCGCGGCGAGCGTGGCGAAAATGCGACGTTCGACGGCGATCCCAACAACCCCGATGACGGCTTCGACGAACTGCTGGCCGCCCACGACTACTATGACGTGCCCGGTAACTTCCACATGGCCGCCACGCTTCAGACCGCCGCCGAATGGCACGACCCGACGTTCAATGATTACCTGGTGACCGGCGTGACTCAGGGGTGGGCCCAGATGGTTACCTCGGCGTGGTCCCAGCAGATCATGCCGTTCTTCCAGTACAGCATGAACTCCTGGTCGGTCGATCGCGAGACCGACATGACGAACTTCCGTTACGGCGGCAACGCGGTGGTGGCCTGGGTGCCCGAGCGCGTCTGGCTGGACAATCCCGACAACGACGGCAACGGAACGGCCGCCAACAACGGCGTTATCGACTGGATCGGCAATGCGTTCCAGGCCAACGGCGTGCAGGCGGTAATCCTGGACGACTACATTCACTGCGGCTACAAAAACAACGCATTCGACGACCATCACATCTACACGCTCGGCAACGGCCTCAAGGTCATCCCCATCGACAATAATTTCGTCGGCGAGGTCAACTATGACTACGGCAACGCGTGGAACCGCATCATCAATTCCAGTGCCGACGAGCTGATCGTTTACGGCAACGACTGGGAGTTCTGCGCCGAGGTCAGCCAGGGGGCAGGGAATGCCGCCGCGCTGAACAACTACATTGAGATCCTGCGCCGCTGCAACATGAACTCGGCCACCGTCAGCGTGTGGAAGGTCAACGACACGCTGGGCGGATTCGGCGGGGGCGCCATCTCCCTGCAGAATGGCACGTACGGCCTCCTCGGCGGCTACGGCGGCTACGGCGGTGGCAACAACTTCTGGTATACCGACTGGGCCGCCTACACGGGACCCAACAATCAGGATGCCCACATGCCGAAGTGGAACTACGGGCAGATCTGGAACAACGCCTACACCAAGCTGACCGGGGTGCCGGTCAACAACATCTCCGAAGGTGCCTGGTACGTGATGATGACCAACCTGCACGAATCCGGCTGGCATGACAACGGCGAGATATCGGGGTGGCAGCACCACTACACAAACCACATCAAGAACGCCAACGCCCACTCGGAGGCGGCACGGTGGGCCGGGGGGTTGTATGGCGCCTCGACCGGCGCCTACCTCGCCGACTTCGACGACGACGGCATCCAGGAGGCGGTCATCTACAACGACCGGCTGCTGGCCGTGTTCGAGTCGATCGGCGGCAAGCTCCAGTGGTTATTCGCCAAGGGGGTCGACTACAACTATTCGGTTGTCAGCAACGACAACGTCTACTGGGCCGACACGGACGGGGACTACAACGAGGTCAACCACATCGCCGGCCTCTCGGACGTGTCGGTGGCCGGCATCGACCGCGAGCACGACCTGTACGGCCTGTCGGTCGTGACCGGCGCCGGGAGCACGGTCGAACTCAAGTTGACGCATGCCGCCGTGCAGAAGCGGATCCGGTTGACGCTTGGCCAGCCCTATCTCGATGTCATCTACAACACGTTCGGCGAACGGGCCTACGTCAAATCGGCCTTCACGCCCGACCTGGTCGACCTGACCTGGAACGCCACCATGGACCGGATCTGGGATCCGGACGGACTGTCGAACAACGGCGGCTACTTCGGTTTCAAAAACCCGCGCACCAACGCCACCGGCGCGGTGGTGGTCGGCGGCACCAACGGCGTCGGCGGTGCCGGGGCCGTACACAACCTCGAGTACAGCCTGACGCTCCTGAAGGGTGACGAGCTGTACGGTGACGGCGCCTTCGAACTCTACGTGTATGGCGGATTCACCTCGGCGCCCAACGCGCAGGGACACATCCCCGAGCTGTTGGCGCTGCGCAACCAGCTGGTGGACCAGCTCGGGCCCGACCCGGTGCGCGCGTCGTACTACCCGACGCCGAACCGCCTCTCGATCCGCTTCAACCAGGTGACGAAGTACGACAACGTCATCCGCACGAAGATCAAGTTCGATGACGACAACGACGGCGTGGCCGACGTCACCCTGAGCGCCGCGGATGTGGTCAGCTCGGTTGTCAACGGCGTCACCATCGACCTGCAGCTGTCCGCCGCCGCCGCCGCTGCAATCGAAGCCTTGAATCCCTCCGCCATCGAGTTGATGCTCGACTCAGGCGCGGTGACCGATCCACTGAACAATCCGAACCTGCTCGTGACGCATCTCGACAACAAGCCGGTGACGTTCGAAGCGGCCACCAAGGTGGCCATCGACGGCCGCATCGACCCGGTGGAGTGGGTGCCGGATTCGCGTATCGTTGACGACCCCGACAACGACAGCCAGTGGAGCAGCGCCAACGAGCTCGACGCCCTCCACGTGTGCTGGGACGCCTCGTATCTTTACGTTGGTATCGACGGCCAGGTCAGCGGCAATTCGTGGATCCTGTACATCGACACCGACTGGAATGGCGGCAACGGCGTTGCCAACCTGACGGCCATCAACTCGTGGGAGCGGGGCGCCACCTTCACCGGGGCCGGTTTCAAGCCGGACCTCCAGTGGGGCACCTACCAGCACCAGGGGCCGTTCGACAGCTCCTCGCTCTTCAAGATCACCGGCGCGACGACGAGCAATGACCTGTCGAGCCTGGCCGTCTTCGGGCGGGATTCGAACCACACGTACGGCACGCAGTCGGGCACCGAGATTGCCATTCCCTGGGACGCCATCTATGGCCTCGGGCCGAATCAGTGTCCGCCCGGCACGCAACTCGCCTTCGTGGCCTCCATCTGCTACGACCCGGAACCAACCGGCGAACTCGGCGGCGATGTCATGCCGAACAACCCGGTCGGCACGAACCTGCCGACCATCGGCTCGTACTACAAGTTGTATGTCGACCTGGATGGCAACGGTGTCCCGGACCCGAACGTGCTGCCCGTCGGCACGCCCGACGACGCCCAGGCGCCGATTGGCGCGCGCCCGGTCATTACGCGCGCCTGGCCCAATCCGTTCAATCCGATCACGCGGATCGCCTACGTCGTGCCCCGCACCGGTTTGACCACGCCAAGGGAAGGCGATGTGTGGCCGGCCTCCGACGCCCCGGTGCCCGTGCGCCTGTCAGTGTTCGACGTGCGCGGCCGCGAGGTAGCCCGGCTGATCGATGGCGTGGTCCTCCCAGGCAGGTACGAAACGACCTGGGACGGCCGTTCCACCGATGGTGCATCCTTGCCGTCGGGCGTCTACTTCGCCCGACTCACGGCCGCAGGCGTGGCGGCCGAGCCCGTCAAGGTGACGATCGCGAAGTAGGATGAGCCGACGGGGTCTCCCGGGACAGTCGTCGACTCCTGACGTGACTCCGGGTTGACGTACAATGCCCCGCATGCAACTCACCGTCGGCACCCGCCTCGGGATCTATGAAATCATCGGTCCCCTGGGCGCCGGGGGCATGGGCGAGGTGTATCGCGCGCGGGACACGCGCCTGGGCCGCGATGTGGCCATCAAGGTACTGCCGGAAGACGTGGCCGCCCATCCCGATCGACTGGCCCGGTTCGAGCGCGAGGCGCAGACCGTCGCCGGGCTGAATCATCCCAACATCGTGACGCTCCACTCGGTTGAGGAGTCCGGTGGCATCCGCTTTCTGACCATGGAGCTGGTCGAGGGGCAGACTCTCGACCGACTGGTCACGCCCGGCGGATTGCCAACCGGTCGTGTGCTCGATCTGGCCATTCCACTGGCCGATGCCCTGGTGGCGGCGCACGAGCGCGGCGTGGTTCATCGTGATTTGAAGCCGGCCAATGTCATGGTCACGCGCGAGGGGCGGATCAAGGTGCTCGACTTCGGCCTGGCCAAGCTGGCGACCGCGGACTCGGACCTGGACGCGACCCAGGCGTCGACGCTGGTGTCGCCGATCTCCACCGCCGGACAGGTGGTGGGGACGGTGCCGTACATGGCACCGGAGCAGGTACGGGGCGAGGCGGTGGATGCGCGGGCCGATCTGTTTGCGCTCGGCATCATGATGTACGAGTTGCTCTCGGGGCGCCGTCCGTTCGGCGGATCCACCTTTGCGGATGTCAGTTCGTCCATCCTGCGGGATACGCCGGTGCCGCTCCGGAGTGGACCGGGCGACCTGCCGGATGACCTGGTCAGAATCATCAAGCGCTGCCTGGAAAAGGATCCGCGGCATCGGATGCAGACGGCCCTGGATGTCCATAACGAACTTCGCCTGGTCAAGCGCACCATGGAGACCGGAACGGCCGGGTCTTCGAGCGGGCGCACACCATCGGTGGCTCCCATCGAGGAGGCGCCGTCGATCGCGGTACTCCCCTTCGTCAATCGCAGCCGCGACGAAGAGGATGAGTACTTTGCCGACGGTCTGGCCGACGAGCTCTTGAACGTGCTGGCCAAGATCAAGGGCCTGCGCGTGGCGGCCCGTACCTCCTCGTTTCAATTCAAGGGAAAGAGTGAAGACCTGGCGGTCATCGGCCAGAAGCTGAATGTCGCCACGCTTCTTGAGGGGAGCGTTCGCAAGGCGGGAAACCGGATGCGGATTTCGGTTCAGCTCGTCAAGGTATCGGATGGCTTCAACCTCTGGTCGGAAACCTACGACCGGACGCTGGAAGATATCTTCGCCGTGCAGGACGACATCGCACAGTCGGTCGTGAAGGAGTTGCGCTCCACGCTCCTCGGTGAGGAGCCGGACTCGAGAACCAGCGGCGAAGTGAAAGCGGAAGTCGCGGCGGCCGCCAGGGGGCGCGGCGATGTCGGCGAGGCGCATGGCCTTTTCTTACAAGGAAGGTTCCTCGTCGACCGCTTGACGAGTGCTGATATCAACCGGGGAGTCGAGTACCTGGTGAAGGCGCTGGAACTTGACCCCCGGCACGCGCTCGCGTGGGCATCGCTGTCACGCGCCCGAGAGCTGCAGGCTGCCCTGGGACTGGCCACGCTGGAAGAGGGCTACGGTCGGGCCCGTGATGCGGCGGAACGGGCGCTGGCGTTGGAACCCGGTTTGGCGGAGGCCCACCTGGCCATGGGAACGGTCCAATCGTGGTGCGACTGGGATTGGAAAGGCGCCGACCGGTCGTTTCGTCGGGCGCTCGAATTGGCCCCGAACAACCCCGAGGTGGTACGGGCGGTCGCGATGCTGACGTTCCTCCTTGGTCGACCGGCCGAAGCCGTGACCCTGGGCCTGCGAGCGATCGAGCTGGATCCGCTGAACGTTTCCGGCTACGGTTACCTCGGGCGCTTTTACCGGGGGGCCGACCTTCTGCCACTGGCCGAGGCTGCGTTTCAGAAGGCGGTGGAGCTTTCGCCACAAGTCGTTTTGCTCCGTTACCTTCTCTCAATGGTGCTTCTCGCAGAAGGGCGGGGGGATGAGGCCCTGGCCGTGGCCAGGAGCGAACCGACCAACTGGGGGCGCCTGTGCGGAGTTGCCATCGTTCAGCACGCCCTGGGACATGGGGAAGATTCGGATCGGGCACTCCATGAACTCACGGTCGGCTCGCCAAACGACTCCGCCTACCAGCTCGCGATGATGCACGTCGCCCGGAACGAAACCGATGCCGCATTCAAATGGCTGGAACGCGCCTACACGCAGCGTGACTCGGGCCTCACATTCGTGAAGCCCGAACCGCTCTTCCGTTCGCTTCATGCCGATCCACGGTGGCGGGCACTTCTGGAAAAGATGGGGCTGGCGGAGCCTGAATGAGTTGGGCTCCCGGCTCCGGAGGCGCCACCCGGCATCGTGATGCTCGTAGATCGTATGCTAAGATGTCTCAATGCGAACCACATTAACTCTTGACGATGCCCTGGTCCGGGCCCTCAAGGATCTTGCGCACCGTTCGGCCAAATCCTTCAAGGAAGTCGTGAACGAGACGCTGCGAGCTGGACTGTCCCGGTCGGGTCGGAAAGGCGTCAAGAAATACACGTTACGACCGGCTCATCTGGGGGGCGTCGCGGCAGGGGTGACACTGGACAAAGCCCTGCAACTGGCCGACCACCTTGAGGACATCGAGGTCGCGCGAAAGCTGGAGCTTCGGAAGTGATCCTGGTCGATGCGAATCTGTTGATCTATGCGGTCGATGCGGACTCACCTCATCATGGGGGGGCGCGACGATGGCTGGAGCAGACGCTCTCCGGCGACGAAGCGGTCGGGTTCGCCTGGATCGTGCTGCTCGCTTTTCTGCGTATCACTACGCGTCCCGGTATCTTGCGACACCAACTCCAGCCGGAGGACGCTGTCCAATACGTTGATTCCTGGCTGCGGCAACCGTGCGCTGAAACCGTGGCCCCCGGCCCCGCACACTGGCCGATTCTTCGTCTCATCCTTTCGACAACAGGCACCGCGGGAAACCTGAGTTCGGATGCCCACCTCGCGGCACTGGCCATCGAACATGGAGCCACCCTCTACTCCACCGACAATGACTTTCGGAGATTCCCCGGGATCAAGCATGAGAATCCCCTGTCGCGATGACCCTGATCCCCGGTACGCGCCTTGGCCCGTACGAGATCGTGTCGCCCCTCGGCGCCGGGGGCATGGGCGAGGTCTATCGCGCCAGGGACACGCGTCTCGGGCGCGATGTCGCCGTCAAGGTCCTGCCGCAACATCTGTCTCAAAACCCGGAAGTTCGCGCCCGCTTCGAGCGGGAGGCCAGGACCATCTCCTCGCTCAATCATCCCCACATCTGCACGCTTTTCGATGTTGGGCGCGAGGGTGACACCGACTACCTGGTGATGGAACTGGTCGACGGCGAGACGCTGGCGGAGCGGCTGGCGCGAGGTCACTTGCCGACAACCGAGGTGTTGCGGCTCGGCGCCCAGATAGCCGACGCGCTGGATCGTGCGCATCGCGCGGGAGTCATCCACCGCGATTTAAAACCGGGCAATGTCATGCTCACGAAGAGCGGTGCCAAGTTGATGGACTTCGGCCTGGCTCGCGCCACCGGGCTCGCGCCAGGGGGCGGATCGGGCGTCACGATGGCGGCACTGACGACCTCGCCGACCATGGCTCAGGCATTGACCGCGGAAGGAACGATCGTCGGCACGTTTCAGTACATGTCGCCGGAGCAGCTGGAGGGGAAGGAGGCCGACGCGCGGGCCGACCTCTGGGCGCTGGGGTGCGTCCTCCATGAAATGGCCACGGGGAAGCGCGCGTTTGACGGGACGAGCCAGGCCAGCCTGATCGCGGCGATCATGCATGTGCAACCACTGCCGGTATCGCAGATATCGCCGATGATGCCCCCGGCGCTCGACCGACTGGTGGGGGCCTGCCTGACCAAGGACCCGGCCGATCGCGTGCAGAGCGCGCACGATGTGAAACTTCAGCTGGCCTGGATGGCCGAGGGCGCGACATCCATGTCCGGTGTCGCGACACCGGGGATTCCGGCGGTCCAGCGGCAGGGGCACTGGATTCTCCCGGTGCTGGCGGCCGCGGCGGCGGTTCTGGCCACCATCCTCGTCATGTTGCTGCTTCCTGGTCGGGACTCGGCTCCTCCGGAACCTATGCAGCGCTACACGGTCGGCATGGCCGATCTCCAGGGACAGTCGACACCCATGATTTCCCCCGACGGAAAATCGATCATCTACAGCGCGCGCGACGGGGGTTCCCGTGGAATCTTTCGGCGACGGCTTGCATCGTTCGAGGTGGCTCCCATCGAGGGGACAGAGGATGGTACAGCCCCATTCTTCTCGCCGGACGGTGCCTGGTTGGGTTTCATCACGTCGACCGGTATCAGGAAGGTGCCGATCGACGGAGGTGTAGCCCAGACGATCTTGAACGAGCCGCGCATCGCCGCCGCCGACTGGGGCCAGGACGGGACCATCTACTACACGCCGCGCTCCGGTGGTACCGACGGATTGACGGCCCTCTCCCGCGTCCCGGCCACCGGCGGCAAGCCGGAGGTGGTGGCGGCCATCGACACAACGAACGGCGAGATCGAGGCCTGGGGGCCGGACATACTGCCGGATGGAAAGACGGTGCTCATCACACTCTCCAGGCGTACGAATCCGTCGTGGCAAATCGTGGCAGTTCGCGCGGACGGTTCGCGCCACCTGGTTATCGACAACGCCCTTATTTGCACCTATGTCCAATCGGGGCACCTGCTCTATTTCGACTCGGAATCGCAGGCCGTGCTGGCGGCGCCGTTCGACCCGGTCAAGGCGGTGGTCACCGGACCCGCGGTTCCACTGACCGAACGGGTTGATAACAACTACTGCTTTGACGTGTCGAACGACGGCAAGCTCCTCTACGTGCCGCTCCCCGGCGCCGGTGAGGGGGAGGAGATTGTCTGGCTGGATCGAAAGGGAGCCACGACGCCGGCCATGGAAACGCGCGGCCCCTGGATGCAGCCGCGCGTCTCGCCGGACGGCAAGCGAGTTCTCCTGCGGAAAGTCGGCGACAGTTGTGAACTCTGGATGCTCGATGTCGAGCGCAGCGTCCTCTCCCGGGCGGTTCAGGCCGGCGATAATCACGATGCCATCTGGTCCCCGGACGGCTCGCGCATCGCCTGTCAGCAGGTGGATGCCCCACCGAAAATGGTCAGCCTGACGGTCGAGGGGGCGCGCGAGATGAAGACCATTTTTCATGGGATCGATCCGGGCGCGCCTCAATCCTGGTCCGGCGGAGGAAATCGGCTGGTCTTTACCCGGAACGGTCGGGGAACTCGGAGCGACATCTGGTCGAAATCGATGGATGGTTCGTCCCCGCCCGTCGTGTTCCTGGCGACGGAGTTCAATGAATCCGATCCCGCGATTTCTCCCGATGGTGGCTGGATCGCCTATACTTCGAACGAGGCCGGATCCGCGGACGTGTTCATGCGGCGTTTTCCCGACACCGGGACGACCTGGCAGGTATCCACCGGCGGGGGCGGCAGCCCGCTCTGGTCGCGCGACGGGCGTGAACTCTTTTTCGTGTCCGGGACCGCGATGATGGTCGTGGCGATCGAGACCGGGCCCACGCTCCAGGTCGGGAATCCCGTCCGGTTGTTCGACGGCGGATTCAGCGTGACCCGCGCGCGGGACTTCGACGTGGCGCCGGACGGTAGGTTCGTGGCGCTCCGGAGTTCCGGAGCGGGCGTCGGCCAAAGGGAGCTACGGATGCTGCTGAACTGGGAACAAGCGATGACGGCATCGCCCAGCTCCCGCCACTAAGTCCCCTTGCCCGGTTGGCGCACCCTCTCCAATGACAAATCCCCCCGGTGGAGCCTTTTCCGGGGGGATTCATCATGTCTGTGACAGGCTTGTCGGCGGCGCTATTTCCCTTTTTTCTTGAGCGGCAGGTCCGAAGCCTGTTTCGCCCTGGCCTGATTGCCGGCCTGCTTCTGGTTCTTGGCTGCGGCGTCCTGCTTCTTCTTTCGATCATTGGACTTCGGCGACTTGTCCCCCACGAACTACCTCCTGGGTCAGGGCGCCAACCGACACCTGCGGGATGAGTGCGGATTCGAATCCGGGGCAGGATGGTTGACGCCATTGGTTTCCGCAATTTTGAAATATGCCGGTAGCCGGAGTCAATAACCGGGGGACAGGTGAAGAGTCGGGACTGGCGTTGACC
>JAWXBZ010000108.1:0-15249 GCA_034440375.1 Candidatus Eiseniibacteriota bacterium
GGCGAAACGATCCCACTCCCGCGGGAAGAGGCGTCCTACATCGCGCGTGATCCATTCCACCTCGCGGCGCGACGTGGTTGACACCAGTGCCAGCACGAGGGCGTTGACCCGATTCCGGTGGGCCTGGGCGTAGGCCAGGCCGAGCGTCGTTCCCCACGACAGGCCCAGGACGGTCCATTTTTCGACCTGGTGATGCCGGCGGAGTGCTTCAATGTCGCTGATCAGATGCGCGGTGGTATTGGTGGTGAGATCGACGTCCAGCTCACCGGCCAGTGGACGGCTGCGGCCCGACCCGCGCTGGTCGAACAGGACGACACGATAGGCATTCGGATCGAAGAATCGGCGCTGACCCGGAGTGCAGCCCGATCCGGGGCCCCCGTGGAGGTAGATCGCGGGCCTGCCATCGGGATTGCCGCAACTCTCCCAGTAGATCTGGTGGCCGTCACCGACGTCGAGCCGGCCACTATCGTACGGTTCGATGGCTGGGAATCGGTCTCGCATCGGTTGCCCTTGGCCTCGCGGATCCGGCGCCCTGGATCAGGGGCCCCTCACTCCACCGAAGTGTAACTCGAACCCGCCCTGCGGCCGTTGCCCCAGGTGGCTGAATCGAGCCGACCGCCTCCAGATCGCGCCACCAGTACCAGTTGACTGCGATCAATGGCGGGCGCCTCGGCAGGCCGGGGGATCTGACCCGTCGGTCCCCGGAAAATCCAAAATCACGTTGTCCATGTCGGCAGCGCGAACATCCTGCCGCATCATGAGTTCCCGTGGCTGGGGCGCCGGCTTGCCGACTTGCCACGCGCCCGGTATGGCAGTTGCTTGAACATTGAACGGCGTCAAAGCCACCCGCGAAAGTTACATCCGGCGGGCATGTCCGTGAGAAGGAGGACTCGCATGAGATTGTCCAGCCTTTCCGCATGCAGGAAGCTCACCCCGCTCCTCATTACGGGCACTGTCATCGTGACCATTGCGCATCTTGGCTGCGGCAGCCAGGATCAGGCCACGGCGCCTCTCGCGTCGCAGAACATCGTTCTTGTCCCGACGCCGACGACGCTGAACCCGCTGGATAGCGGAAGTAATAGTGGTGACGGAGGTGGCGATGAACAGACCGAAAAATTCATCGTCGCTTCGAATGGGGGCGTGGTGACCGCTGGACGGCACACCGTGATCATTCCCCCCGGAGCACTCTATCAAGACACGACCATCCAGGTCGAGGACGAGAGCGATGACGGAGTTGTCCGATGCGAGCTCAAGCCGCACGGGATCAACTTCAGGAATCCGGTAACCCTGGTCACCCGTTTCTCGGACCTGGACAACCCCGCCGGCTACACCATGTTCTGGGATGCCGCCTCTCCCATGAGTGCCGTTGACATCTGGGTTGAAGTTGGAGGCCAGGTCACCCCGGATAGGCTCGGGATCCAGGTCCAGCTCAATCACTTCTCTGCTTACGCACCCGGTAAGGCTGGTTGGTGATCGATGAGCCGAACCCCGGATACGAAGCCTTCAGGCCGACTCCAGCCCGACCTTCCGCACCAGCGGTGCGTAGCGCGGATCCATTCGGATCGAGGCAAGGCGCGGATGCACCCGCAACAGGATCAGCCCGGAGGCGCGTTCGTCGACCGCGATGTCGAGCCACCGAAAGGCTTCGTCGATGTCACCGAGGCTGGCATGCAGGGCCGCGATACCCCAGGCCGAGACGACGCGTTTGGATCGGGCTTCGGTGAGCTCGGCCAGGATGCGCCGTGCTTCCGACTCGTTGCCGCTGGCCGCCTCGAGATGGGCGAGCCCGAACGACGGACCGGCAACCCCTCCGGCGAGCCGACGCCCCTCCTCGTATTCGGCGCGCGCCTCGTCGTAGCGGCCCAGCGCCTCGAGTGATCGAGCCAGATCGGTGTGGGCGCCATCGAAGCGGGGATCGAGCTCCAGGGCCATCCGGTAGTGAAAGACCGACTTCTCATACGCCCGCGCAAAGTAGTAGGCATCGCCGACGCCGGTGCGGATGAGCATCGAGAGGGGATCGAGACTTACCGACTTGTTCTTCGCGACGAGCGCCTCCTCGTGGCGCTCATGCGAATAGAACATGCGACCAAGCACGCTGTGCGCCATGGCAAGGCCTGGATTCAGCTCGATGGCTTTTTGCAGAGCGCGGATACCGCCCGCGAGATCGCCCGTGTACGGCAGGATCATGCCGATCGAGGCGTGCGCATCGGCCAGTGACGGGTCCAGCTCGAGTGCCTTGTTCGCGGCCAGGGTCGCCTCCGCGATGGCCTCGGCGGGCGGCGCCATGCCGCGCGAGGCACGGGAAATGTGGCAGTCGGCGAGCGCGGACCAGGCGGGTGCGAGCGCCGGATCGAGTTCGATGGCACGCCGTGCGTGGCGCAATCCCATCTCCACGGCCTGCGGCGAGCCGGCGAAAAACGAGTGACGACTTTTCAGGTACTCGAGATGCGCCTCGGGATTCACCACGGCGCGCTTCGCGAGCTGCGTCGCCTCGGTCGGCGTGATCTGGATGGCGATCTCCCGTGCGACGGACGCGGCCAACTCGCTCTGCAGCCCAAGGACATCCTCGAGCTGGCGGTCGTACCGTTCGGACCAGAGCGCCTCGTCGGCACGGGCGGAAATGAGCTGCACGCTGACGCGCACGCGGTCGCCGATGAGTAGCGCTGAACCTTCAAGCACCGCATCCACGTTCAACTCGCGCGCGATCTCGGGGAGCGACTTTCCGGAGTCCTTGTATTTCATGGCCGAGGTGCGTGAGATGACCCGAAGCGCCTTGATGCGCGCCAGGTCGGAAATGAGCGCCTCGGTCATTCCGTCGGTGAAGTACTCCTGTAACGGATCCTTGGAGACATTTCGCAGGGGGAGCACGACGATGGAACGGATCACTACGCGCCCGGACGGCGGGGGCGAATCCGCAGGCGCTCCGGCGCGAAGGTTCCTCAGCGCCTCGCCGACAGCCGCCGCCGATTCCGGGCGATCCGCCGCGGCCTTGCTCAGGCAGGCTGCGACGAGACTGTCGAGGCCAGCGGGCGTGTCCGCCCGGAGAGAACGGACCGAAGGGGCCGCGCTGGTGAAGATCTCGAACATCAGCGCTTCCGAACGCTCCCGGGTAAAGGGTCGCAACCCGGTGGTCATCTCGTAGAGCGTTACACCCAGCGCATAGACATCCGTCCTCGCGTCGTCCGCTTCGCCAAGCAGCTGCTCGGGGGCCATGTAAGGAATCGAGCCAACGATGTTTCCGGTGTTTGTCAGCTTACCCGCGGTCCGACCGCCCTGCAGCAACAGGGCAAGTCCGAAGTCGAGGATTTTGGGCTGGCCATCCGCCGTGAGCACGATGTTGCCGGGCTTCAGATCGCGGTGAAGAAACCCGCTGCGGTGGGCATTGTCGAGCGCGTCGGCGATGGAAATGCCCAGGTTGATGAGTTCGTCGATCGGGAGCGGCCCCCGCTCCAGTCGCGATTGAAGCGTGCCCCCCGGCACAAGCTCCATGACGAGAAAGTCCACGTCATCCTGGGAGTCAAAGTCGAAAATGGTCGCGACGCCCGGATGGGAAAGGCGGGAGAGAACGTGGGCCTCGCGACGGAAGCGGTCGCGGGTGGTCGGATCGTCCAACGCGCCACGGGTGAGCACCTTGATGGCGACCTCGCGGTCCAGGTGTGAATCGCGGGCCTTCCAGACCTCACCCGTGCCGCCGACGCCAATGCGCTCGATCAGACGGTAGCGGCCAAGAGTGCTTCCGGAAGCGTGGAGCATCTGATTCCTGTTCGTTGAAGCGTGGGCGTTGGAAGTCATGTATTATCAGCATCTTACACGCAGTCTGGTCAATTCGTATTCTGCGATCCCATTATAATATGTGACGCCTGAGCGTCGCATCGTGCTGACCGCGGAAGAAATGACATGCCTTGACGCGATTTCCGGCGCGGCCGGAAATCTCTATGGTGATGCGGGAATGGCGTACATCAAGCGATAGGGCGCGACGCGGGTACTCAGGGAGGGCCGCCCCACTCGAGCCACGTACCGGCGCCGCTTTCCAGCGCGCGACCATGTATGTGATGGGCCGCGGCGAGATCCTCGATCGCGATGCCGAGCGATTCGAAGACAGTGACATCCCCGGGCGAGACACGTCCGACAATCTGGCCCAGAAACAGCTCGCCCAGCTCACCGAGCAGGTGGCTTTCGGCAATGGCGCCCTCCTGCCGCGGGATCAGGAAGTCGCCCGCCTCATTCAGGCACGACTCGCGGCAGTCGGTAAAGAACCGTGCGCGTTGCACGGCCTCCGTGTCGAGTTCCCGGGCGCCGGAAAAACAGGAGCCCACGGCATTCACATGCGCGCCCGGTGAGAGCCACCTGCCGAGCAGCACGGGTTGGCTGGACGAGGTGGTCGTGCAAACGAGATCCGCACCCCGCACGGCATCCTCGGCGCTCGCCGACACCTCGATGGTGAGCCCTCCGGCCGCGGCCTCCTCGAGTGCGAAGCGCTCGGCATTCGCGCGCGTGCGGCTCCAGACGCGCACCCGCCGCAGCGTGCGAACGGCGCGCATCGCTTCCAGATGGGTGCGTCCCTGCGTGCCCGAGCCGATCAGGGCCAGATCACCGGCATCCTCGTTTGCAAGTACATCGGTGGCGGCGGCCGAAGCGGCGGCGGTGCGGATGGCGGTGATCGAGGTGGCATCCAGGATGGCCAGCGGCTCGCCGTGAATCAGGCCGAACAACATCACCACGCCCTGGTGCGAGTCGTAGGGCGTGCCGTGATTACCCGGCATGACGCTCACGACCTTGAGGCCGAAGCTTTGTGGTTGCCCAAGGTAACCGGGCATGAGGCCCAGAAGCCCGGAGCCGTTGGGAAGCCGCAGCATGCTGCGCAATGGCAGGACCGCGTCGCCGCGGGCATGGGTGGTGAGCGCCTCGCGCATGAGTCCGATGCACGACGCCATCGGCAGCAGCACCTTGACGCCGGCCTCGTTGACGAACAGCACTTTCATTTGGAGATCAGCACGGATGGCCCCCCTGCGGTGACAGTTTCACGCCGGTTCCCGACGGGCGGAAATCGATTACCGTTTGCCTCACAATCTCATGATACGGTGTCGAAGTCACCCTGTCAGTAATAGATCGAGGGGGTCCCCTGGCGAAAAGTGTGAAGACGTGCCACGTGTCGGCGGAGCAGGCCGGACGAATCGACCTTGTCGTGGCGGCTCTGACCGGTCTGTCGCGGACCTGGATCAAGGGACTGTTCGACCATGACTGCGTCACTCGGAACGGCCGCCCGGCGCCGAATCCCGGGGAACGGGTCGAGGTCGGCGATGCGGTGGAGGTTTGCTTCGACCCGCACACGCGTTATCGGGAGAAGCCCCGCGTGCGCGTGGACCCGGCCTTCCAGGTGCTGTACGAGGACGAGCACATCATCGTTGTCGAGAAGGCGGCCTTCGTGCTGACCGTGCCAACCCAGGATGGGGAGACCGACACGCTGGTGCAGCGGGTGGGGCGCTACCTGGGCCGGGGTGGCCCGGAACACCGGGTAACGGTGGTGCAGCGGCTCGATCATGGAACGTCGGGGGTCATGGTCTTTGCGATCACCGAGGCGGCGGCCACCGAGCTCATCGACCAGTTCAAGCGTCATGCGCCGGCCCGCGAGTACGTGGCGCTCGTCTCCGGGCTGGTCAAGGAAGATCGCGGCACGATCGAGAGCCGACTGGCCACCAATCGAAGGCTCTCACGATATTCCACACACGGCGAAGATGGCGAACGGGCCGTGACGCATTTCGAGGTCGAGGAGCGCTTCCAGGATGTCACGCGAGTCCGGGTGAAGCTGGAGACGGGCCGCCGGAATCAGATCCGCGTGCACTTCGCCGAGGCGGGGCATCCGGTACTCGGCGATACGCGCTACCGGCCGGAACTGGCCCGCCATCCGCGCTGGCGCTCGCGCCGCCAGGCGCTGCATGCGGCGGTGCTTGGTTTTACACATCCGGTCTCGCGCCAACGGATGCGTTTCGAGTCGCCGCTGCCGCCGGAATTCGGCGCGTTTACCGGGGGCGAGAAGAAACGGGGCGCGAAATGATGCCGCCCCCCCGCAAGTCGCCGCATCCCCCGGCGGTTGTGCTTGGCCTGACGACGAATGGACTTTCGTTCGTGCGCAGCCTCGGGCGACGCGGCATTCCCGTGACGATGCTCGAAACACTCTCCTGGCATCCGGGCATGACCAGCCGCTACGGAGTCCCCTGTCCCGTGCCCGACATCACCGAGCAACCCGATGCCTGGCTCACCGCGCTCGACGCGATCGCCCGCCGGGACGAACGCCCCGTGCTGATCGCCACCGGGGACGAACACATCCTGTTCGTCTCCCGTCACCGGGAATACCTGGAGCGGCACTTTCGCTTTCGCATCCCCGCAGCCGGACTTGCGGAAGCACTCTGCGACAAGCAGGCCCAGTACGAGCGGCTTCTCGACCTGGACTGTCCCCTGCCGAAGACAGCCTTCGTAACGCCTGGTCAGGCCGATTTGTTCGAGTTCGCCGAGCGGACCATCGGCTTCCCGTGTGTAGTGAAACCAAGCTTCTCCCACCTATGGCGCCGCCGTGCCACCGGCGTGAAGCTGCGGCTGGCTCACACCCCGGATGCGCTTCGCGCGGCGCTCCGCGACATGGTCGAAACCGGCGAGCCTTTCGTCCTGCAGGAGTTCATCCCCGGCGGCGACGACGCCATCCACTGCTACCTGGCGCACTACGGTGAGGATGGCCGCCCATTGGCCTCCATGACGAAGCAGAAACTCCGCCAGAATCCGCCCCGTTGTGGCAACGGCGCGTTCCAGATATCCACGCACAACCCGGAAGTCACCGCCCTTTCTGAACAGATCCTCGGGCGACTTGCTTATCAGGGCCTCGTGGCCACCGAATTCAAGTGGGATGTTCGGGACTCCCGCTACAAGTTGATGGAGATCAACCCTCGCAGCGTCTCCGGCAATCAGCTTGCTGTTGACGTCGATGTTGATCTGCCGTTCGTCTATTACCGCGATGTGCTGGGCCTGCCGGTCCCCACGATCGCCTCCTACCGGTCAAACGTGAAGTACCTCCACCTGGGGTGGGATCTGCAGGCCTTCCTCATCGAACATCGCGCCGGTCGAATGCCTCTTTTCCCCTGGTTTCGATCGCTGCTGGGAGCGCGCTCCTTCGCGTTGTTCAACTGGCGCGATCCGCGACCCTTCCTGACCTATGCGTGGGAGGGTCTTCGCAGTTTCCGGTCGGCACAAAGGTTCCCGTCCTGATTTCCTCGCGAGAACTCGGTCGGGCCTCGGTGCCGGGAACGGAGGATCCCCTCATCCTGCTGCAGCGCGGCACCGTCTATGAGATCCGAGTTGGCGCGAGCCTGCTCATGTCCAGCCGGACCCATGGCTCGGAGGAACTTCTGGCCGAGCGGGCCTGCGCGCGGATTGCTGCCCGAAAGGACGCGCGCGTGTTGATCGGCGGGCTGGGGATGGGATTCACGCTGGCCGCTGCGCTCGGACAGCTTGGCCCGACGGCGCAGGTCGTGGTGGCCGACCTGATCCCGGCCGTCGTGGAGTGGAATCGTGCTCTGTTGGCGCATCTCGCCGATCGCCCCCTCGAGGATCGCCGCGTATCGGTGGTGGAGCGGGATGTGGCAGGTTTGATTCGCGGCCAGCTCGACGCCTGGGACGCCATTCTGCTGGACGTGGACAATGGACCAAATGGGCTGACCCGTGCCGCAAACAACTGGCTCTATTCGGCGGCCGGGCTTGGTGCGTCACTTTCTGCACTGCGCCCCGGCGGAGTCCTCGGTGTCTGGTCCGTGACACCCGATCGCGACTTCGGACGTCGGCTGGCGCGTGCCGGTTTCAAGGTCGAGGAAGAACTGGTGCGCGCGCGTCGAACGAAAGGGGCTAAACACACCATCTGGTTGGCCGTACGTTAGGGATCGCTAATTCCCCACCAGCTCCTCGAACGCGTCCACATACTCCGCCAGCACCCCGAATGCCCGGTCCACCGGTTCCGATTGGGTCATGTCGACGCCGGCCCGCTTCAGCGCCTCGATCGGCGGCAGGCTGCCGCCGGCCGAAAGGAATTCGAGATAGGACTCGCGGGCACCGGTCTCGCCGGCCATGACGCGGGTGGCCAGGGCCTGGGCCGCGGCGATTCCGGTGGCATAAGTGAATACGTAGAAGTTCAGGTACATGTGGATCGGGAATTGTGCCCAGGTGATGCCGACGCGGTCCCGATCGATTTCCACGTCGGGCCCGAACGCCTCGCCGAAGTAACCTGACATCAGCTGGATCAGTTCATCCGTGCCGACTCCCTGCCCCCTTTCCAGGCGCGAGTGGACCTCGAACTCGAATCGGGCCAGCGCCGGCATCAGGAACAGGTAGCGGTGGAGGTTGGCCATCGCCTCCTCCAGGATGGCCATCCGCATGGCCGGGTCTTTTTGTGTGTCGAGCAGATGCTTGCGGACCAGCGCCTGGTTGAAATTGCTGGCCACCTCCGCCACGAACTCGGTGTAATCGCAATAGGCCGGCGGCTGCGTCTTCCACGCCATCCAGGAATGCATCGAGTGGCCGATCTCGTGGGCCAGCGTCGAGAGGCCGAAGACATCGTTGTTGTAGGTCATGAAAATGAACGGATGAGTTCCGGGCTGGCCGCCGGAATAGGCGCCTCCCCGCTTGTTCTGGTTCGGCCGCCAATCGACCCAGCGCTCCTCGAAGATGCCGCGACGAAACGTACTCACGTACTCCTCGCCCAGCGGGGCCATGCCGTCACAGATCCAGTTGACCGACTTCTTCCAGTCGATGCCGGGTCGATCGCCGCCGATCGGCGCGGCCACATCGCACGGACGGAAGACATCCAGTTTCAGCGCCCGCTTCTTGATGGCCCAGTAGCGATGCCAGGTCGGAAGGTTCTTGCGATAGGCCGCGATCAGGTTGTGATACACCGCCACGGGCACTTCGCGGGGCTTCAAGCTGGCCTCGAGGGCGGACTCATATCGCCGCGCCCGTGAGATGAAGACATTCTGACGCGCACCGGTCAGGAAGCAATCGGCGAACGTGTTGCGCAAGCCCAGGTAGCCGTCGGCATAGTTTTCCCAGGCAGAGCGACGCAGGGTGGCGTCGGCATCGGACAGGAGCATTCCGATTGATCCCTGCCCGATCGTGACGGGCTTGCCGGCCGAGGTGCACGCCGGGGCAAAGGTGAGATCGGCGTCGGATGCGGTGCCATGAACTCGGGTGGCGCTCTGGAACGGATCGGAGATGGCGCCCAGCAGTTCCTCGACATCAGAGGAACGAATATGAGGTTGACGATCAAATACCCGGCGCGCCCACATCTCATAAAAGTGGAGTTTCGGCGTGGCGGCAATCCACCCGAGCACCGTGTCCCGGCCCAGAGCCAGAACCTCGGGCTCCGCAAAGGCCACCGCTTCGAGCATGCGCGCCCGAAGGCCCGCGCCCCGGTCATTGCGCTGCCGCCAGGAGGGATCGGCGGAATCGACATGATGCCCCATCTGCCCATACACCGCCGCCCGCTCCACCCGCATCCGCAGCGCCCAGCTCTCCGCAAGCCACGCGGCCAGCACTTCCGGGCCTTCGCCGAGGCGCCCACTCCAGGCCCCGAGGGCATCCAGCGCGCCGGGCAGCGTGGCCACTTCGGCTTCCCACGCGGCCTCCGTGGGAAAAATGCTTTCCAGGTTCCAGCGGTCCGAGTCGGGTATCTCCGCTCGCGGCGGCGGGGCGGCGACGTTCATGTGGACCTCCGGGTGGTGGTTCTCCTGCGGTTCGAGGGGGCATTGTAGGTGATAGACTCGACCCCGTGAACCTGGACTCGGCTTCGATGCTTGGAACCCGCCGTGCGCGGGAATTGCGATGAGCACCGTCGAACCGCGAATTCAGGGTGAGGCCATTCATTATCGGCTCTTTGAGGTCGGCTACGAGATCCAGCTCGACCACGCCGCCGAACTCCTGGCGTCGAACGCCCCGGAACGATTGCGGCCCCTGCGGGGCGAGGCCCAGGCCATCCAGATCGCGAATCCGCCGGTCACAGTCCTCCTCGGCAACGAAACCATCGTGGTGGATGGCCGGCCACGTCCGGCGGAGCTCTCGGCGCGCCTGTTCGATTTCGGCGTGGTGTCGCTGCGCGTACGGATCACGGCTCCGGCCGGAACTACCTGGGAGGAGTTTGCCGGGTTCGGCGAGGCCCTGCCTCCGGCGGAGGCCGATGCCCTGTTCGAGTCCTGGCGCGATCGACTGCTCGCGCGGATCCATGCCGCGATCACCCGGCCCAGCCGCAGCACGATCACCGAGGAGTACACCATTTTCCGGGTGAATCGGCTCGAAGACGCCGCCGGGAATCCGTTCCAGCCGGACAAACTCGACGAACACGACCTCGCGCGATTGCTGCTGGGAGAGCGGAGGCCCCTCTGCCCGACGGCGCGGAAGGAGCTGATCTCGCCGCGGCTCTCCTACTTCGCCGACGACCTGACGGTCCTCACCTGGAGTGCCGGGCTCGTCGTGGAGCCGGCCATCGAGAACACCGACGTGCAGTATGTCCTCGAGTTCGCCAACGCCCAGCTTCTCGAGTTGCGGCACTACGACCATCTGCTCGACCAGGAACTGCCGCGGATCTACGGCGATGTTGTCGGGGCACGGCGGGCCTTCAAGATGCTGGGTCGCCGTTTCGGGCGTCTGCTCGGCAACATCCAGACCCGGGTGGCGGACGTGACGGAGTCGGTCGAGCGTGTCGAGAACTCATTGAAGGTGACCGACGACGTGTTCCTGGCCCGTGTGTACACGACCGCGCTCGACATCTTCCGCGGTCCCATCTGGCGGCGCGGTATCGACCGTAAAATGGGCCTCGTCCGGGATACCTACACGATGCTGAACGCCGAATCGCAGGCCCTGCGCACCGAGATCATGGAGTTGACCATCATCGGCTTGATCGCGCTGGAGATCGTGCTGGCCCTGTGGCGGGATTGACGAACCGCCCGGTAGCCGGGGCGCGCCGCCCTCAAACGCTGAATTTGAAGTGCAGCACATCCCCATCGGCCACGACGTAGTCCTTCCCCTCGATCCGGTACAGCCCCTTCTCGCGCGCCGCGGCCACCGAGCCGCATTCCAGCAGGTCCTTGTACGACACGGTTTCGGCCTTGATGAAGCCGCGCTCGAAGTCCGAGTGGATGACGCCCGCCGCCCTGGGGGCGGTGTCACCGGCGTGGATGGTCCAGGCACGGACTTCCTTTTCGCCGGCGGTGAAGTAGGTCGAGAGGCCCAGCAGGTGATAGGTGGAGCGGATCAGCGCGCCGATGCCGCTCTCCTCCACACCCAGCTCTCTCAGGAACGCCTCGGCTTCTTCCGGCTCAAGATCGACCAGGTCACTCTCGATCTGGGCGCTGATGACGACCGCCTCGCAATCCATGTGGGTCCGCACGTAGTCGCGCACCTTCATCACATGGGGATTCGTGTCGGCCGTGGCCAGATCGGATTCGCGTACGTTGCAGGCGAAGATGGTTCGCTTGTCCGACAGGAGGAAGAACGGCAGCGACACGGCGCGTTCCTCGGGAGTCAGCTCCACGGTCAGCGCGGGTCGACCGGCCTCCAGGGACGTTTCGATCCGGGCCAGCACGGAATCCTCGGCCACCGCGGTCTTGTCGCCTTTCTTGATGTCGCGGCCGAGTCGCTCACGTCGCTTCTGAACGGACTCGAGATCCGCCAGCATCAATTCGGTGTTGATGATCTCGATGTCACGCACCGGATCGATGGTTCCGGTCACGTGGTGGATGTCCTCGTCCTCGAAACAACGAACCACCTGGACGATGGCATCCACTTCACGGATGTGGGTCAAAAACTTGTTGCCCAACCCCTCACCCTGGCTGGCCCCCTTGACCAGGCCCGCGATATCGACAAACTCGACCGCGGCCGGAATGACGACATTGGTCCTGGCGATCCGCTGCAGTTCAGCCAGCCGTGAGTCCGGCACCGTGACGATGCCCACGTTGGGGTCAATCGTGCAGAACGGATAATTGGCCGCCTGCGCCTTGCGGGTGCGGGTGACGGCATTGAACAAGGTGGACTTGCCCACGTTCGGAAGTCCGACGATTCCAGCTCTCAACATGGTGGTATGAGCCTCGTTGGGTGATTCATGGATAAGGAAACGCGCGGGCCCGGCGGGAATCTCAAGATACGATGACTGGAAGCCCCATTTGTACCCCCAAAAGCGTGTCAGCTTACCGGGCTTTTGTCGACAACGCCAGAGGGCACCGCCGCTGGAAGCCCCTAAACTTCCGGGTGACCGGGGCGTAGGCGCTCAGGGGCATCCAAGCTGCTACAATCCCGCGCGAACTCCATGGAGGGAATCGTCTGATGGCGAAGAAGTGGTACGACTTTTTCGTCGTGACCGACCGCGCGGAAACGACGGCCGCACCGAAGGGGCCGCCGGGCCCGGAAGCGCCATCGCCCCCCCGGCGGGCCGTCGACCTGGTGACCGATGCGGCCGCGGAAACGACCTTCGACGGGCCGGTTACGGACTCGGTCGGGTTCGACGAAATCTACACGGCGGCGCGCATCGCCCTGCCGCCACACGGCTATACGATCCTGAAGGTGGCTGAGATGCTGGGGAGTGAACATCTCCGCGAGTTGCCGCCCGATGTGAAGAAGAAATCGATCCTCGTGGCACTCGACGCCGCGGGGGTGTCGGTGGACGGCATCGTGGAGGATGCCGTGCAGCGCGACAGGGCCCTGGATACGTACGAACGCCTGCTCCAGAAAAATCTGGACGAGCTGCGGATCACTCACGAAGGGGACAACCGCCGGATCGAGGCGGAGATCGAGAGCCGCCTTGCGGAATTGCGGGCGCAGCTCGAGGCCAATCGTGGAAAGCTCCGTGACGAAAAGAGCCGACTTGACGAATGGCGCGCCAGGAAGCGCGTGGAGGAAGCCGGGATTGCGGAGGCCGTGAGCTATTTCGTGACGGAGAATCCCGTTTCGACGACCGACCAACACCCTACCCACACTGGAGGCGATCATGTTCGCTAGGCTTTCCCGATTATTTCGCGCCTGGATGGGGTTCTTTATCTCGAAGGCGGAAGACGCGGAAATCATGCTCCAGGACGCCATCGAGGAGATGCGAACCACCATGCCGAGGCTGAACGCGGTGCTCGTGGCGACAAGGGCCACGGTGCTGCGCCTCGAAGAGGAACGGGATTCGCTGGTCCGGCAGGATCAGAACCTGTCCGCCTCGATCCAGGCCGCCCTGCGGGACGGTTCGGCGGCGGCGCGCAGCGTGGCCGAAGAGGACGCCTTCCAGCTTCAGCAACTCCGGGCGGACCTGAAGAGCACCCAGGATCAGCTCCTCGCGGCAACCAACGCCCACGACTCGGCCAGTGTTTCCGTCGAGGCCCTGAAGACCAAGCTGAAGGCCAAGATCGAAACGTGCCAGAAGGCGCTGAGGGAGCGCCAGAAGTCGCTCGTGATGAAGAAAGCCGCCGACGCCATCGTCGAGCTTCAGACGTACGGGGTGGCCGCAACGGCCGACAAGTTCCTCGAGCAGATCAAGCAGGAAGCGGCGGAATCGAAGGCCGCCGTCGAGGTCGCCACCGGATCGATCGACATGGCCACGATCGAACGCGAACGGACATCCCGGAAGCTGAAGGCGGCCGGAATCCTGCACCAGTTCGAGGTGGAGATGGGCCTGGCGAAGCCCACGGCGATCAGCGAAACGCCCGCGGCGCCGACGGTCGGCCCCCGCACCGCCGAAAAGCAGGGCTCATAGCGCCCCGATGTCGCCAGACCGGGATCAGGATGACGAGTCGGCCGGTTCGATTCTCCGCGAGCTGATTCTCAACCAGTACCAGGCCATCGTCCTGGCCGGCACGACGCTGGCCTCGGTCCTGACTCTGAATCCGATGCCGCTGCTTCTGTGGCTTGGTTCGGAACTCGTTTTGCTTCCGATCCTGGATTCCGGACCACTCCGCCGTCTCGTCTCCCGACGACGCCGCGAGAGGGCCCGCCGCGGCTCACAGTCCCGCCGGAAGCAGCTGATCGCCTCGTTCGGTCCCGACTACGCCCGGCGGTTCGCCGCCATGGAGGGAGTCTGCCGTCAGATCGAATCGAACTACCAGGGGCTGCACGGAATTTCCCGGGCCTACCTGTCCGAACAGCGCGGCAAGCTCGATCTGATCCTGGACAGTTGCCTGCAACGAATGTCGGCCCTGCAGCGCTACGAGCGGACGCTGACCAAACGGGCTCCCGACCGGATCGAATCGGAGATCGTCGGATTGGGACAGGAACTGGCTGAGCCTGGGCTTAACGAACGGGCGCGGACGGCCATCGGAAAAAATCTCGAGCTCAAGAAGCGCCTCCTCCAGTCCTACGCGGAGGCCGAGGGAACGATGAGGGCGCTCTCGACCGAACTGGACTCGATGGCTTCGCTCCTGGAGGTGCTGCTCCAGAGTTCCCTTTCGATGCGCGATCCGACAGCCATCTCGGAGGAACTGGACACGATCGTGCGCCAGTCGGAAGATTCCGGGCGTGTCGTCCGCGAGATGGAAACGCTGCTGCGTGAGGGCGTGACCGACTGGGAGGTCGATGCGCCGGAACACGAGGCCGGGCCGGCAACTCCCGGCAAAACAGCCGCCGCCGACCGGGCGCGGCGGAAGGTGACGGAGCGTTGAGCGATCCGATCGACGGTTACCCGGACTGGGCCAGGAAACTGGCACACGGCATCCGCGCGCGGCTGGGCAATGCCTTCATCCTTCACGGCAATACGCACGACCTCGTGGCGGCGCCCCCGTCCGACGCGACATCCGGCGCGCCGCGCTTCGTGCCGCTGACCGGCTTCCTGGCCGAGCAGGTCTTCGGTCGGCGTGACGTCGTCATCGAGTACCAGCGCGCCAACGGGGCCGTGTTTCACACCCGCGAATCGCACCGGCTCTTTAACGAGTGCCTCTCCTCGGTTGATGCCGTTCACGGCACGGACTACGCCCGGTCGATGCCGAGGGATCCGGCCACGTTCTGCTCGTTGCTCGACTCGTTCCTGAAGCAGATCGTCCATCGCGAGGCACCCCCCGGCGTGGCGGTACTCTTTCCATGGGCCGAGACGCTCCTGCCGGAATCAGCCGGCGAGGCAGGCGCCGAAGACCGGGCGGTGCGGGTCTTCTTTCAGAAATGGTCCACCGATCCCAGCCTCCTCGCCGCCAATGTCACGTTTGTCCTGATGACCGAGAACCTGGCGGACCTGAGCACGCGCATGGTCCGCTCGCC
>JAWXBZ010000109.1:0-11795 GCA_034440375.1 Candidatus Eiseniibacteriota bacterium
GATCGACCCGCTCCCAGGCGACCGGTTTCTTGTCGAGCCAGTCGTTGAACGTGACCCAGGCCGAAGCAGGCAGATCGAGCTGGCCCGCGGCCGTCGCCACCCCCTCGCCGATGCGTGCCGAGCTTCGTCGGATCGTGACGCGATTCCGTGTCGCCTCGAAGTCGGCCATGGCCGAGTCGACGATCCCCGGCCCCCACCGAAAGTCGGTCAGGCTGATGATGCCGCTCGGGTCAGGATCACCGTTCGGCCCGTTAAGCCGGAGACGACCCGAGAGCCGGCCGCCGCCAAATTCGGGCGCGGCATCGGGGCCCGACAGGACGAGGAGATCAATGTCCATCTCGTCGGCCGTGACATCCATGCGACCCTGGTCGGTGTCGAAGACTCCCGAAAGCAGGGCGCTGCCGGCCGCGGAGGTCCAGCGGGCCGGTGCCAGCGTGTAGCGCGATCCGGATCCATTCACCGTGATGTCCCGATCGGGCACCCAGTCGAAGCGGCCCATCGCCAGGTGCCCCCCCGCCAGCTGAACGACCATGGCCTCGCGGGCCGGATCGAACTCGGCCCAACCGGCTCCTGCGGCGGTGGTATCGAACGAGACGGCATCGATGGCCATGAGTGTGAGCCGCGGCTCCTTCCATTCAAAATCAAGATCGACCCGCTCGATCTTTCGACCCAGCGCCACGAGGCCCCGGGTCGCGACCCGGCCCACGAGTTCCGGCTTCGGCAGCACGGGTCCCACGAGCCGCGTCATGTCGAGCGAATCGACCGCCATCCCCCAGCCATGGACGCCGGTGAAACGGCCGGTGATATCGATGACCGGCCGATCACCGGTTCCGGTGACACGGCCGGCGGCCCGGCCGGAACCGGAGAGGCCAGGCACCGCGATGATCGGGGCGAGCTGGCTCCAGTCGGAGGTGTCTCCGGTCACGTCGAGATCGAGGCCGCCACCTGAGTGCACGGCGCCGTTCAGCGTGATCCGGCCGCCATCGGGCAACCGGAGCGACACCGCTTCGATCAGGGCGTCCTGGCCCTCGGCGAAGCGAATCCGGCCGTCAACACCGGAGAGGAAGAGGTCGAAAACCACGGTCGGGTCAAGATCCAGGCGAATATCACCCGACATCAGATCGTTCTCGTGCCGGAAGCCATCCAGGATGATATTGGCGTGCCCGCTGGCGCGTCCCTTGATCCAACGGACGGCGTCGAGCGGTACCGAGTCGAGCTGCACGGAATTGAAATCAGCCGCAATATCGAGGTGCCCGGCATCGGAAAGGACCAGATCGCCGGTGGCCCGGGTGATGTCGTACTCGGGCATTTTCAGGCGGAGTCGATCGAATCGGAGCGTCGCGCCGTCGCGGATTCCGGCCACGCTCAGGGTATCGAGGGAATGAGAACCCCACGTCCCGGAGAGATCCCCCTCGAACTGGAAGTGTCCCGGAATGCCGTTCACGGCCACCCGACCACTGACCGTGCCTGATTCCGGAATCAGGTCACTCTCAACGATCCGGCGCATGCGTTTCAGCTCGATCCGTTCGAAGTCTCCCGCCACGACCATTCCGCCGAGCGAGTCGGCCGGATTCCAGCGGAACGAGCCGGCCACATGGCTCCCTTCCCAGTCGAGCGAAACATCCTCCCCCTGGATCGTGCGCCCGGCCACGATGAGCCGACCCGACACCTTCTCGATCCGGCCGATCGGATCGAGAAGCTCCATCGATGCCTGTTCGAGGCGCACATCGACGCCGCCACCCTTTACTTCCAGCGAGGCATGCGCGAAGAGTTTCTTTGCTTCGAAGCCGGCCATCCGACCACTGAATCGGAATATGCCGTCCTGGACGACGATGTCCTTCATCGTGAGACTCTTGAGCCCCTCACCACTCCCGCCGCCCGGACGGTTGCCCACTGGCAGGATGATCCGGCCGGTCGAGTCGGCGGACAGTTCGATGATCGGTGAATAGACCCGCACCTGCGAGAAATCGGGGCGCCCCTGGATCAAGCCCGCCATGTCATACCGGGCCTCGACCCGCTCGGCTTCGATGGAGGACTTCCAGATGCCGTCCACCTCGCGCTCGATCCGGACCCGTTCGAAGATCATGTTGCTCCAGACCGAACCCCTGACGCGGCCGACAAAGAGACGGGTGCCGCTGTCGGTGAAGAACTTCGTGTTGGCATAGCCGGCCAGGCGCTCGGCGGCCCAGTCGCCGGCCAGAAGCCACGCCAGGGCAAGGAGCACGACCGTCAGTACCAGACCGAGCACGATGCCGACCGACATCCGGCGCAGCACGACCAGGAGCCGCCGCCACCTCATCAGAACGTCTGTCCCACGGCCAGGTGAAGGTCGCTCGGAAATTCGTGCCGGGCCGGCGAGAGGCGGTAGGCCCATTCAAGCCGGATCGGCCCGACCGGGGAATTGAACCGCAGGCCGGCGCCGACCGAGTAGCGCATGTGCTCGGGCGTGGTCTTTTCGGTGTCAAAGGTCGGTACGAAGTGTCGAATCTTGACTCGGCTGTATTCCCGCCATACATTTCCGGCGTCAAGGAAAATCGCGCCACCCAGAGGACCTCGAATCGGAAAGCGCATTTCCAGGTTGGCCAGCAGTGTCAGGAGGCCCCCCCCCGAGGGGTCCTTGCCATCGGCAAGCCCGTTCAGGGTGTTTTCCTGGTAACCGCGCACCGAATTGGCACCGCCGGTCAGGAATCTTTCCTCGAAGGGGACGCTGGTGATGTCATCCACCGCGTCCTGACCCATGGAGCCGGGCACCAGCCCGGAGTCGGGATCGATGCCGCCGAAGCGAATCCGTGTGCCGATCGTGGCGCCAAAGAGCCCCGGGAAGAGGTACGAGGAGTTTTCGACCCCCTTCAGGAAGTTGCTGTCCCCGCCGAAAACGCCACCGGCCCGCTCCAGCTGGAGTTCGTGGCGATGGCCGCGTTTCGGATTCAGGAAGTCGTCCCGTTCGTCGATCGTCAGGCGGCCGGCCATCGAGCGGGTGATGTAGCGGCGGCGGCAAAAGCTCGGGTCGTCGAGGCAGACCTCGTCAGCCAGGCTGTCCGGCTCGACATCGGTGGTCGTGCCACGGGCGTCATAGATCAGGGCCACTGAACTCCGGCGCTCCTTGATCTCGTACAGGATTTCAGCTCCGGCCCCCAGGATGTCCTGCTTCACGAACTCGTTGCGAAGATTATCGAACTGGTAGTAGGCCTGGAGCTGACCCCGCAGGCGGGTGCCAAACAGCCACCGCTCGGCCAGCGTTGCCTGGGCCAGCGTTTCGCGCTGGTGGAAGAAGGGGGCGTTGCCGAATATTTCGCGGGCGGTTCGGGCATTGAGGCGAAGCTCCCTGCCGGAGCCGAAGATGCTTCGCGTGCCCCACTCGGCCGTCAGCCGGAGAAGGTTATCGCTCGTGTAACCGACACCGCCCGAGATCCACTTCTGCTTCCGCTGCGTCAGCCGGAAGAGGACATCGACCGTGTTGTTCACGGAATCGATCCCGGCCGGCGGGTAGACGACATCGACATCCCGGAAGTAGCCGGTATCGAACAGGCGCTGACGGCTGCGCTCCACTTCGTGGCGGCTGAAGACATCACCCGGATCAAACGTTACTTCGCGCCGCAGCGACCCCCCGCTCAGCCCCTCCGCGCCGGTAAGATCGAAACGATCGAACGTCGTCAAAGGGCCGGGGTCGACGCGGTGGATGATCAGGACACTGTCATGCCCCACCTCGGAATAAGTGCTAATCCGTGCGAAGGGATGCCCCCGGTTGGCCTGATCATTATCGATCCTCGCCCGGTCGATCTCCAGATCGATAACGGCCCAGGGTTTTCCCCGCTGCAGGATCAGCCGGTCCCGGATCTGCTGTTCGGACTCGGCATTGACGCCTCGAATGTCGACATCAAGGACCTCGTACTCCGACCCCTCGTAGACGCGAAAAACCAGGTCGACGCCGTTTTTTACCGACAGCGTGTCCCAGACAACCGTGGCCGCGGCCAGCCCCTTGGCACGGGCGTGAGCCTCGATCGTCCGCGCCTCCTGCTGGATCAGTCCGCGGTAAAAGCGCGGTTTGCGGAACGGGTGAAAAAAGTCGGGTGTCTTGATCGATACGACCTTCTGGAGTTCTCCCGCGGTCAGCCGGTGCGTCCCCTCGATCCGGATGTCCCGGATACGCGGGGCCTCGGGCAGCAGAAGCAGGTCACTCGCACCGAGCGCCTGGCCTGGCCCGCCGGCCAGAAAAGCCAGGGCCAGGCCGAGTCGGCGCACGGCCCGGACCACTCCCTCGGCCGGACGGTCGATCGGAATGTCAGTTCCCCGTTCCGGTCGGCGCGCCCGAGGATTCACCGGCCGGCACCCCGCCCGCCGGCGGGGCCGATGACTCCGAGGGTGCCGGGGTCACCGTGGGTGCCGGTGTCGCGATCGTTGCCGAGGACTTCTGGCGTGAGAGAGCCCGGTTGCGCCGGATCATCTTCATCGGGTCGTTGAACAGGACGAACAGGATCAGCGACCCGAGCATCACGAGGCCAATCTGCTGGAAGACGACCTGCACCTTGATCGGGACCGGCCGACGCCGGATTCCCTCGGCGAGCGCCATGACCACCAGGCCTCCGTCCAGCACCGGGATCGGCAGCAGGTTGAAAGCCATCAGCGCGATGGAGATGAGCGCCACCAGCCGCATCAGATCGTCCGGGCCACGCTCGGCGGCCTGGCCCGTCATTTCCATGATGGCCAGCGGTCCGGACATCGAACGACCGATGGCGGCCGGATTGGTGAACAGACCGCCGATGGCCGCGAACTGCGCCCCGGATATGCCGACTGTCTGCATGGCGCCGAGTTGGATCGCTTCACCGATCGGGTAGCGCACGACGTGCTCCTTGCTTTGGACAACGACGCCGATGCGGCCGACATTCTTGCCTCCCTCCTCCTGCCGGAGCGGCGTCACGGTCAGCGCCACCTCGCCGCCTCCCCGCTCGACGACGAGCCGGGTGGCCAGTTCGGGCCGGGCTGAAATTCGTTCGAGGACATCGATCCACTCGCCGACCGGCTCCCCCTCGATGGAGACGATTCGATCACCGTTCTGCAGCCCGGCCACATAGGCCGGCGTGCCGCTGACGACATCGCCGATGACCGCCGGCGTGTAAAAGAGGAGCGAATCGAGAAGGGCGCCGACCTGCCCCGCCCGGACGGGAAGCGTCTCGCGCCGGCCGTCCCGCGCGACTTCCAGGATCAAGTCGACCGGATTCTCGCGATGCGGCGCCGCTTCGCCACCGGCAATTGCGATGCGCACCTCGCCGCCCCGGGTCGTCGGGTCGCCCGAGACACTTACGACCTCATCGCGCGGACGCAGGCCGATGGCCTCGATGGTCGAGCCGGGTGTGACCCGCCCGACCACGTTGGATGAATCGGGGTAGCTCACACCGACCAGGTACAGGATCGTCAGGACGACAAACGCGAAGATGAAGTTGGCGCCCGGGCCGGCCAATGCAATCAGCACGCGGTGCCACCACGGGTGTCCGAGGAACGTGTCGGGCCCCGGCGGCACGCCTTCCTCCAGGGCCTCCTCGCCGGCCATCTTCACATAGCCGCCCAGCGGGATCAGGGACAGTGCGTATTCGGTGCGACCCCGGGTGAATCCGAAGAGCCGGGGCCCGAAGCCGATGGAAAACTTGTCGACGGGCACTCGACAGAGCCGGGCCATCAGGAAGTGCCCCAGTTCATGAACCAGCACCACAAGCCCGAGGGCCGGCACGCCGAAAAACAACAACTTGATCATCACCACTCCCGGCGGTTCAGGACCGCCTCAACTCGTCATAAACCCGGACATTTCCGGACACCATTTCGGAAACCGCATATCGGTGGGCGCGCGCACGCGCCCGGCCGGCCAATTCTTTCCGGGCCACCGCATCGGACGCCAGGAAGGTCATCGCCGCGGCCAGCTCCTCGACATTTTCAGATCCGACAAGCCGACCGGCCGCTCCGCCGTCGAGCATGTCGTCGAACTCGGCCACGCGTGTGGCCACCACCGGAAGAGCGGCCGCCATGGCCTCCAGGACACTGGTACCCAACCCCTCATGCCGCGACGGCGCCACGACAAAATCGAACGCAGGAAGGAGCCGCGGCACATCGGACCGAAACCCGGACAAAACGACCCGGCTTCCGAGATTCAGCGCCGCTACCTGTTTTTCGATCGCTTCCCGGTCCGGCCCGTCACCCAGGCAGACCAGCCGGAGCGGAACCGTGACCAGGGCCATGGCGGCCACGGCCAGGTCGTACCCTTTCTGGGAAGTCATGGCGCCGACAAGTCCGGCCACCATGTCAAGAGCGCCGAGGCCCAGGGC
Organism: Candidatus Eiseniibacteriota bacterium; assembly: GCA_034440375.1. Lineage (GTDB taxonomy): Bacteria > Eisenbacteria > RBG-16-71-46 > JABDJR01 > JAWXBZ01 > JAWXBZ01. Next base: position 6,315 of record JAWXBZ010000109.1, read on the forward strand.
CTCCCGGGCGGCCGACCGCGCCTCTGTATTTGAGGCAAGAGGCACGTCGTTGACCGGGACCCCGCTGTAAACCACTCGAATCCTCTCCGGTTCGACACCACCGGCCTCGAGGCTTCGGGCCACGCACCGTGAGATGGCCACGTACCGGGTCACGCCGTTCCGATATTTCCACCTGGAGAATACGCCCCGGCCAATCGGCAGATCGAGGCGCCTCGTGATGACGACCGGCGCCCCGGCCACTTGTCCGGCCCCGCAGGCGGCCATATGAGCCCCTGCGGAGTGGCCGTGGACGAGATCGGCACCGAACCGTCGAACGGCCCGTGACAGGCAGAGCCAAGCCCCAATGTCGAGATCGCCACGAGGGCGGAAATCGATCGTTGCGATCCCCAGCTTCCGAACTTTTGCCGTGAGCGGCGCCTCCTTCGGCGCGGCAAGCATCAGATTGTGCCCCAGAGCGGCGAGCCCTTCGATGAGGTAGCCCACCTGGGCCTGTCCCCCGCGCCAGGACCGTCCGGAATCGACGTGCAGCAATCGCATGTCAACCGGCCACCGGGCGCACCATCGTGTGGATCAGCCGGCGAGATGCCTCGCGCGCCTCATTGTCGACGGCGAGGATTCGTGTCACGCCGGTGACCTCGTCACATTCCGCGGGGTCGATTCCGGAGGCCGCTTGCCTGGAATCCTTGTCCGCCGGACTCCGTTCCGGGTCGAACCGATCCATCACCTCGGCGATCACGACCGGGATGTCGGTGAATCGGATTTCCCCGGCCAGGAATGCCGCCACGGCAATTTCGTCGGCCGCATTCATGACGGCCGGCATCACACCGCCGGCCTTGCCGGCCTGAATCGCCAGGCGGAGACACGGGAACCGTTCGTGATCCGGTGGCTCGAAGTCCAGGCGCCCCAGTACTCCCAGATCAAGCGGCGGAAGCGGCGGCAACCACCGATCGGGCCAGGACAGCGCGTACTGCACCGGCAGGATCATGTCGGGCCGGGCCAGCTGCGCGATGACCGAGCCGTCCACGAACTCGACGAGGGCATGGACGATCGACTGGCGATGCACCAGGACATCGATGGCGTCCAGCGGCACGTCGAACAGCCAGTGGGCTTCCAGAACCTCAAGCCCCTTGTTCATGAGCGTGGCGCTGTCGATCGTGATCCGGGAGCCCATCGGCCAGACGGGGTGCTTCAACGCCTCGGCCGGCGTGACATCCCGGAGTGAACCCGGACGATCCCGGAAGGGGCCGCCCGACGCGGTGATTGTCAGGCGCCGAATCTGGTCCGAGCCTCGCCCTTCAAGGCACTGAAACAATCCGGAGTGTTCACTGTCGATCGGCAGGATGGTGGCGCCATGACGTCGGGCCGCCGACATGACCTGCTTTCCCGCCACCACCAGCGATTCCTTGTTGGCCAGGGCCAGTCGGGCCCCCCGGCTCACCGCGGCCAGACTGGGTGACAGACCGGCGCTGCCTACGACGGCGTTCACGACAATGGAGGAGGAGGGATCGGCCGCCATTTCGGTGGCCGCGTCCGGACCGACGAGAAGCCGGCACCCGGGTGGAAGGCTCGATCGGTCGAATCGGGCCGCGGCCTCCGGGTCGCCGATACCGACCAGCGGCACGCGCCAGGCACGCACCTGGTCCGCCAGTGCTTCGACCCGCCGCCAGGCAAAGAGCCCGGCCACTCGTATTCGGTCCGGGTGCGCCCGTGCGACATCGAGTGCCCGGGTGCCGATCGATCCGGTTGATCCGAGGAGGACGACTGTCGAGGGGTGCTTCATGATTGCCGACTCCGCTTAGACACGAAATACGAGGTACTTGAGATAGTAATAGACGACCGGCGTGACGAAAAACAGACTGTCGAATCGATCCAGCACACCGCCGTGCCCCGGAATCAGCTCCCCGGCGTCCTTCACGCCAAAATCGCGCTTCAGCAGTGACTCGACCAGATCGCCGATCGGTCCGACGATGCCGGCCACCAGGCCGAGAAGCACCGAATCCCGGATCCCCAGCATCGGCACGATCCAGAGCCCGCCGACGAGGCCAGCCAGGATTGAGGCCGCGACGCCGCCCAGGGACCCCTCGATCGTCTTTCGCGGGCTCACCGCGGCAAAGAGTGGACGCCGGCCCAGCCATCGCCCGACGAAGTAGGCTCCGGAGTCACCGGCCCAGGTGATCAGCAGCGTGAAATAGACCAGCCGGGCACCCAGTTCATCCGCCGCACCCATCGAGCGCGGCATCTGACGAAGCAGCCCGAGGTGACCGCCGAGCCAGCCTACGTAGAAGACGCCGAGCACCGTCGCGCCAAGATTGCCCACGGAACCGGCCGGCCGGCCGCGTTGCAGTTCCAGGACCAGGACGAGCAGAAAGAAGATGGTGACCGCGAGGCCGGAGGCCGCGTTGTGCCCTTCGTACATGAGGGCCGCCAGTGCCGCCGCCGCCAGAACCCCGAGCCAGTGATGCGGATCGGCTCCCTTGTGGCGGGCCATCCGGAAAAACTCGACCGACCCCAGGACAACCATGGCCTCGATGAAGAGGAGGAACGGCCACCCGCCCCGGTGAACCAGCAACAGCACCACCGGCAGGAGCAGGATGCCGGACACCACCCGGCGCACCAGCGACGATCCGCCTGTCGCCACCCGTCCCGCCGGGGACGAGGCGCTCACGTCACCTTGCCGAATCGACGATCCCGCCTCTGGAAGTCACGGACAGCCAGGAAGAGATGCTCCTTGCGAAAATCCGGCCAGTAGAGTTCGGTGACCCAAATTTCCGCGTATGCCAGTTGCCACAGGAGGAAATTCGAGAGGCGCATCTCGCCGCTGGTACGAATCAGGAGATCCGGATCGGGGATGTCCGCCGTGTAAAGCCGATCGGCGAAGGCGGCCTCGGAAAGGAGGGCCGGGTCGAGTTTACCGGCCGCGGCGTCCTCCGCAATGGCACGCGCCGCATCCACGATTTCGGTGCGTCCGCCGTACGACAATGCCAGATTCAGCAGCATGCCGCTGCCACCGGCCAGTTCGGCGATCGTCTCGTCGAGGGCTTTTCGGACCGGTGCCGGCAAATCCTGGGGCCGGCCGATGACGCCGAGTCGGATGCCGTTCTGCTTCAACTCGGCCTTTTCCTCACGGAGCGTGGCTTCGAGAAAAGCCATGAGGGCCTTGATTTCCATTGCCGGGCGCTGCCAGTTCTCGATGCTGAACGTGTAGAGCGTCAGCGCTTCGATACCGAGTTCACGGCACCCCTCCACCACTTCGCGCACCGGCTTTCGGCCGGCCTGGTGGCCGAAGATCCTGGGTTGTCCGCGATCCTTGGCCCATCGTCCGTTGCCATCCATGATGACGGCCACGTGGCGCGGGATGGGGCCACAGGCGATAAGCTCTTCGCGAAGGGCTTCGAGGCTTTTCGTGGCCATGGGCGTCGGTGGATGTCTTGACAGCGGTCGAAAGTCCCCCTCGGGACTTTCGACTACGGTACTAGACCTCCATGACCTCCGCCTCTTTCTTCGTCACCAGTTCGTCGATCTGTGCGACGTACTTGTCGGTCAACTTCTGGCAATCGGCGACGGCTCGTTTTTCGTCGTCCTCGGAGATGGCCTTGTCCTTGAGCAACTTCTTGATCTCGTCGTTGGCGTGATGGCGAACGGCGCGGATGGCGACGCGCCCCTCTTCCGCCAGTTTCTTGACCATCTTCACCAGGTCCCGGCGCCGCTCCTCGTTCAGGCTCGGAACGGGAACCTTGAGCACCGAGCCGTCGTCCTGGGGATTCAATCCCATCTCCGCCGCCTGGATTGCCCGGGCGATCGGCTGGAGCATGTTCTTTTCCCATGGGGTCACGACCAGGAGTCGCGCCTCCGGCACGGAGATCGAAGCCACCTGGTTAACCGGCACCATCGAGCCGTAGTAGTCGACCTTGACCGTGTCAAGGAGCGCGGCCGTGGCTTTGCCGGTGCGGATGCTGGTGAATTCGTGGCGGACGGTTTCCGCCGACTTCTTCATCTTTTCCTCGGCGGTCGAAAGCACTTGCTTGACAGGCATCAGTTCTATCCCTCCATGACCAGGGTGCCGATCGCTTCCCCCTGGACGAGCCGAAGCAGGTTGCCGGGAACGTTCACGTTGAAGACGACAATCGGAAGTTTGTTGTCCCGACAGAGCTGGAAGGCGGTCGAGTCCATCACCTTGAGTTCCTTGAACAGAACATCCTGGAACGTGACCCGATCGTACAACGCGGCGGTGGGGACTTTCATCGGGTCGTCGCTGTAGATGCCGTCGACCTTGGTGGCCTTGATGACCACGTCGGCCCCGATTTCGACGGCCCGCAGCACGGCCGCCGTGTCGGTGGTGAAGTAGGGATTGCCGGTTCCGGCGGCCAGGATCACCACGCGCCCCTTTTCGAGGTGGCGGATGGCCCGACGGCGGATGAACGGCTCGGCGATCCGCTGCATGTCGATGGCCGACATGACCCGCGTCTTGACGCCGCGATGTTCCAGGGCATCTTGCAGGGCCAGCGAGTTGATGACGGTGGCCAGCATCCCCATCTGGTCCCCGACGACCCGGTCCATGCCGGCGGCGGCGCCGGCAAGGCCACGGTAGATGTTACCCCCGCCGACCACGATCCCCATTTCGACGCCGGTTTCGTGAACGGTCTTGAGTTCCGCGGCGATCTCGCCGAGTCGGAGCGGTGCGAGTCCATAACCCTCGCCGCCGGCCAGTACTTCGCCGGACAATTTCAGCAGTATTCGCCGGTACGGGCGCTCAGTCATGATTGCGGTCCGTCAGGCTCCTTCGCCCAACGCGAAGCGCGCAAAGCGCCGGACAACGATGTTCTCGCCGAGCTTTCCGCTGATTTCCTTGACCACGATGTCGACCGTCTTCGAGTCATCCTTGATGAACGGCTGCTCGAGCAGGACGGTCTCGGCGAAGAACTTGTCCACCTTGCCCTGGAGAATCTTTTCCATGACGGCGGCCGGCTTCTTCTGGTCGGCCATCTGGGCCAGGAAGACCTCGCGCTCCTTGGCCACGATGGACTCCGGGATCTCCTCGCGGCGCACGCTCCTCGGGGAGGCTGCCGCCACCTGCATGGCCAGGTCCTTGACCAGGTTCAGGAAGTCGTCGGTCTTGGCCACGAAGTCGGTTTCGCAGCTGACCTGGATCAGGACCCCCACCCGGCCGCCCGGATGAATATAGCTGTGCACGAGGCCTTCGGATGCCTCGCGGTCGGACTTCTTCTCGGCCTTGGCGATACCGGTCTTCCTAAGATGCTCGATGGCGGCGTCGATGTCGCCGTTCGTCTCCGAAAGTGCCCTCTTGCAATCCATCATGCCCGCGCCGGTCCGGGCGCGAAGCTCGGACACCTGGTTGGCGGTAATTGTCATGGTTCGCTCCTTATTAATTTCAAAGGTCTGGATGGTTTGTCATCTCGATGAAACCGATGGGTTGCGTTCTGACCGTGCTTCGTGAAGCCGGCCTCGCCGGGCGCGCCCGGC
>JAWXBZ010000110.1:0-4822 GCA_034440375.1 Candidatus Eiseniibacteriota bacterium
GCCGCGGTCGGCAGCGCGCCACTGATCGTGGCCGCATCGGACGTGAGCGTCAGCTGGCTTCGCTTGACCAGAGCAAAGTCCTTTGTCTTGAGGCCCAGGACCATGGCATCAAGGGTACCGGAGGGAACGAGGAGATACTTCTGAAAATCGGGGCTCTGGAAGACCCGGGCCTCGGCATCTTCGATGCCACCCTGGAACAGGTCCCAGCCGACCGCTTCATTCCAGGCGGCCGCCCCCGGTGATTTGGCGGTGCTGGCCGGGGCGGAGCCGGGAGAGGCCCCCCCGCGGGTCTGGGCCTCGCAGCTCACTGCCGCTGGAAGGAGCATGAACGCGAGACAGAGAGCCAGTAAGCCGTTGTATTTCATGGTCATATGGTGAAATCCTCAGGATCTGCGTTAAAATTCAAGGCAACCCGGTGCGGTGGGGCCGGACTTGGACCGACGAACCCGCTTTCGGTTCCCGATCAGGGAGCCTTCGTCAACAAATTGACCAGTTCCCGTTCGATCGCCTGGGTGGGTGGACCGGCCAGTCGGCCGATCTCCTTGCCACCGGCGCGGACGACTATCGTCGGGGTCGTCTTCACGGCCAGCGCCTTGAGGAGCCCCGCCGGTTGACTCTTGTCTTCGTCAATCGCCACATATCGAACCTTGATCGCCGGGTTGGCAGCCAGTTCCATGGTGCGGATGATGGTCGGCACCACCCGCTTGCAAACGCTGCACCAGGTGCCGAAGACGACATAGATTTCGGCCGGACTCTTGCGGGTCTTGAGAATCGCCACGGCGTTGGGATCGGGCATGTATCGGGCCGCGCTGGCCAGGTAGTCCGGCCGCCGCTTCAGGAGCAAGCTCAGGCTCACCTCACCGACGAGCAGCTCGCCCGGTGTCATCGTGATGGTTCCGTCGGCCACGTCGAATGAAAGTTTCGCCTCCTGACGGTGGAGCTCGGCGACCGGGACTCGCCTGGCCAGCGACGGAACGCGGGCCTTTCCTTCGGTCAAACCGATTTCGGTCACCGCCAGCTGATATCCCTTCAGGGTCATCAGATCAAGCGCCCAGGCATCAAGCCCTGTTTCCGGCAGAACGAGGAGATGCTTGAAGTCCTTGCTCTGAAAGACTTGAGCCGACCAGGTCTTGTCGAGGGAATGCGTGACCTCATACACGTTCACCAACCGCCAGGCGTTCGGATCAGACCCGGCCGGCTTTGCCGCGAGGATCGATGTGAGGGCCAGGACGATTGCCGTGCCGGCCCACACCTTTGAAAAGCGATCAGGCACTCGCCGCATGCTGTCGTTCCTCCACCAATCGAATGCCGTGCAGGGTCAGGTCGGGATCAATCGTCTGAATCGTGGCCGAGTAACCGGCCACCAGGCCGGAGAGGCCTCCGGTGGCCAGGATGCGGGGTTCTCCCCCCATCTCGGCGGCCATCCGGCGGACGATCTCGTCGATCTGACCCACGGCACCGAAAAAAATTCCCGATTGAAGGTGTTCCTCGGTTGTACGGCCGATTGCGCGTTCCGGGGGCCGGATTTCCACCCGGGCCAGCCTCGCCCCCCGATGGAAAAGTGCCTCGGCCGAGATGCCGATCCCGGGGGCAATGGCCCCGCCGATGTAGGCGCCTCGCTCGTCCAGAGCATCAAATGTCGTCGCCGTTCCAAGATCAATCACGATGGCCGGGGCTCCGTGGAGGAACCGGGCCGCCACCACGTTGACGATCCGATCCGGCCCGACCGAACCCGGATCGGGGACGTCGAGCGGAACGCCGGTGACCGTGTCGCCGTCGATGACCAGCGTGGGCACTCCGAGCCCTTCCGCGCCGAAGCGTCGAAACTCCGGTGTCAGGGCCGGAACCACGGAGGCCAGCGCCATCCGCCGAATCATGGCCGGCAATATCGAGGCATCGGAGAGAAGGGCGCGGATCTGGAGGCCAATCTCGTCCGCGGTTCTGGTCGCCTGGCTGGTCAACCGCCACTGCGTGACGATTTTCGGGCCGTCGAGAATCCCGACGACCATCTGGGAATTGCCGATGTCCACCGCCAGGAGCATGTCGACTCCTAACTGGCCCGGGCCGCCCGGCGCTTCCGGGTAACCAGGTAGGCCAGAAAAATACTGATCACATACAGGCCGGCGATCGGCAGGGCGATGAGAAGCATGGTGATGCCGTAGTCGCCCGGGGTCACGACGGCCGCCGCTATGAGAATGAGGACGACGGCCAGCCGCCACTGCCGGACCAGCGATTCCGGGGAGATGATACCGATCCAGGCCAGAAACGTCAGGACCAGGGGTACCTCGCCCACGATTCCGCAGGCCACGCTCAGGGAGAGCACCAGCGACATGACATCATCGATGGCCAGAAAATTCTGAACCGACTTCGTGCCGAAGCCGAGGAGGATCTCCGGAACCTGCGGCCCCATGATGAAAAAAGACAGGAGAAACCCGGCATGAAAGAGAAGGACCGATGTGGCGATGACGGGCACCGCGTAACGCCGTTCCGTGGTTTTGAGGCCGGGCGCCACGAACATCCAGAGCCGAAACAGGATCAAGGGCGCGGCCATCAGGAGAGCGGCAGCCAGTGTGACCTTGAGTCGGGCTGAAAGGGGCCCGAGCGGCTTCCCGGCCATGAAGACCATGTTGTCCACCCGACCGGAAACGTGGGTGATGACGAACTCCTGCAGCCAACCGGAGGCGGGCCAGGCCACCGCCCCGGCAACCACGAGGACAATGACGGAATGGAGGACGGCGCGGCGAAGTTCCTCGAGGTGGTCGAGAAACGACATCTCCCGGACAATGGAATTTTCCCGGCGGGGAATCGACTCCGGGACGCGATCGGGCGAGGTGATGGCCTACTTCCCCTCGTCGCTCGGCTTCATCAGCCCCTGGATCTCTTCCATGAACTGATTGACGTCCTTGAAGTGGCGGTAGACCGATGCGAACCGGACGTAGGCCACTTCGTCTAGCCGCTGCAACTCTTCCATGATCCGCTCGCCGATCTGCCGCGTGGTGATTTCCGGGCCGAGCTTCTGGAGGTCCGTTTCAACCCGATCGACCAGTTCCTCGATGTCCCCCGTCGAAATTGGGCGCTTCTCGGAAGCCCGGGCGATTCCGGAAACAAGCTTCTTCCGGTCAAAAGCCTCGCGGCGATGGTCCTTTTTGACCACGACGATCGTATCGACCTCGACATATTCGTAGGTCGTGAACCGGTGGGTGCAATCCAGGCACTCCCGGCGGCGGCGAATGGCCCGCCCCTCGCGGGTGGCCCTGGAGTCGATGACGCGGTCTTCCTGGTGACCGCAGGCGGGGCATCTCATCAGGGGTTTGGATCGTCCAGTCTACAGCGCCCCGGTGGATGGCGCAATGAGACCTCCGGCAACCGGTAATCCGGCTAACGGCCGGCCCAGGGTAGCCGATAACAAGGCCGGGACTTTGTCCCGATCGGGAAACCTTGCGGGAGACAGAAGATGAGCGATGCGAACGAGCACCGGTACAAGAAGCTGGGCGATATCCTTGAAGATTGCCACGTGGTCAGCCGTGCCCAGGTGGATGCGGCTCTGGCGGAGCAGCGCCGGACCGGAAAGCTCTTCGGCGAAGCGCTCATCGACCTTGGTTTTGTCAGCGAGGACGATCTGGGCTGGGCGCTCTCGGCCCAGCTCAACCTGCCCTATATTGATCTGACTCTGGATATGGTCGACCGGACCCTGGCGCGCAGCATCGAGCCGGAGCTGATGCGAAAGTACAAGGTCCTGCCGCTGGTCAAGGTCGGCGACGCCCTGACCGTGGCCGTGGCCGACCCGACGAACCGGGAGGCCATCCGCGCCATCGAGCTGGCGACTCATCTCACGCTGCAGGTGTCGATCGCCAGCCCCCGGCGGGTGACCAAGATCATCGCCGATCTGCTCGGCCCCGAAAAGAACGATGCGCCCGACTCGAGCGATCTCCTTTTTCGCGAGATCACCCGGCCCACGGTCTCGGATGAGGAAGGCGTGTCCCCACGACCGAATCCTCTCGGCTACCTGGTGGCCCGCGCGCTGAAGGAGAGAGTCCGCGAAATCCACATGGATCCGGCAGGCGAGACCGTTCGCGTGCGATTCCGTCGGGGCGTGCGTCTCGACGAGGAACCATCGATCGCGATCCAGGACTACCAGCACATGTTGATCCGGCTCCGCCGCACCTTTAGTGACGGGATTCCGCTGACCGACCCGATCCGCGTGGCCAGTACGGTGACCTTCTCAGAGGCTTCGCTCCGACTGGCGCTCACGCTGGTCCCGTCGGGCGACGGCGAATCGCTGATCCTGGAACTGGATGAAACGCGCGGGTCCGAATCCGACCTGTCCGTGCTGTTCGAGGAGGAGGAATCGGCCCACGCCGTGCGGGGTTGGCTGGCCAACGCCGGCGGTTTCCTCGTCGTGACCGGACCGCCCAACGCGGCCGTCCGGACCGTCTGGCAGGGGCTCCTGCGGGGATCCGATCGGACCCATCGCCGCGTCGCCCAGGTGGGACATGATGCCACGGCCACGGTCCCGGGCGTGCTGACGCTCGCTGAATATTACCCGGAGCCGATGGGGTCGGGCCAGGGCGCCTTCGACCCGATCGAAGCCCGTGGAATCGATGTCCTCTTCATGGGCACGATCAGGGACGAAGCAACCCTGGACCGCATGCTGATGGCGGCCGCCTGCGGTCGCCTGATCGTGGCCCGCGTGATGGCCCCCGACGCCACGTCGGCCCTGGCCCTGGTACGCGATGCCTGTCGGGCGAGAAGCCTCCTGTCGCGCGCACTCCTGGGCATCATCGAATCCGATCTGGACGCTTCCGGCCGCCCGCGGGCGGCC
>JAWXBZ010000111.1:0-6128 GCA_034440375.1 Candidatus Eiseniibacteriota bacterium
CTTCGGCCGTCAACGCCGAGAGGCCGACATGATCGAAGGGGGCAAGGTCCGCGACCACTGTCTCGTGGCTCCGGTACAGATCGTGCGGACTTGCCAGGTGAACCTGATCGCCATGCAGTCGCTCGAACGCGGCGTTGGCCTCATTCCATCGTGCTTCCAGCGCCCCGAATACCAGGCCGGCCTCGTCGAAAACCACCAGCGTTCCCGGAACCAGGTAGCGAACCAGCGAGCCGGGATTCTGCAGGAGATACGGGAGCAGCTTCTCGACACCCGGCGGATAGAGATCGGTCTCGAACTGCTCGCGGAGCTCGGCGGCCAGGTCGGGCTTCGTTTCCTCGAGCTCCAGGAGTGCCAGCTCCAGCCGATCGGGATCAAGTGCCAGCTCATGAGTCGGAACAATGTTGACGGCATCCAGCGGTCGGATGGAACGCTGGTGGATCACGTCGAATTCGCGCATCGAGGCCACGAAATCGTCGTCGATCTCGACGCGAATCGGATTGGCGTTTCCGGGGCTGTACACATCGAGGATGCCGCCGCGCCGGCTGAACTCGCCGACATCCTCGACCGTCGGCGTCCGCTTGTAGCCGAGCGTCACCAGGCGCTCGGTCACCTTGTCGATGTTCAGCGTTCCACCGACTTGAAACTTGAGGAGCGAATCGACGAGCACATCCGGCCCGACGACGTTTTGCCCCAGCCCGGCCGCGGCCACGACGATGATGCCGACGCTGCCCGGATCGGTGGCCAGGCGGACCAGCGCATCCAGCCGCGCCGCCGTTGGCTCCAGGTGGGGCGTCTGGGTGTCATAGGGGGGTTGATCGTGCTCGGCAAAAAAGACAACCCGCTCGCGATCGAGCCAGAATTCCAGGTCGTCGCGCGCGGCCTCGGCCCGATCGCCATCCGACGCCACGTAGAGAACCGGGCGCTTTGTCCGCTCGTGCAGCGTGGCGGCCAGCAGGGTGCGCGAGGAGCCGGTCAGCTTGTGGACATGCGTTCGCCCGCTTCGTGCGACGGGGGCTCCGTCCAAACCGCCCAGCCTCTCGATCAGGCCGGCCACGGCCGGCAGGCCGGCCAGCCGGCTGATTAAAGTCGATTGAAATGTCGGCTTCATGACCGGTTCAGGATATCAGCCAGCCGCGCGGGACGCGGAAACACCACCGGCTAGGCCCCGCCGCGCCGGGCCAGGAAGGCCTCCAGGCTGAGCAGGATCAGTGCCGCCAGCAGAAACTCGCGCCAGAACTCACGGCCATAGCGCGATTCACGAATCGTCTCGGTGACCACTTCGCGGGGCGTGATGATCCGAAGTTTCCTGTCGGGAAAGAGCGCCTTGAGCCCCGCCGTATCCAGCGGTTCGAGGTCGGACTCCTTCGTGTCGACGTTTACCGGCAGCTCGGCCAGCACGGCATCGCCGGCCTTGAGGCGGTAGAGGCCCGGTGCCGTAACGGGGCTACTGGTGAGCAGCAGCCCCTGATGGCTCCTTCGCGAAGTGACCTCCAGAAGCGCCCCATCCGGTCCCTCGGCCACGAGGGCAACGCCCGTCGGCACCGCCGCTTCGTCCACGACATGTTCCAACGGCTGGCCGACGAGGGCGCCGCTCTTTTCGTCGCCGCCCGACAGCGTGTGGACCAGTTGATGAATCAGCGGCAGAAACGCGCCATGAGTGGGAAAGTTGTTCCAGCGGCCGTCAACTGAACTGGTTATCAACACGGCGGACGACGTCTCAAGGATGGCCGGCAGACCGGTGCCGAACTCGGCCAGGACACGGATGTCCGTTGTCGCCTCGGCCGCCACGATCCGCCAGAATTGTGCGCCGGATAATGGTTCGCCCGGCGTGGCCTTGAATCCGGCGAAGGCCGGATGGCCAGCCACCCGCGGCGTCATGGTGTAGAACGTCGAGCCATCGCGCAGGTCGCCGCGCATCTCGATCAGACGGGCGCCCGGCATGAGCACCGGCAGAATCGATTCGTTGTAATGCCGGAGGTCGACCCGATCGCCCAGCGCGATCAGGACCCGGCCGCCGGCCTCCTGCCAGGCGCGCAGGCGTCCCATGGTTTCGGCATTGAGCCTCTCGACATTCGAGAGGGCCACCATCTGGTACGGTGTCAGATCGACTGCGCCGAAGTTGGCCGCCGACTGAGTGTCGGTCACGAAGCGGCCCACGCCCGCCTCCGGCGACAAAGCCAGAGGCAGAAATGGCGCCACAGCCTCGCCCAGGCGCACACCGTCCACCACCAGGATGCGAAAGGCGCGACCCCCCTCCGCGGCAAAGTAACGGACATCATCGGCCGCGAGCCGGTCGGCGTTCAGCCGGGCCTCGCCCGAACCGAGCGACGTCGCATCCTCCAGGATCGGCACGACGGCGGTGTTCGAGGAGCCGGCATCAACCGAGACACGCCCCTCGCCCGCAACGCGCCCACCCTGCGCCAGCGTGATCACCACCGCCGGATCCGATTTGCCGCCGTGATTGGCCACCAGCGCCCGCGCGATCCGATTCGGCGGCAACCCTTCAAACGTCACCGATTCGATCGCCCGGTTATCGATCGTCTCCTCGGAGAGTGGCAGCAGGAAGACCCGGACGTCCTTTCCGATCAGGTCGGCGATCTGCGTGCCGGGGTTCCCGGCCAGGTCACCGAAACCCGACTTCTGAAAGTCACTGACGATATACAGCTCGCGGTTGAGCGATTTGGACTTGCGAAGTCGCGCGCCGGCCTCCCGGATGGCTTCGACCAGATCGGTGCCGCCCCAGCCAGGTTCGATCGCCTGGATCTCTTCCTTCAGACGAAGCCGATCATGGAACGGTGGTGCCGGCGTCTCGAGGGCGGGCGTGGCGCCGAGAAAGTGGATCTCATCACCATCGTCGATGGCCTCCGCCACCTCCACCGCGCGCCGCCGCGCCTCGTCGAACAGGAGACCCGTGTCGGTGGCCGCCCGCAGGCTGAACGAGCGATCCAGGATCAGGGCCACCGAGCTTTCGCCCTTCGATTTGCCGAGTGCGAAGTCGCCCCGGAGCGCCGGGCGCATCAGCGCCAGTGCCACCAGCGTCAGCACCAGCACCCTCAGCGCGAGAATCAGCCACTGGGTAATGGTGACCCGCCGAACACGCCGCTTCGCGATCTCCTCGATGAACTGCAGCGAGGAAAACTCGATCCTCTTCTGCCGTCGCCGGCTGAAGAGATGAATAAGTACCGGAATGGCGGCGGCCGCCAATCCAGCCAGAAACGCCAGGTTTAGAAAAGAAAACGGCATCGTGGGTTTCCTGTTAAGTCTTTGTGATGTTAAGGCTTACGCTCCGCGCTGGCGGGGGTTGCGGAGCCGGCAGGAATGCTAGCAGGTGCCCCACACCATAGAAAGGGGGTCGGTTCCTTCGGGGGGGATGTCAGCGAGCGAGCAGGACTTTTCGCACGCGTGTCTGGCCGTCCGTCGCCAATCGGACGAAATAACAGCCGGAGGCCGCCGTACTTCCGGAGGATGTCGAGCCATCCCACTCGAGGGTCAGCCCTCCGTTCGGAAACTCTCCCGTCCAAATCGTCCGGACTCGCTGACCCGCAAGATTCAATATCTCGACGGAGCCGCTCGTCCCGGGAGTCTCCGTCGCATGGATGACGTTTCTCGCCGAGAAAACCGTCTGACTCACCTCGAGGCGGGCATCAACCGGCCTCGCACCCTGGATGGCGCCGACCGGTCCGATCCAACTGGTTGTGCCCGCGCGATGAACCAGCCGGCACCAATACATGGCGTCCCCGTCGGGTTGAGCGTCGATCAATCTCAGGCTGGACCGACCGGCGACGCGCTCGATGGCGAATGATCGACGCTTATCGACACCCGGACCCTTGAATCCCTCCACTTCGAGCAGATCGTCCGGATCGCGCAACTCGACATGGATGTAGTTGGCTTCCGGGCTGACTTCGACCGACATCGATGTCGGGTTCTCCGGTACCAGGTCTTCGATGCGATAGACAAAGACCGCTCCGCTGAAGATCTTGTAGTATCCGGCTCCGACAAGCAGATACTCCTCGCTGATCGCGAGGGTCGACCCGAAGCCTGAGCCATCGTATGCCGGACCTGGATCAATTCTCTGAACCAGCGATCCATCGCCGCGGCGAAAAAGGTAGACGGCCCCGCGATTCACTCCCCCATCAATGGTCAGTCCGGGGGCTCCAACAGCCACCAGGTCCGACGAAACGGCCACTGATCGGCCAAGAGAGGCCTGACTCTCAACCAAGCCAAGATCCGAAGCCCGCTTCAACCAGAGAAGATGTCCATCCGAAATGTCATGAAGGCTAGCCGCGCCTTCGGTGCGTCGATCCTGGTAGGCACCAACTGCAAGCACCGAGTCACTTATCGAGAGCGAAGCTCCGAAAAGGATACTTACATCCTGTATCGGGCTGGGGATCTGGAAACGACCGGCAAGAGTTGCGGGGTCAAATACATCGACGCGTCCCTGTCCGTTGAAATAGTGGGGACGAGCGATGCAGAGAGCCCGATCATTGGCGCACATGGCTTCGCCGAAATGATTGTTCTCGTCAGGACTGAGTGGACCAAGTCGCACCAGTGGCGCATCGGTATCGAGTCTTCCCGCCAGAACCGATCCGGAATTCATCGAATCGCGGGGGCATCCCATGAGCAACCAGGATCCGGAAACCGCCACCGACCTCCCACACTCGTCATAACCCGGCCGGTCGCTCTTCAATTCAATGGTGTCCTGAACCGCAAGGAACCGTGCCCTGCCTACTGGTTTTCCGGGGCCAAAATCTTCCTTTGGTGAGCCAATGCCCAGGATTGCCGGAGTAGCGGCCATGGACGTGCCGAACTCGCCACCTCGCCCAAGAACCGAATCGACGAGGGCCCCGTCGTGACTCAGGTCGTAAATGTAGACGCATCCACGGCTCGATGCATCGACCGAGTCCGCAAATGGCGCCCCTACGAAGGCGCGGTCACCAACGATTCCCAACGATTGGCCAAACCTGTCGAACGCTTCCGGCGTCACCTGAAGGAGAACAAATCTTGGAACGGGCGAAACGAGGCGCGTGCCGGCACCCCGGGATTGATCAGCCCCAAGGCTCAGTGCGACCGGAAGAAGGGCAAGGCCCAGCATTCGGAGGGGAAGTCCAGGCCGGGCATGGGTCGCCAATCGACGACTCCGAGGACGTGCAGGCATTCTGATGATTCCTTCCGCTCGTCGCGGCGCCCGGCCACTCTGGCGTGACCCAAGCGTTCAATTTTCCGTCCCGGCAAGGACTTGGCAAAGTATAGATGAGATTTCAGACTTGGGAGCGCACCTTGGCCGGGACCTCCAACCCTGGAGATGAATCCGCAGGCCGGGATCGCTGTCTTACTGGTGTTGAAACACCAATGCGGCAGGCCATGGCTCGTCGCCATCCCGCAAGACAACGTCGCTGAATTTCCTGAACACACCTGCACCGGAGTCACCATGATCACCCTTCGTCCCGCCACCGAACGCGGCCATGTCAACTGGGGCTGGCTCGACACGTATCACACCTTCTCCTTCGGCGATTACAACGACCCCTCGCACATGGGCTTCCGCTCACTGCGCGTCATCAACGACGACCGCGTCGCCGGCGGCGGCGGATTTCCTCCCCACCGTCATCGCGACATGGAGATCATCACCTGGGTCCTCGACGGCGCCCTCGAGCACAAGGACAGCATGGGCAACGGCTCCGTCATCCGCCCCGGCCAACTCCAGTTCATGCGAGCCGGCACCGGCGTGGAACACAGCGAATTCAATCACTCGAAGACCGACCCCGTTCACCTGCTACAGATCTGGATCATCCCGGAAAAGAAAGGGCTGACGCCGGCCTACGCCGAGCTGACGCCGACACCGGAGGCACTGGCGAAGGACTTCGTCGTCGTGGCGGCAAAAGGCGGGCCCGACGGCGCGATCGACATCGCGCAGGATGCCTCGCTGGCGATCGCGCGGCTGGCGACGGGCGACCGTCGGAGTCGCACGATTGCGGAAGGACGCCATGCCTGGCTGCACGTGGCCACGGGCTCGGTCGTGCTCAACGGCACGACGCTGGGCGCGGGTGACGGCGCCTCCGTCACCGGACCGGAAACGCTGGAGCTGGCCGGTTCGACGGACACGGAAGTGCTGCTGTTCGAGCTGAGGTAAA
>JAWXBZ010000112.1:0-54765 GCA_034440375.1 Candidatus Eiseniibacteriota bacterium
CGCCGCATGCGGCGCGATCTTCGGCGCCTCCAGCACCAGCGTGGCATCGACATTCACCACGACCGCCTTCCGGCTCCTGGCCCAGGTCATCACATGCGCCAGCAACTTGAGACTGGCCGCATCCTTCCAGGTCGGATCACCGGGCGGAAAATGCTGTCCTATGTCGCCATCGCCCAGCGCCCCGAGTATCGCATCCGCGATGGCATGCGTCAGGACGTCGGCGTCCGAATGGCCATCCAGGCCCATGTCGAACGGGATGGCGACGCCCCCCAGCATCAACGGCCGGCCAGCCTTGAATCGGTGGGCATCGTAACCGAAGCCGATGCGGTGGGTCATGGGGGGATCACTTTCCTGGTTTCTGATTCGCAAACTCGTTCAGCCGGATGATGAAGGAGTTGGCGGAGATGTCGCTGCCAATTGGGGTGATAACAAAATTGGTGTTGGGCAGGTCATCACGGTGAACGCGCAGCTCGTAGACGCGGGCCTTTCCCATTATCCGGCCCGGGACGGGGCATGAGGTGTGTGAATTTTGAAACGGTGACTGTGACTCCACGAGGACTGGGCGCGGGAATGGAATTGCCCCATCATGGCGTGGTCGCGCTCGTGGCCTTGAAAGCTGTGCTTCGGCAATCCGCCGTTCCGATGTCAAGGACTCCGTCGGAACAACCCTCCGCACCACGACACTCCTCGATCCTTCCAGTGTGCTGGGCTTGACGTGGGCCTCAGCTGGATCGTCCCAGACACTGAAGTGGGCCCGGGGAGGTTGATTGCCATGGCTTGTCATGGCGATATCAAATCGAATGAATCCCCCCGCCTCCTCCGTCACGCTCACCTGAAAGTCCGCCGATCCGTGGGAGACGTACTGCGGAGTGACTTCAATGATCATACTCAGGGCATTAGCCGGACCTGCGCAGGGACAGACAGTCAAGTATCCAATCAGTACGAACCCAAACTGAGACCAACGGCCGGTCAGCCGGTAATCAACCGCGGCGGGACTTGCGCGCCGATTTCCGGACAGCATCTCTCACCTCAGGTTGCTTGCGGATGGCCGGGCTGGGCGCCGGGGTGCCATGAAGCATGCCGTCCACGCTGATGTCCTCGTCCACGTCGGGCCAGTTGATACCCTGACCGGTACCGACGATACGAAAGTTCGCCCGTTGGACCTGGGTGGCTTCGGACAGTCGCCATGACCAGGCCAGGGGAACACTGATCACCCGCCCGTCAAACAGATGAGCCGTGATCAAATCGCGGGTGACGCGCACCTCATGGATGCAACGCTCAATGGTTCGAGCCAGAATTTGCATACCTTTCCCTCTCGCTCCACGTGGACATGGGGAGGCTCGGCTCAGTCAAAACTGGTGAAGTGCACCCGGTAGGGTCCTGGAATCCCCCTGACGCTCGGCATTCAGTTCCGCTGCCCCCGAATCGTACCACCGGGGATTGATTCGGCGGCATCAGGACGACGGGCAGCCGACCTCATCGCTTCTGCCCCTGCCGCGTCGCCAACAGCGCCTCCGCCAGCTCGAAGTCCGAGTCCAGCGTCAGCTTGATGTTGTCCGGTTCGCCGTTGACGAAGGCCACCGGGTGGCCGGCGCGCTGGACGAGGCTGGCGTCGTCGGTGGCGTCGGTCTTCTCGGCGGTGGCCCTGGCATGCGCCTCGATGAGCCAGTCGCGGCGGAAGACCTGCGGCGTTTGAACGGCCCGCAGGCGCGACCGCTTCAACTCGCCGAGCAACAGGCCGGTCGTTTCGTCGACCTGGGCGATGGTATCACTCGGCGGGACGGCCGGAACGGCGGCGCCGACCGTGGCGGCGGTTTCGAGAAGCCGGACCAGCATCTCGTGACGATGCAGCGGTCGCGCGGCGTCGTGGATCGCCACGAGATCGATGGCATCGCGCAGGGCCGCCAGGCCATTGGCTACCGAGTCCTGTCGGCGGGGGCCACCGGCCACGACATGGATCCGGCGATCCGCGGGTGGGCCATCCGGAAAAGCTGCCTCCTCGAACTCGGTTTCGCGACCCGCCGGTACCACGAGGACGATGGTCGTGACACGGGGCTCGAGCAGGAACGGCTCCAGCGAATAGTGGAGAACGGTGCGACCGGCCAGCTTCTGAAGCACTTTGTCGGTGCGGCCGCCGGCCCGTTCGCCGCGACCCGCGGCCACGATGATGGCCGCCACCTGCATCGTCAACGAGTCGTCGACCGGCATCTCTACGACTCGTTCCGGAACGGGTTGCGGCGGGGGTCTGCGTTGGCGCCGCCGCGCCGGGGCCCGCCGGTCGGCCCGAACACGGCATCCAGCGCCTGCCCGAGCGTCTTGACCGCGATCAACTCGAGGCCGCCGGCGGCGGCCATCCGACATTCGGCTTCGTTGGCGGTCGGCAGCACGCCGCACTGGAAGCCGAGCCGCTCTGCCTCGCGCAGGCGGAGGTCGGCCCGCTTCACGCGGCGGATTTCACCGCCCAGGCCAATCTCGCCGATGTAGACGGTGCGGTGGTCAAGCGGCAGACCGCGGTGAGCGCCCGCCACGGCCACGGCCATACCGAGATCAACCGCCGGATCGTCGAGCGAGAAACCACCGGCCACGCTGACAAAGACATCCCGATCGGTGAGATCGATGCCACAGCGCTGGCCGAGTACGGCCAGGAGCAGCGAGAGACGCCGCGCCTCGAAACCGGTGACCACCCGCTGCGGGTAGCTGAAGGCCTTGGGCGCCACCAGCGCCTGCACTTCGACCAGCAGCGGCCGCGTTCCCTCGAGGCTGGCCACGACGGCCACGCCGCTGGCCGGTTCGCCCCGGTCGCCAAGCAGCGCCTCGGAGGGATTCGATACCTCGGCCATGCCGTCGTCCTTCATTTCGAAGACGCCGACCTCGTGCGTGGCCCCGTAACGATTCTTGGCCGCGCGCAGGATGCGGTAATGATGGAAGCGATCCCCCTCGAGGTGCAGCACGGCGTCGACCATGTGCTCGAGCGTCTTCGGTCCGGCCACCAGGCCATCCTTGGTGACATGGCCGACCAGGATCAGCGCCGTACCGCTGGTCTTGGCCTGGCCGATCAGGGAGAGCGCACACTCGCGAACCTGGGCCACGCTGCCGGGAATCGAGCCGAGTTCGGCGTGCCGCATCGTCTGGATCGAATCGATGATGGCCACCGTCGGCGCCCGCTCGACAAGCAGATCGAGCACGGCGCCGAGATCGGTTTCCGCCACGACAAAAAGTCCATCCGGGATGGATCCGAGTCGCCGAGCGCGCAGGTGAATCTGGCCGGCCGATTCCTCGCCGGAAACATAGAGGACGCTGACCCCGGACTGCACCAGCTCGCGCGTCACCTGCAGGAGCAGCGTCGACTTCCCGATTCCGGGATCGCCGCCGAGAAGGACAGCCTCACCGGGCACGAACCCGCCGCCCAGGACGCGATCGAACTCGCCGATGCCGCTCTCGATCCGCACCAGCGGCGTCGCGGACATGCGGGAGAGATCCGAAGGTGTCGGCGCCGCACCGCCGGCCGTGGGGCGCATTGGGCCCAGTTCGCCGCCAACACTGGTGATGCCCCCGCCGCTCCGCCCCGGCTTCTTCACCACCTTCCGGCGAATCTCCTCCGTCAGGCTGTTCCAGGCCTCGCAGGAAGGACATTTGCCGAACCATTGTGGATGTTCGGCGCCGCACGACTGGCAGACGTAGATGGACCGGGTGATGGACACTAAGCGACTTTCAGGGGGGCGAGATCGGATTCTGTGATCGGCTCCGCACCGACTTGCTGAAGTATCCGGTTGATTGACTCGAGGGTGACGTGATCGGGATCGAGCATCTCGATGCCGATCGCCCGGCCGTCGGCCGCGAAGTCGACGACGTATCCCAGGGCGACTTGTCTGGATCGGACGCTTTTCTCGCCTGGCTTCCGCGGCAGATACAGATAGGCCGCGATCCGGCACCCTTCATGATAGCTGACCTTCAGCCGCGGCTTTTCAAGCATGACTTGAGTACTCCACGAAAATCGTGATGATCGTCAGTCGTTGCTCGATCAGATCGGGCGCGACGACGATTACCCATGTGTGCCCCCGGCGTGATACGCACACCTGCCACCGGCCGGGTCTAACATCAGGCCGGACCCGATGCGCATTCCAGAGCATTTCGCGCAGATTGATCTCGGAGAGATCTCGATCGCCGAGCCTGACCCAGACATGTTCGGTAAGCGTGATCTCCCAATCCCACCACGCAGGTCGCTTTCGCGGCGTCAGCGTCGCTCCTCCGGGACGGGAGGAATATTGGCGTTCAGTCTATCAACATGTGCGTCCGAGTGGTCAAGCGGTAAGGTCGGGCATTCAACACTCCTAGGCGACTTTCAGGGGGGAGAGATCGGACTCGGTAATCGGCTCCGCGCCGACTTGCTGAAGAATACGGTTGATTGACTCGAGGGTGACGTGATCGGGATCGAGCATCTCGACGCCGATCGCCCGGCCGTCGGCCGCGAAGTCGACGACGTAGTGAGTGGAAATCTCCTTGGACCTGGCACTCTTCTCTCCGGACACTCTCGGCAGATTGAGGTACGCGGCCATCATTCGCCCGTCATCGTAATAACTGACTTTCAGCGCTGGTCGATTATCCATTTGCCTAACCCTCGTAAGCCGTGATGACTCTCAGTCTCATTTCCAGGTTGTCCGGCTCAACGACAACGATCCAACGACTCCCCCGACGTAGGAATACCGGGAACAAGTCTAGCAACATTCGACTTCGACTCGTCAAGTCGGGGAAAGCCATGTCAGGCACGGGCTGTGTGAATCCTTGAACACACTCCAGCGCGGTGTGTGCGACCGTCTCAAAACACCGAAAATTTCAGATACCGCCGAGGATCCCGCTGGAAGTCGATGAGCAGCGAGTCCGTTCGCCCGGCGGCGGTCAGAAGCCGGTTGTAGAGAGTCCGGTCGGTCAGCATCGCACCAAGACTCGAGCTGTCGGAGTTGATGCGGGCGACGAGGGCCCGCAATTCGACTGACATGGCCGCCAGCTCGCGCGCCGTCGTATCGGCCTGGATCGTGGTCCGCTCGAGATTGTCGAAGGTGCGCCGCAAGGTCGGTCCCTTCTCGGTGAGGAGCGATTTCAACTCTCCCGAGGCGGCCTCGAAGTTGGCCACGCTCGCCGCCAGTTTCGTGCGATTGTCATTGGTCAGGGCCGAGACATTGCCGGTGATCACTTCCAGATTGCCGATGGTGTGGCTGATCGACTGGGCTCCTCCGGTCGAATCGATGACCGCCAGAAACCGGTTCAGCCGATCGACCAGAAGATTGGTGGCTGCCAGGCTCTGCCCGACCTCGGTCATCATGTCACCGACGCCCGGCTGAAACTCGCCCATCATTGGTTTCGAGATATCAAGCGGCCCCGAAACGGGATTGCCCGGATCGATGGCCACGAACTTCTGCCCCATCATCCCGTAATTGGCGATGGCGATGTGGGCGTCGGCGTACAACTCGGCGGTCTTGTTCATGTCGAGTTCCAGCCTCGCCCGTCCTTTTTCATAGACGAGCGCATCCACCTTTCCCTGCACGACACCGGCCACCTCGACCGGATCGCCGGTGTCGAGACCGGACGACTGCGGAAAATAGGCCACCAGCTTCCAGGTCTCGCGGCTGCTGGTGAACCCCTTGAACCAGAGGACGCCAAAGATCAGCAGCCCCAGGGACAGGAGTACCGTGATACCAATCGACAGGTCACCGTATCGCTTCATTCCATCTCCTCGATGGTCCCGCCAGGGCGCTCCGGCCGGGTCATCGTCTTTTCGGGGTGGCGGTTATCGATTTTTCCTGGTGGTGATCATCGGCGCGTCGTCGGTCAATGGACCATGCGATGAACCGGTGATGAACTGTTGAACCCTTGGATCGGGGCTGGCCTCTATCTCCGGAAAGCTGCCGTCGAAGATGAGTTGCCCGTCGTGGAGCATGCAGATCCGGTCCGATACATAGGCCGCGCTTTTCATGTCGTGCGTGACAACAATCGAGGTTATCCCCAGCTTCTGCTGGAGACTCTTGATCAGGACGTTGATCGTATCGCTCGTTATCGGATCAAGTCCGGTCGTCGGCTCATCGTACAGCACGCAGCGTGGCTCCATGGCGATGGCCCGCGCCAGCCCAACCCGTTTCCTCATGCCGCCGGACAGGCTGGAGGGCTTCAGATCCTCGAGGCCGGGGAGCCCGACCATGGCCAGTTTTTCTGCCACGCGGGTGGCGATCTCCGCCCTTTTGAGCTTCGTGTGCTCCTTGAGCGCCAGCCCGACATTTTCGCCGACCGTCATGGAGTCGAACAGCGCCGCCATCTGGAAGAGCATGCCGAAGCGGCGCCGTACCTCGTTCAGTTCATCGTACGGGAGCTTTGCCAGGTCCTGGTCGTCGACCAGAACGCGGCCACGATCCGGCGGGATCAGACCGATGAGGTGCTTCAGGAGTACGCTTTTCCCGCTCCCGGAGCGGCCGATGATCGTGATGGCCTGTCCGTCGGGAATTGCGAGGTCGACCCCGCGCAGAACTTCCTTGGCTCCGAACCGCTTCCAGAGCCCTTCGCAGTGGATCACTTGAAGATCACCTGGAAAATGACCTCGGCCAGGAAATAATCGGAAACCAGGATCATGACGCAGGAGGCCACGACGGCCCGGGTCGTGGCGACGCCCACCCCCTCGGCTCCCCCCTCCGTCTGAAATCCGTAGTAGCAGCCCATGATGGCGATGATCGTGCCGAAAACAAACGATTTGATGAGGCCGCCGTAGATGTCCTCGACTTCGAAGAAGAGTCTCATTCCCTTGAAGTACAGGTGCGGCGTCATGCCGATGCGAAAGACGGCCACCAAGAGGCCCCCGAGGATGGCCAGCGCGTCGGCAAAAACCGTGATCACCGGCACCATGAGTGTGGCGGCCAGCACCCGGGGCACGGCCAGGTAGCGTATCGGCGAGAGCGCCAGCGTTTCCAGCGCGTCGATCTGCTCGGTCACCTTCATGGTACCGAGCTCGGCGGCGATCGACGAACCAACCCGGCCACCGACCACGAGCGCCGTCAGCACCGGCCCGACTTCAATGATGACCGACTTGGCCACGACCGAACCCAACCACAAGAGCGGCACATTGTTCTTGAACTGGTAGGCCGCCTGCAGCGCGGCCACGGCGCCCACGAAGAGCGACGTCAGTGCGACCAGCGGAATGCTGCCGATGCCGATGGCCCGGCACTGATCCATGAACAGGTGCCAGTAGCGGAGGCCGGGGATTGTCTGCGCCAGGAGCAGGCCAAGGAATCGCGAGAAACGCCCCACGCCGGCAATGGCATCAAGAATGGTGTTGGCCAGGCCGACGAACGGCGCGGCGAGCTCCCGGGTACTCATCCGGAGTAGGGTTCTTCCATCTCCGCCGGCGTGGGAAACGGCTCCCCGCCGTGCCGCCGATCCATCGAAGCAAAACGCGTCTGGTCCCGAAGAAATGTCAGGTGAATCGTATCCGTCGGACCATTCCGCTGCTTGGCCACAATGATCTCCGCCACGTTCTCATTCTCATCCGTCTTGTCATACATGGCCGGCCGGTAGACGAACATGACGACGTCGGCGTCCTGCTCGATCGCGCCCGAGTTGTGACTGACAATGCCATCGGCGAGCCATGAGGCCGGCCCCGGCACGGTCAGGTCAAAC
The DNA here is from genome assembly GCA_034440375.1 of Candidatus Eiseniibacteriota bacterium. GTDB lineage: Bacteria > Eisenbacteria > RBG-16-71-46 > JABDJR01 > JAWXBZ01 > JAWXBZ01. The sequence goes on from JAWXBZ010000112.1 coordinate 7,660, forward strand.
ACCTCCTCCTCGCCAGCCGGAGTGATGGAGACAATCTCATCCCAGAAGATGTCATTTGTTGCGAGGCACCTCAGTTGATCATCCTCAAGAATGTCTGCATAGCTCATCAACGTGTCACGCGATGGGGAAAACTTGAAGTGGGCCGCGCCGCCGTAGGACGTCCCGCGGAGCTCGGCCATTCGACGGGTCGTGATGCCCCGCTCCTGCATGCCCGAACGTACCTGACTGAACACGTCGACCGGAATAGTGTCGACATTGGTGGTGGCAACGGTCAGTTTCGAGTTCAGGGTGTCGAACAGTTCCTTGTGTGCTGTACATCGTGGGCCAAAGGAGCCAACGCAATTCAGGAAGAGGCTCTGCTGACTCCTGCCTGAAACATCCACGGAGAACGATGGACGGTAGCCGCTTTTTTTCGTCTGTCGGACCCGAGCCTGGATCCCCAGGCGAAGCAATAGCGCGGATATGTCGAGCGCCAGGCCCGGAGAGTTTGTCGCGTAATAGACGCGATGTGATCCACGACGTGAGGCCGGCGAGTTCCAGATGCATCCGTCCGTTGCCCATAGATGTTGGAGAAGAAGGGCGATCTGGCGATTGGAGAGCCCGAAGGCCGCAGTCGGAATTCGTTTCTGCCATGAACGCTGATTGAATATCCCAAGCCCACGCAACCAGGCATTGACGCCCAGCGGGCTCCAGCGGGTGCCGTTGCCCGTGATCAGTAACTGGTGCCATGTCCGACGACCGACGTATCGCTTGACCTCCTGATCGAACTCACGACGGACGGCTTCCGCGACCAACCTTGAGTTTTCCTCGCTGCTGGTTGTGTACCGAAGTGGTTGGCCGCTCAAGTAGCTGCCATCGCCTATCAATTGCCCGAGGAGTGCCACTCGATCGTCCGGCCATTCCACCGGTCGCGCAGGTTCAGGAATCAGTCTCGCCATGGCGGGACGGCTTCCGATTGACAAGTCTTCGACTCGCCTCCACCCATCAATTGTGAACAATCGGTGCCGACCGGTTGCCCGCAGGACCCGCCCGCTGGCCAGTGTGATTTCGACGATCGGCTTCACCCCCACCGACCAGATCTTGTCCGAAGCGGCGACGACGAGCCGGCCCGATTGGGTCATGGAAAGGACATCCGGCGTCTGACCGACGAGTTCCCGAATCGGACGGCGCTCACCGCTGGCCAGGCATACCAGCGTGTCGCCGGTCACGCATTCCCTCAAATCCGACAGCATCGGCCGCTTGTCGCCGCCACGGGACTCGACGGCGCGCGACAACTGGCTGAGCGCCACGACCGGCACTTTCAGTTCCTTGGCCAGCGCCTTGAGCGATCGGCTGATCTGGCTGATTTCCTGCTGTCGGTTTTCGATGCCGGGGCCACCGCGGACGAGCTGGAGATAATCGATGATGATCATGCCGAGATCCACCTCGGCCGAAAGACGGCGGGCCTTGGCCCGCATTTCGAGGACCGTCGGTGAGGGGGAGTCATCGATATAGATCGGCGCTGCCGACAGTCGGTTGGCCGCGGCCGCCAGGGCCGGCCAGTCGGAATCGCGCAGGAAGCCCGTGCGCAGACGCTGGCCCGACACGCGACTCTGGCTGGAAAGGAGACGACGGATCAACTGCTCCTTCGACATTTCGAGGCTGAAGATGGCCACGGGCCGGGCGAACTTGAGCGCGGCGTTTTCGGCCACGTTCAGGCAGAACGCGGTCTTTCCCATCGAGGGCCGCCCGGCCACGATGATGAGATCCGAGGGCTGGAAGCCGCTGGTCAGGATATCCAGATCGGCGAAGCCGGTTTCGACGCCGGTGATCGGATTCTTGCGCCGGGCCTGCTCCTCGATGCTTTCAAAGGTGCCCTTCATCATCTGGCGCAGGCTCGTGAACGCCTTCTTGTCACGCTGGTCGGCGATGGCGAAGATCGATTCCTCCGCCTTGTCGAGCAGTTCGCCCGAGGGGAGCCGCCCGTCGTAGGCTTCCGCAACGATGCTCCCGGCGGCCGTGATCAATCGGCGAAGGATGGCTTTCTCGAAGACGATCCGCGCGTGGTATTCCACATGCGCCGCCGTGCCGATCTCGCTGATAAGCCCCGAAAGATAGGAAAGCCCGCCGACTTCCTCGACCCATCCGTTCCGATCGAGTTCGTTGGAGACGGTAATGACGTCCACCGCCTCACCCCGGTCGTACAGCGTGATGAGTACCTGGTAGATGCGCTTGTGGGCTCGGCGGTAGAAGCAGTCTTCGTCCAGGACCTCGATGCCGCGCCCGATCGCCTCGCGATCCAGCATCATGGCGCCGAGGACCATCCGCTCGGCGTCGAGCGCCTGGGGCGGGACGCGGCCGCCCGGCTCGGCGGAACCGGAATCCGGCATGTTGATCATGCTCACATCTCCCGGCGGCCGGTCATTCCGCCACCGGATCGGCGCCGCGCTTCGGGGCCAGGTAGATATCGCGAACTAGCTTCACATCCTCCCACGCCGCCCGCTTAAACGACGGGCTGCGCAGAAGAAACGCCGGATGGTACGTCGGCACGACCGGAATCCCCTTGTAGTGAAAGATCTTTCCCCGCAGGGCGCCGATTGTAGACTTCGGCCCCGCGCCGGTCAGCAACTGGGCCGAGTATTTTCCGAGCGTGCAGAGGACACGCGGCTGCACCAATTCGATCTGCTGTTCCAGCCAGGGCCAGCACGCTTCAATTTCGTGCGGCAGCGGGTCGCGGTTTTCAGGTGGCCGGCACTTCAAGACGTTGGCGATGTAGACGTCGTTCCGATCGAACCCCATCGCCGTGATGATGTCGGTCAACAATTGACCCGCCCGTCCGACGAACGGCACACCCTGCTGGTCTTCGTGAAACCCGGGAGCCTCGCCGACAAACATGATGGCATGCCGCGCCGTTCCGCCGGAAAAGACCACCTGTGTTCGACCCTCGCAGAGGCCGCACTTCGGGCAGGTCGAGGCTTCGATCCGCATCGCCTCGAGCGCGGCCGTCATGACCGCAAGATCCCGGGTGTCGTCGACGGGAATGGTAACGGGAGGCAACGCCGTACCGCCAGAGCGCGACACCGGCTCGGCGACGGCCGGCGAGATCGGCGCCCTGGGCAGCGGCGTCCTGGTCGTCGCCGGTGCGACCGGTGGCGTATCGGCGGACAACAATCGGGAGCCCGGAGGCGACACCCGCCCAGAGGCAACGAGGCGCGGCCCGGCGGCCACTCTTGCGCCCTGTGCCATCCAGTCGGTCAGCTCCGAATCAACGATGGTCGAACGCCCCACCCTCTTTTCGTGATCGACATGACGCCGCACATCACGGACAAGCCTTGCCAGTTCCGAGCACTCGTCGCTCATCGGGAAGTCGTGGCGCCGTCAAGGAGGCCGACGACGCGATCGAAGATGGCCCGTGCCACCTGGCGCTTGGACTGGAGCGGCAGCTTTTCGGTGGCGCCGCCGGCCGCGATCAACGTGACTTCGTTGGTATCACCGCCGAATTCAGAACCGGATCGGGTTGGATTGTTGAGCACGATCAAGTCGACCCCCTTGTCGGCCAGTTTCTTTCTTGCCGATTCCAGTTCCGAACTCGTTTCGAGAGCGAACCCGACCATGATCTGCCCCTTTTGCCGCCGGCCCGCAGCCTCTTTCAGGATATCAATCGTTGGCTCGAGTTCGATGGCGTCAAGGCCACCGGTGCGTTTGATCTTGTCGGTGGCCGGATTCATCGGCCGAAAATCGGCCACGGCCGCGGCGGCAACCAGGATGTCGGCATCCTTCATGGCATCGAGGACTGCACCCCGCATGGCAAGGGCGGTCGTTGCGGACACGATTGAAACCCCGGCCGGCGGCTCGACGGACAGGACACCGCTCACCATCACCACGCGGGCCCCGCGATCCCGAGCTTCCTCGGCCAGCGCCACACCCATCCGCCCGCTGCTCCGGTTGGTCAGGACACGTACCGGATCGATCGGCTCCTCGGTGCGACCGGCGGTGAGGACCACCGTACGACCGGCAAGATCGTTCCGGCGAATGAGTCCCGCGCGAAGGCTCTCGTGAATCTCGGTCGGCTCGGCCATCCGTCCGACCCCCGTCTCGCCGCAGGCCTGGTAGCCGGCTCCCGGTTCGATGATGACAGCGCCGCGCGAACGCAGCAGGGCCAGGTTGGCCTGCGTGGCGGGGTGATTCCACATGCGGTGGTTCATGGCCGGGGCAAGGAATACGCGCGGGCCGGCGGCCAGGAGCACGGTGGTCAGGGCATCATCGGCCAGGCCGTGTGCGACTTTGGCCAGGAGGTCGGCGGTGGCGGGCGCCACCACGACCAAGTCTGCGTCCTTGATGATGTCGATGTGCTCGATGCCCGGGGCGATTTCGTCCGGGGCCCAGCTATCGGGCGCGCCGTCGGGCCTCATGCCCGGCGCCGCATCCGATTCGAACAGGTGCACCAGCACCGGATGGCCCGACAGGGTGCCGAGCGTCAAGGGCGTCACGAAGCGGGTGGCGGCGCGGCTCATGACCACGCGCACGTCCATCCCGTCCTTGACCAGGAGTCGTACCAGCTCGGCCGATTTGTATGCGGCGATGCCGCCGCTGACGCCAAGCACGATGCGAGGTTCTGCACTCACCGCGACACTCCCCGAAAAGGAACGACGCGGATCAGGTCGTCGGCGGCAGTGCCGGCGGCGGCGGCGGCGGCTCGTAACGATACTTCACTTCGCCGCTCAGGTAGCGCCTCATGGCGATGTCGGTGACCCGCCCCTTCAATTCGCGCCCCTGTTGATGCGCCAACTCGTTCAGTCGCCGCGCTTCGCGCCCGGCCACTACCACCATTTCATACTTGTTGATCATCGATTCCGGCGGCGTCGTCCTGATCTTGCTATCCGGCACGTGTCACTCCTTTAAGATGGTAAGAGGGCAAGAAGGATACCACGGGTGGCGGAGGCTGGGTATCCGGGTGTCGCAGGTGTCAGATTCTGGAAGGCGGCGCTCATCGACACATCTTGAATCCTGACCGCTTAGTCATTTGAACACAAGCACTTGCGTGTTGGACTGTCCGCCAACTACTAAAATTATTGACGTCAGTAGTTGGTCCCTCATCGGGGCGGGCATTGGCTGCAGTCCTAGCCCAGCAGCCGCCCCGTCCGGTGCCGCTCCCCCCGCAACACATCCCGTACCCGCTCCACCGTCTCCTCCAATTCCGCGTTGACGACCAGGTAGTCGTAGGCCGGCGATGTGGCGATTTCGCCGCGGGCGTTCGTCAGGCGGCGTTGGATGGCTTCCTCAGAGTCACTGGCCCGACGGCGCAACCTTGCTTCCACGACGGCCATCGATGGCGGCAGGATGAAAATGAGGACGGCGTCCGGGCGCGCTTTCTGGATCAGGAGACCCCCCTGCACATCGATGTTCATGACCACGCCGCGACCGGCGGACAGGTTGGCTTCGAGCGGCGCTTTTGGCGTGCCGTAGTAGTGGTCGTGGACGCGGGCCCACTCGAGGAAGCCGTTGGCGGCAATGAGCGCCTCGAACTGGTCGTCGGTTTTGAAGTGGTAGTGAAGTCCGTCTGCTTCGTAGGCGCGGGGTTTTCGGCTGGTGGCGGAAATCGAGCAGACGAGCCACGGCTCCAGTTTCAGCAGCCTTTCGATGAGCACGGTCTTCCCCACGCCCGAGGGGCCGGAAATCACGATCGGGAAGACAGGAGTGCCGGGGCGGGCGTCGAGGGGGTCCTTCGGCGTCATCAACTACTCGATGTTCTGGACCTGTTCGCGGATCACCTCGATCTCCTCCTTGACGACAATGACTTCGCGGGCGATGTCGACGTCGTTGGATTTGGAGCCGATGGTGTTGACCTCACGATTCATTTCCTGGACAAGGAAGTTGAGCTTGCGTCCGGCGGGCTCGGGTGCGGCAGCCAATTTCTTGAACTGGTCGCAGTGGGAACGGAGGCGGACGGCTTCCTCGGTGCAGTCGAGGCGGTCGGCGAGGAATGAGGCTTCGACCACGATCCGTTCCTCGGGGATCTCGGCCTCGCCGGCGAGGAGCTGGTTGATCCGGGCCCGCAGCTTTTCCTTGAGCTCGGTGACGCGGACCGGCGAGCGCGTGACAATCAACTCGAGGCGGGTCAGGATCGTGTCGACACGGGTCTCGAGATCGCGACGCAGGGTTCTTCCCTCTTCCTCACGCATGCGGAGCAGGTCGGTCAGGCAGGCCGCGGTCAGTTCGTCGAGGATCTCGGCGGCCAGGGCTTCGTCGACGGAGGGCTCGCGCCAGCGGAAGACATCGGGCAGGCCGACCAGCGTCTTCAGATCGACCGCTTCCGCGAACTGGAACTGCTGCCGAAGACTGTTCAGGGCATTGACGTACTGCGCCGCCAGCGCCTCGTCCACGGTCAGCACGCCTTCCTGATCGCGTCCGTCCTTCCACCCGATGGTGATGTTGACCTTGCCGCGGGTGAGCGTTTCCTGAATTTTTTGACGGACGCGCGGTTCGAGATTGGAGAGCGATCGCGGGAGGCGCGCCGACACCTCACAAAATTTGTGATTGACGGTTCGAACCTCGGCGGTCAAGGCAAGCCCGTCCCGGTCGATTTCGGCGCGGCCGAAGCCAGTCATGCTACGGATCATGGGTTGGCACGATATCATACAAGCCTCATGGAATCCCTGACCCTTCGCGCCATCCGACGCGAGATTGAAACCCGCCTGCCGATCACGGTTCGCGCCCTTCGGCCCGGACCGGCCGGCGCTGGCATGGAGCTGGTGCTGGGTGATGGCACGATCATCCTTGATGCGGACGGCCGGAGGCCGGCCCTTCGGACGCTTCCGGCGCCGGCGGGTACCGGCCGATCGACCGGGCGCAAGCCAGAGTTTGAGTGGACCGGAGCACCGGCTTACCACGAGATCGCCTGGCACCTGGGCACGCGGGCCGTTGGTGGTCGGCTGGTGTCCATCTCCGGCCATGGACTCGATCGAATTCTGGGCCTGACGTTCGAGCAGAAAGACCGCTTCGGCGATGCGCGGCGGACGACGCTGGTAATCGAGATTTTTGGTGCCTTCGTCAATTTTCTCGTGCTGGACGGGGGATTCGACGGGGCGATTCTCTCGCGACTGCGCGACGACAACCGCGGGTCAGCGGGGACGCGACTGGGACGCGGGCGCCGCTACGAACCGCCGGCGCGCGATCGCATCGACCTGGAGCTGGACGGGGCAGCGGCCCTCATCGAGCGCCTGCGGATTGAAGGGCGGCTGGACCGCGCGGCGGTCGGCGTCGGCCCGCTCGTCCATCGGGAAATCCTCGCACGGGCCGGCGGGGTGACTCCCGAGGCCCTGGCCGACGCGCTGGCCGATCTGGTCCGCCAGGTCGACGAGCGCCCGGAACCGGGCGTTTCCGGGGGCCGGGCGCTCCCCTTTCGACCGCTGGAGTCCCCGGATTGGTGCTCAGCCCCTTCATTTGACGAGGCGCTGGACATGGTCAACGCCGCGGCGACTCAGCCAAAGAAAATCGAGGCCGGCGGCGCGGCACGGCGCGAACTGGCGGCGGAACTGGCGCGGCGGCGCGCGGCGGCCGCGAAGCGCCTCGATCAACTGGAGAGCGAACGCGAACGCCACCCCGACGAGACGACACCGCGACGCTACGCCGAAACCCTGCTGGCCGCCTCCGACCGCGTGCCGCGCGGGGTGAGCGAGGTGCTCCTCGCTGCGGCAGATGGCGAAGGGGAGTTGACCATCCCCCTTGATCCCGGAAAGTCCGTGCCGGAAAACGCCGATCGCTGGTTCCGGGAGGCCAGGAAAGCCCGCCAGTCGGCCGAGCGGCTACCCCGCGAGATCGAGCGGGCGAAACGCGAGGCGGAGCGCTGGACCGCCTTCGAGGCCCGACTGGCCCAAATCCCCGACCAGGATGCCGCCAGTGCCAGAGCGCTGGCCGGCGAGATCTATGGCCAACCAGGCCCGGCAGGAACAAGACTCACCACCCCATCCTCGAAACAGGGCCCGGCCAAAGGCGCGGGCCGCCAGGGCGAAATCCCGGCAAACCTGCTACCCAAACGATACATTTCTCGGGGCTGGACGATCCTGGTCGGCCGGAGCCAGGCGGGCAACGATTTCCTGACGCATCGCCTGGCCGAACCACACGATCTCTGGTTTCATGCTCACGGCTGCGCCGGATCGCATGTTGTCCTGAAAGCGCCCGACCGAAAGATCGAACCGGACCGGGCGATCCTCGAGGCGGCGGCGGCCCTGGCCGCCCTGAACAGCAAGGCCAGGAATGCAGCGCGTGTGCCGGTCATCTATGCTGAGAAGCGTCATGTGCGAAAACCCCGGGGGTCCAAGCCGGGTCTGGCGGCCGTGACGAACGAAAAATCGCTGATGGTGAAGCCGGGCGAGCCGGCCGGGACCACGGAGGACGGATGAGAAGTCCGATCAAAGGCGCGACAAGTCGCATGATCCCGGTGATGGCTGCCCTCCTCTCGGCCGGCTGCAGCGGGGATGGGGGCGGAGGAAATGGTCCCGGGAACCGCGCACCGGTCATCGAGCGGATCGTGGCCGCGCCGTCGACCGTGCCCCGGGGTGGTTTCAGCCAGTTCAGCGCACTGGCAAGCGACGCCGATGGCGACAGCCTCCGTTACGCCTGGACAGCCGAGGCCGGCACCTTCTTCAGCACCGACCTCGCTCGCGTCGGCTGGACCGCCCCGAATACAGCGGGCATCGTTCAGGTCCGCGTGGTGGTCAGCGACGCTGATGGCGCCGATTCGGCCCTGGCCAACATCGTGGTCGGTTCCGGCGCCTTGATTGTCGATAGTAACCCGCCGGGGGCCCTGGTTTATCTGAACGCAAGCCTCCGGCCGGGGAAGACCCCGATTCAGTTCAACAGCCTGGCCGCCGGCGATTACAACGTGCAACTGGCCAGCCTCTACTTCCGGTACGAACCGATCGAGATCGATGCCACGGTGACGGACGGCGAGACGACGCGGGTCCTGTTTTCACTGCCCGCCCCGCTGACTGAAATCGTCGACCTGGGGCCCGGTTCATACGAGGAGATCGGCGGTATCGCCTACACCGAGGGGGGATTCGGATTGGTGTACAGCGCCCGGACGGGAAACAACACCAATCTCCATGCCGCGAGCCTCGTCCCGACCCATGTCGGCACCAACGGCCGGGTTCTCCACCCGGACGCCACGCTGATCGAACCGATGAGCTTGAGGGTCATCCCCTTCGCGCCCGAGCTGGCATTCGTGGCCGGCGACGACATCCAGATCGGCGTGCTGAACGACGTCAACCTGGACGGCCTCATGGAATCGATCGAGCCGGTGCGGCGGTTGAACGGCACCAGTGGCTCGGCCTTCGCGCCGGCTTTCAACGCGGAAGGCAACCTGCTGGCATTCAGTCTCATGCCCTCGTCGCAGCCAAACAGCAGCGACCTGATGCTCGAGGGAGACTTTGACAGCTCACGAGTCAGCCGCGTGCGGCTGGTGTCCCCCCGGGGCGGCAATTCCCCCGGCTACCGACCCGACAACTCGCTCATCTATGAGTCGGGCGGCGAGATCTACCACGTGTATGTCGACACGCTGAGACCCACGCTGCCCATCAAACTGACCGACACGGGGGGATTCGTTCGTTCACCGGTCGTTTCCCCGAACGGCGACCATATTGCCTACTTGGACTCACGCGGGCAGCTTCGCGTTTTCATACCGGACATTAATGTGACGACGACCCTGCTCCAGAACGTTCGATCCCACCGGGTGGCCTGGTCGCCGGACAGCCGCGAGCTCATCATCGCCGACAACCCTCCGGGAGGTCCGGCACGCCTTTTGCTCATCAAGGAACTGCCGTTCCCCTGAGCGAGGCTGCATTTATAATGAGGTCCTCCAGCTTTTCCCGGGGTAAGTCCGCCTGTCCAATTTTCAAAAACATCCAGAGGGACTTTTCGATGACGATGATCCGTAAGTCGATGATCCAGGCTACTTTGGCCATTTTGATTTCCGGGATTGTCGGAATCTCCGAAGCGCAGGTCAGTCGCAACGTGACACTGCTGGCGCATATCGACAGCTACAGTGAGTATGCCGCCGGCTGCTCATACGTTCACGCGGACGGTCGGGAGTACGCCTGTATCGGCACCAATACCGGTACGGCCATCTATCGGATCACGGTGCCCACGGCGCCGGTCCTCGTGGCCTTTATCCCGGGGCCCGCGTCCAGCTGGCGCGAGATGAAACCGTACGGCGATCATGTCTACATCGTAAGCGAGGGCGCCGGCGCCGGAGCTGGCCTCCAGATCGTGCGCATGACCAATCCGGACGCACCGGTCCTCGCCGCCACCTGGACTGGACAGTTCACCACAGCGCACACCGTGACCATCGACAAGGATCGGGCGATCCTCTGGGCCAACGGCGCCAACGGGTCGACGGGCGGCATGCACGCGCTGTCACTGGCTAATCCCGAGGCACCGGTATGGCTCGGGGCCTACTTCAACCACTATGCGCACGACAGCCATGTGCGCGGCAATCGCCTCTTCGTGGCCTCCATCTATCAGGGCCTGGAGGTCGTCCTCGACGTGACGAACCCGGCGAGCATCATCGAGCTGGCCCAGTGGTCGACACCCGGCCAGTTCACGCACAACAGCTGGTTGTCCGACGATGGCCAGTATCTCTTCACGACCGACGAAAACTCGACCGGCTACCTGACGGTGTATGACGTATCCAATCTCCCCGCCGTGACCGAGGTGGCCCAGTATTCGGCCAACCCCAACGCCATCGTCCACAACGTCCGCGTGAAAGGCGACACGGCCTTTGTGTCCTACTACACCGAAGGCGTACGGCTCCTGGACATTTCCGACCCGACGACACCGGCGGAGTTCGGCTACTACGACACCTGGCCCGGCGCATCGGGCGGTTCCAATGGCAACTGGGATGTCGATCCGTTCTTCGCCTCGGGGGTCTTCATGGTCACCGACATCCAATCAGGGCTCTGGCTCTTCCGCGCCGAACCTGACTACGGGATCATCGAGGGAACAGTGACCGAATCCGGGCCGGGAACGCCGGTGGCCGGCGTTGATGTGTCGGTCGAGGGGACCAGTTCACGCTTCCTGACGTACGACTCGGGACGTTACGCGTTTGCCCTGGATGCCGGCAGCTGGACGCTCGACTTCGACAAGTTCGGCTTTTTCCCGGCCACGGAAACGAGATCGCTCAGCCTGAACCAGACGGTGATCCTGGACAAGGCAATCATCCGCATGCCGGTCGGGGCGATCAGTGGCGTCGTGACCGGCGGCGTTGCCGAGACGCCGCTCGTCGGCGCGCAGCTTCATTTGCATGAAACGCCGCTGAAAACGACCAGCGTGGCTCTCGGGGCCTACAACTTTCCCGATGTACCGGAAAACAGCTGGCTCCTCGAGGCCGAACGGCCAGGCTACCTTCCCGCCACCCGTCAAGTTCAGGTTACCGGCGGCAACACGACCACGGTCGATCTCAACCTCACGGCGCTCAATTTTTACTACGATGTCGAATCGGCTGCCGGCTGGGCCCTGTCCGCCACCGGTGACAACGCCACCACGGCGGGGCGCTGGATACGCGCCGATCCGGTCGGCACCGGTCCGCAGGCGCCTGCCGTTGTGCCATTGCGGGGCTCCGTGAACCCCCAGCACCACCCGGAATACGAGAGCGGCCCGCAAAGCGGTCAGCCGGAGAACGATAATACGCCGGCCCCGGGCACCTTCTGCTTCATTACCGGCAACGGCGTGCCGGGCGGCTCGATTGGCGCCGCCGATGTGGATGGTGGTCGGACGACCCTCGTCTCGTCGAACATCAACATGGCCGGAACGACCGATCCACACATCACGTTCTACTACTGGTTTGTGAACGACGTCGGCTCGAATCCGGGCGAGGACGCGTTCGACATCGCCATCTCCAGCGACGGCGGCACGATCTGGGTGCCGGTGGCCTCCATCCTCCTCTCCAACCACGAATGGACGGCCTACGACTTCCGGGTGCTCGACTTTGTGACGCCGACCGCCACCATCAAGGTGCGGTTCATCGCTCAGGACCTGCTTGGCGGTTCGGTCGTCGAGGCCGGTGTCGATGACTTCGGCTGGTACGAACCGGTGCCGCAGTCGGGCACGCCGGATCGACCCGTGCCGATCGTGGCCGGCGCGCTCACCGCCGGACCGAATCCGTTTCTCGTGGCCGCCGAGCTCTCGCTCACCATGGCCTCGGCCGGACGGCTGGAGGTGCGTGTGTTCGATGCCGCGGGACGGCTGGTTCGCACGCTGCATGACGGGGAGGCCTCGTCCGTCTGGAGCGCCCGCTGGGACGGACACGACGACCAGGGACGCTCGGTGCCGCCGGGAATCTACTTCGTCCGAGCGGCGGGGAACGACTTTGAGCGATCGACGCGGGTCGTCCGGCTTCGTTGACGCGCCATGCGCGCCGGTTTGGGCGCCGGATTCCTGATCACTTTTCGAATCTGTTGCGGTTGATGGTGCTGGCCGCGGTCGTGTTGTTCACCGCGGTCGGCGGTGCCGCCCGGGCCGCCCACGCAGAAGCTATCCTCACCCCGATCAACCCGGGCACGGCGCTGCCGGCCATCGATGGAATCCGGGACCCCGTCTTCGAGCAGTTGCTGCGATTCAACCTCGGCATGCCCTCGGGCCACTTCAGCGGGGCCGAGTTGATTCGCCGCGTCGATTCCAGCGGCCGGCCCTCTCCGATCCCCTATCGCGGGGTCATCTGGCAACGGCGCACGCCCCTGGCGGATTCCAGCGGCACATCCGTGGAAACCGTCTTCGATCGTCCGATCGACCTGCCGGTGCCGTACGACATCCTGGGCTATCACCCCGGTTCGTTCCGCACGACGGGTCGCTTCGTCCTGCGCGAGGAGAGGCTGGGCGATCTCTTGCTGCCTGATGATCGCGAACGGCCGGCGACGCCGATTCCGCCGGTCACGATCACGGATGTCCACCTCTTCGTCCTGACCGAAGGCGCGCTCGACATTGACATCGACGGCTGGCTGGACAAACTGGCCGGCGGAAACCTCGACGATACGACAATTCGGGCCCTGTCGGTCTTCCGGCGCGATGGCCGCTGGTATGGGCTGGCGCTCGGCGTGAATCCCGAGGGGCAGGGACGCTCGGGGGTTTTTGATTTCGGCACCGAAAAGGTTCTGTACCCGACGCCCGAGGACTTCAAGATCGTGGCGCGTTACCTGAGGCGGCAGCTCCGCCAGTAGTTGCTCACCGCGGCCAGGAAGCGTGTGATGGTCTGCGGGTCGGACAGTTCGGTCTCGTCCACGATAGGAAGATCCGGAAAGCGGTTCATGAGTGCCCGTGCGAAGAGGCCGGTACCGGTGAGTTGGGCCGCACCCCGGAGTGGAGCGATGTCACCCGCCGAGAGCGCCTCCGCGGATACCGGCACGCGCGGACCGCACGACGGCGAACGCACCTTGAGTACGTAGCCCGACAGCTCGTACCGATCCAGTTCCTCGAGGCGAACGGCGGCCCACTCCTGCATCAAACCGGTCAGAACCCGGCGGCTCTCGACGGCGATCAGCCCGGGCGCTCGGGATTCTCCGACCAGCTCGATTGCCTCCCGCGGCACGCCGAGGCCAATCTCCAACTCGGGGCAGACGGGAATCCACTCGACCGACCGACCGATGTCTTCCGCCACCGCCGCCGTCCACTTGTGGCCCCCGGCATGGCGAACTTCCCAGCCGATCAGACAGGCGGAGACACCGACGCGGGGTTTGCTGGAGGTCATGGCAGGATCAGGGACGTCGCAACCAGCGATTCATGGCCTGTCGGATATAGGCCGATCGCGCTTCGCCGGTTGGATAACGGCGGCGAAACCAGCGGGCAAGCTCCAGATTCTCTTCGATCTCTTCGAACGTCAACGGAATTGACCTCTCCCGATCGAATTCTTCCAATCGCAATGGGCGTTCGTTGAGTTCGCGGAGCTTCCGAATTGTCTCAGCGGATGGCGGGGCAATCGAGGGCCGAATCAGGGATCCTCCTTCCGCAACGACTCGAGCAGGCGAATATCCTGCATGTCCTTCGGGCGCGCCGAGAACTTCTTGGTAAGAATCAAGTCATCGATCGATGGAACAGCGATCTCAATACTGCTCGAGTAAACAACGGACTGACGCCTTGACCAGACGTCTTCCATGGCCACGTTGATGCCATCAATGGTGGGGACAGCACGAGCAACAAGGACATCCACATGCTCGTCATTGCAGAGGACGTATCGACCCTTGCGCCGTGCCTCTTCCGGAGTCCTCGAAGGATGCAAATCAAAGGGCTCCAACGCCGCATTGAATATTTCCATGTCGTCGATGTGGAGCCAGAAGTCATAATCGGCGGTCATGACCGGCAGACCGAGAAACACCAGTGCCCGGCGTCCTATGACCAGCGCCCGGGCGCCGGAGTCGCGTATGGCCGCGAAGAAGGCGGCTTCGTCGAATTGGGAGCCTCTCATGGCTGAAGATTCTACCCCATTCGCATTCCAGTTGATGACGCTCCGGCTCGGCCCGCATGCCAACCCGTGTTGGGAGGCCATCGCTCGACCGGACGGTTCAGTCCTGAACCGTGTTCTCGATGAGGACTTCCGGCGACCGTGGGATGACCGGCTCGAACGGATCCCGGCCTGGCACGTCGATGACGGCCCGCGGCGGTGTCATTCCGAGGGTGACCGGGCCTGTCCAGCGGAACTGGCCAATGTCGGTGCCGTCCATCGTCACGAGTCCGGTGGCGACCCAGGAAGCGGGGCTGAGCACGAGTTCGTAGAAGCCGCAACGCGAATCGACATATCGGTTGATGTCACCGCTCACCGACCAGGCTGCCGAGCCGATGCCGGCACGGGTGTTGACGTGCCACTCCTGGTACAGAGTGGACTCCCCGGAGGAATGACAGTTGGACACGTACGAGATCATGAACCGCTCATCAAGCGAAAGCGGCACGCCGCCCACGGTTACCATGCCGACGAGTCGATGCTCGATCGCCCCAAAGTGAAACGACTCGTCGTAATTGCCGCTGTCATGCAGGTCGAGCGACCAGATCGTGCCGGTGTCGACTTCGCCGCTCAGGGTCCGATTGAAGTCCACGCCGCCAAAGCCCTGCGCGTCCTCGACGCCCGATGCGACAATCTCGAGGTCGACCAGGCCATCCACGTGGAGGCGGCATGCCAGGTAGCCCTTAAAATCACATCCGCCCATGACACCATTGAATGGATACGGGAGCCAGGCAGCCTGGAGACTGTCGATGGTCACCTCGACCTGGGGTCCCTCGCCCATCAATATGAGGCGGCGATCGCCGGGTGCCGGTGGTTCGTACACATAGTAGTCGTAGCCAAGGCGCCGGAGCGTTCCGACCGTCGTGAGATGCTGACCATTAAGGTGGAAGGCGCGGGTCAGGCCGGTGATGACGAGGTTCATGGCCTGGTCGCTGATCATCGCCGCGCGATGACCACTGCGCGTCATGAGTTCCAGCGCCGCGAACAACTCGAGCTCAGGTGGGGGAGCGACAAGAGAGATGCCGGCCGACGCCCGGCTCAACGTATCGAACTGGCTCCGCGCCCAGACTCGAGCCTGGGGTGGATCAGGCAGCGTCGCGGGTGCCGTGTACAGCCCGGTCGGCGTGATCGAGCCAAAGTCTGAGCCACCCTCAACCCACCAATCGACGCCATCGTCTGGTGCGTTTTCGGCGGTACCTCTCAACTGGATTGTTCCACCTGCCGGCACGTGAACCACTGACGGAAAGATGACGACGGTGACCGGTCCGGCCAGACGAATCGTCGCGGTGGTGCTGGCGGCAGGGCCGGCATGGCTGATGGCCCGGATGGTGGCGACCGGTGGATTTGGAAGCGTCGCGGGAGCTACATACAAGCCGGATTCGTTGATGTCACCCCGGCTTTCCCCTTCGACGACGCTCCAGGCCACCGCCTGATCCGACGTGCCAAACACGTGAGCCGCGAATTGTCTGGTGCGCCCGATCGGCACATCGATTGATTCCGGAGAGATCTGGACGGTTACTCCGTCGAGATGGACGATCACTTCGGCGAAACGGGTCGGATCGGCCACGCTCCGGGCAATGACCGTCACGGTCGGTGGATCGGGGGGGTGTCGCGGGGCCGTGTAAAGCCCCTGCGAATCGACGCTTCCCCGCAGTCCCGCCTCCGCTCCACCGCTTTCCACGAGCCAGTCAACATCACGATTCTCGGCTCCGACCACGATCACCGTGATCTGGGACGAAGCACCCGGCCGAAGGTGAACCACCGTGAGAGGTGCCACGACGGCCACACCCTGTCCCGGGTTCTCGGTCACGACGTCAAGAGTCGAGTCGACATCCCCCCGGCCATTTGTCGCCACCAGCCGCAACCGATGCCGCCCGTTCAATATGTTTCGCGTGTCCCAGGTCAGGTGGTACGGCGTCGGCGCTTCGGCGACGGGTTGATCATCGGCAAAAAGCGCCACTCGATCGGCAAAAAAAGCCTCGACCTGGACCGTGACACTCCCCGCCACGACCTGCCAGGCGGCCGGCGTGATGACACCGATTGTGGGGAGTTCCGTGGCCCCGGGCCGGGACGGCTCGTCCTTGCCGCAATTCACGACGAGAAGGATCGAGAGCATCAGCAGGAGTGCCCGTATGGGGCGACGAAGCAACATGGTCCCTTCTCCTTCAGCATTCCGACGTCGAATCCCGAGATGGTCAGGGAGGAGGATCGGAAGCGGTATTGCCAGCCAACAATTGTAGCACCGCCGGCCAAAGGTGCCGGGCCCTACCCCCTCACCACATCCAACGTCCGCCGGACCCACACCGACACCATCTGCTTGCGCCAGAGACGGTCGTGATCCGTGTTATCCATCGGCCGCGCCGGGTGGGCGGCTTCGTCGGCGGCGGCCTGGATGACTTCGTCGGTCAGCAGTTTGCCTTCGAGGAGCGCCTCGGCCTCGAGGCAGCGGATCGGCGCGGACGCGATGCCGCCGATGAAGATGCGGGCAGATTCGACATGGAGCGATTCGGCGGCGGTGAACTTCATCCATGCCCCGACGCCCAGCACGGGAAAATCAAACGCGCCGCGGCGGCGCAGTTTGCGGTAGGCCGCGCGCCAGCCGTTGGTGGGCGGCAACTTGATGGCGGTGATCAACTCGCCGGGCTGCTTGTGCAGGTAATTGATGCCGTCGTTGTTGTACATCTCCTCGGCGCGGACTTCGCGCTGGCCTTCGGCCGATTCGAGTACAAAACGCGCGTCCATGGCGCACAGAATCGGAATGGCATCGCTGGAGCTGACCGCGAGGCACTTGGGGCTGGAGAGCGCCACCCAGCAGACATCCCCATCCTTCTTCATGCAGAAGTTGATTCCCTTCCGCCACTCGTAGTTCTGGTCGTAATAATTACAGCGAGTGTCGAGACAGAGGTTGCCGCCGATGGTGCCCATGTTGCGAAGTTGCGGCGTGGAGATGGTCCTCACGGCATCGGCAAAGCCGGGGTAGGACTCGTTCAGCATTTGATGCGATTCGAGCTCGGTCAGGGTCAGGCCGGCGCCGATGGTCATGCCGGCCGTCGGCGTCCACTCCAGCATCCGCAAGTCGGCGATCCGGTTGAGTCCGATGACCGTGGTCGGCGTTTGCTGCCGACGCTTCATGTTCGGGTAGAGATCGGTGCCACCCGCCACGTACATGGCCGTCGGCCCTTCGCCCGCGGCGATGGCCACCGCTTCGGCCACGCTGGTCGGCCGGCGGTACGCGAACTTCGGCAGACGCATCATGGGCGGGATTTCCCCGCCGGCTGCGCCATACCACCGACCGGCGTCCGACGCCGCGCTGTCGGCTCACTCACGGGCCGCCCATCGCCTCCCTCGGCCGGAGTCTTCATCTTGATCGGCTCGGGCCAGTCAAACGATGGAAATTTCTTCGGGCCCACGCGCCCGGGCCGACCGGCGGCCTTCTCCCGCAATGCCTTCCACACCTTGTCCGGTGTCACCGGAATCTCGTCGATGCGGACGCCGACGGCGTCGTACACGGCGTTGGCCACGGCCGGCATGATCGGCAGGAGCGGCCCCTGGCCGACTTCCTTGGCGCCGAACGGGCCGTTGGGATCGGGATCCTCGATCAGGTAGGTGATGACGTCTGGCATCTCCATCGTCGTCAGGCTCTTGTACTCGAGGAGGCTTGGAATCTTGTGGACGACGTTTCGATTTTCGCGATACGTCATCTCCTCCATCAACGCCTCGCCGAGTCCCATGTACACCGAGCCTTCGACCTGCCCCACCGTCAGGATGGGGTTGATGCACTGGCCGATGTCGTGGGCGATCCAGATTTTCGGCACGGTGACGATGCCGGTCTCGGGGTCGACATCCACCTCGACGACCGCGGCACTGTACGAGTACGCCGGTGATGGCCCGACGCCCGCGCCCTTGTAGTGCCCGGCCGATGGCGGCGGAACATAGCTGCCGACTGTACCGATCGTGCCGAATGTCGTTTCGGCGGCGATGACCGCCTCGGCAAAGCTCATCCCCCGCTCGGGATCCTCCGCATCAAAGACACGGCGGCCGGCAAATACCAGCCGCGACGCCGGAACCCTGGTCGGTGGTGGTCCGGCCGCCTCGCCGTGACGCGGTTTCTTCGGTGCGGAGAGTTTTTCGGAAGCCGCCCTGGCCAGCATCTCCCGCGCCCGCTCGGCCGCCTGGATGCAGGCGTTGCCGGTCATGATCGTGACGCGGCTGGAATAGGAGCCGAGATCGACCGGAGTGAGATCGGTGTCGGCGGTCACGATGCGGATGTCGAACGGATCGACGCCAAGGATTTCGGCGACGATGTGCGCCAGGATCGTATCCGATCCCTGGCCGATCTCGGTGGAGCCGCAGAAAACCGTGACGCCACCTCCGCGATCGCACTTGAGCTGCACGCCCGAGTGAGGCATCGCGTTCCAGTAGATCGGCAGACCCGCGCCGGTGATGTACGAGGAGCAGGCCAGGCCGAGCCCCTTGCCGAAGGGGAGCTTTCGGAAGCGATTCTTCCAATCGGATCCCGCCACCACCTTCTCGATGCAGGCACCTAGGCCCATCGAGCCGACCTTGAGGTAGTTGGCCGTGAGCGTATTGGCCGGGTGAAGTGTTCGCAGGCGCAGGTCGGCCGGATCCAGCTCGAGCGCCTCGGCGATCTTGTCGAGATGCACCTCGAGGGCAAAGCGGGGCTGAGGCGTGCCGTGGCCGCGCTTCGGGCCGCACGGCGGCTTGTTGGTGAAGCAGCGGGCGCCTTCGAAGCGGTAGGTCGGCACCTGGTAGGTGACCGTTTGCAATGCGCCGGTGTAAAAAGTGGAGGCCACGCCGTACGACCCGTAACCGCCACCGTCGAGCATCGACCGAAAGTGCATGCCGGTGATCGAGCCGTCTTTCCTGACGCCGGTCTTGATCCACATCAGCACCGGATGACGTCCGCGATGGCAGTAGAAAACTTCCTCGCGGGTCAGCGTCACCTTGACGGGACGTCCGGTCATCATCGAGAGCTTTGCCACCACTATCTCATGATTGAATGGATCGCTCTTGCCACCGAAGCCACCGCCATTGGGCGTGGCGATGATCCGCACATGGCTCGGGGGCATCTCAAGGACCTTGGACACCGCCTTGTGCAGGTAGTGCGGCGTCTGCGTCGAGGACCAGAGGGTCAGCTTGTTGTCGGCATCGCAAAACGCCAGCGTGGCATGCTGCTCCATCGGCAGGTGGGTGTTTCCCTCGAAGAACATCGTGTCCTCGAACACCCGGTCCGCACCGTCGATGGCCGCGTCCACATCGCCAAATTCGAGCGCCACCAGCTTGTGGATGTTTCCCTCGTCGGCGTAGTCGTGGATCTGGGGCTCCGGTGTATTCAGCGCATCCTCGATGCTGCCGATCACCTTCAGCGGCGCGTATTCAACCTTGATGAGGTTCATGGCATCGAACGCGGTGTCTTCGTCGATGGCGGCCACGGCCGCCACCGGATCGCCGATGAAGCGCACCTTGTCATAGCACAGGGCATGCTCGTCCTGGCTGACCGGCAGGATGCCGAACGGGATCGGGAAGTCACGGCCGGTGACGACGGCGAAGACGCCCGGCATGGCCTCGGCGGCGCTGGTATCGATGGAGACGATTCGTGCATGAGGCACGTGGCTGCGGAGCAACTTGGCGTAAATCATCCGCGGCATCGTCAGGTCGTCCGCAAACTTCGTGAGGCCGGTCACCTTGGCGCGGCCGTCGACGCGGCGAAAGGCCTTGCCGATGGCCTTGAAGCCTTCGCGTTCGGCGCGGGTGGGGCGGTGATCTTTTGGACCTACGAGCGGGGTCGGAGCGCCCGGAATCTCTTGACGCGGAGTTGGGCGGACGGACGGCTTTTTGCCGCCCGCCGGATCATGGTTGTCCATAAATCGATTCTTCGCTCGGCTCGGCCGTTTCGCCCCGCATCCGCGCGGCCGCCAGTTCCACCGCTTCGTAAATCTTGATGTAGCCGGTGCAGCGGCAGAGGTTGCCGGACAGCGCGTTACGGATTTCATCGCGCGTTGGCGACGGCGTCGCGGCCAGCAGTGCCTGCGCCGTGAGCATGATCCCCGGCGTGCAATAACCGCACTGCGCCGCGCCAAGGTCGGCGAATGCCGCCTGCAACGGATGGAGATTCGGGCCGTCGGCCATCCCCTCGACGGTCGTTACTTTTCGACCCTCGACATCGAGGCCGAGCACCAGGCAGGAGAGGACCGGCACGCCATCCACCAGGACGGCGCAGGTACCGCATTCGCCGAGTTCGCAGCCATGCTTCGTGCCGGTGAGATTCAGGTCTTCGCGCAATACCTCAAGCAGCGTCTTGTGTGCCGCAAACGTGGCACGACAGGGCTCGCCGTTGAGTGTGAAAGCGATGGGGGAGTTGTTCGGAAGATCGTTCACGGGGCCGGGAGTATGGCGGTCGGGCCGTACCGGGTCAAGATTTGGGAATCAGCGCCTGCCAGCCGAGAATGGCCTCGAAGGCGCCCGTACCGTGCTGCCACTCGATCACCGGCACCAGCACGCGGGTTCCTTCGGCCTCGAAAGTGACCGCGTTCGCCTCGCCGGGAATTGGAAAACAGCGACGGGGAGGCCCGAACTCGAGGCCGGAGCCTGACTGGATCGCCAGGGTCCACAATTCGTGACGGGAATCGATGTAGGCCAGCCGGTGCCCCTTGTCCACCCACTCGACACGGAGAGCCCCGTTCGAGGAGGCCTGGTATCGCGTGTCAGCCTCGGGAAAAGACTCGACGAAGGCCTCGTTCCGCCCTGTTTCCGAGGAGAGATACGCCAGCCAGCGACCGTCGGGTGAGAGGCGGGCACTTTCCCGTCCGGCGGGCCTCGGGTCGTGAATCCGTGGCTGGCCCCCCTCCGTCATCGGCACGACATACAGTTGGAACGTGCCGGTGGAATCGGAGGCGGTGGCCAGCAATTCGCGGCCACCGGACAACCACCCGACCGGCGAACAGAAGAGCCCCGGCCCCTGGAACAGGATCCTCTCCGGGCCGACGCCGTCAACGGACTTGATGCGGATCTCGTACGCCGCATTGCTGCCGGGGCGCTGGGCGGAGTACAGGAGATTTCGTCCATCCGGCGACCAGAGAAATTGCCACTTGTAGTTGCCATCGAACGTCAGTCGCCGCTTGCCGCCGGACGCGAGGTCCCGCACCCAGACGTCGAACGGATCGCCGAGCACCATCGCCACCCGGCGACCGTCGGGCGACAGGCTCAGGTCGGTTATGTTTCGCTCACGGCCGGCCACCGCCGTGGACCCGTCGGCCATGTCCCGCCACTCCAATCGGGCCTCGATTTCGGTGACCCGCTGGACGACGATGAGATCGGAACTGGCGGCCACATTGAGATAGGCGATGTTGGAGGCGTGGATGTCATTTACGATCCGGCGCCCCGGAGCGGCCAATCGAAGCGACTTCGAATCAAGCCGCTGAATCTGGAGGTTGGGTTCATCGGCGCCCGACCCATCCATGGTCAGGAGGTAGTCGCCCACCGGCATTCCGGCCGACCTCGACTCGCCGATGTCGGTCACGCCCCCGGTGGTGATGTTGACGGCCTGAATGTGATGACGACCGTCGCCTCGAATCGAGGCGAACAGGACATTCCGGCCATCCGACGAAAGACTCGGATACCGGTGGCCCAGCTCGCCGCTGCCCGTATCGGGCCGGGTAACCGGCGCCACCTGCCCGCCGCCGGCGCTGACCCGATGGAGTCCACCCTGGCGATTGGGCGCAAAGATGATGTCGTCATTCGGCAGCCAGACACCGCCGCGGGCATCCGGGGCCGGCGCGACCAGAACGGGGCTGCCGCCGTCGACCCGTACCTTGCGGAGCCCCTCGTCGGCGAAGTAGGCGATCCACTCACCATCCGGCGACCAGAAGGGGAGATTTGCCCGCTCGGTACCCGGCAGGAGCCGTGATTCGATATTGTCCAGGCTGCGCACGCAGAGGTGGCGCGTGCCGAGGCTGTCGATGCCGCAGAAGGCAATGCGGCGGCCATCCGGTGCGAGCGCCGGCTCCGCGGAAACGGCCAGAGACAAGCCGTTGCCCGGTTCCATTTCGAACCGGAGGAGCGGCGGTGCGACGGGCGCGTGCCGCCCGGGTGTCGTGGCGGCCATCATGGCCGCGGCACCGATGCCGAAGGCCGCGAGAAGAAGTGCCCAGGTCGGGATGGCGAAACGCTTCCTGGCCACCACCGGCGTCGGCACCGAACCGGAACTCCCCGGAATGACGCCACTCGGCAGCGACACGCCGCCGCTCCCCGCCAGTTCCCGCAGCTCGTGCATCAGATCCCGCGCGCTCTGCCACCGGTCGTCCGGGTCCTTGGTCAGGCAGCGGTCCACCAGGCGGACCAACCCCGGCGGACAGTCGGGCACGATCGTCGAGACCGGCGTGGGCGTTCGTTCCAGGATCGCGGCAATCAACCCGGCCTGACTCGGCGCCTGGAAAGGACGACGGCCGGTCAACATCTCGTAAAGAATGAGGCCCATCGCCCAGAGATCGGTGCGGGCATCGGTTTCCTTTCCCTCGAGCTGCTCCGGGGCCATGTATTCCAGCGTGCCGACGATGGCTCCCTGCGTGGTCAGCGGCGTCGTCATGGTCGGCGTCTGGGAGAGGCCACCGGTGGTTGCGGAAAGCCCCGCCCCGCGCGCGAGGCCAAAGTCGAGCAGCTTGGCGCCCCCCTTGGTCAGCATGATGTTGGCCGGCTTCAGATCACGGTGGGTGATTCCCTGGCGATGCGCCCGGTCGAGCGCATCGGCCACCTGCGCGGCGATCCGCCCCGTCTCAGGTATCGATAGCGGGCCACGCTGCAGCCGCTTGGCCAGCGTTTCCCCCTCGAGGAACTCCATGACGAGAAATTCGATGTCGTCCTCGCGCCCCACGTCGAACAGCGTGCAGATGTGGGGATGATTCAGCGAGGAGATGACGCGCGCCTCGCGTTCGAAGCGCGCCCGAGCCTCCGGCGTATCAGCCAGCTCCGGCGGGATGACCTTGATGGCCACGAGCCGGTCAAGACGGGTGTCCCGGGCCTGGTACACCTCACCCATGCCGCCCGCGCCGATGGGGGATTCGATCAGGTAATGGCCCAGCCGGACGCCGGGAGTCAGTCGGCTCACTGTTTCCAGATCTCGCGGATACCGGCCATCATGGCGGTGCCGAAGAGGACGGCCCCCAGCAGGAAGCATCCACAACAGACGAGGATCGGCAGGAAGATGGCGGCGAACGCGCGGCCCCGGCTCATGCCATGAACGACGGCCAGTCCGTTCGTCTGGAAGACGAGGCCGGCCGCAAAGTTGAGCAGACCGCCGACCAGCGGGATGAGCAGGAAGAGCGACGCCGTCATCGAGTACGAAAGTACTCGAAAGGTGGCCGTCCATCCTTGTCGGCCGCCGCCCAGAAGGAGCAGCATGAGATGAGTGATCGAGGCCCCGATGACAAGGATGACTGGGATAAGCAGCGGCGCGAAGAAGAGCCCGATGACTCCGCCCACGGCACCGAAAAGGGCATCCTTCCGATCGGCAAACATCGGGAGTAATTGTGTCATGACGGTACTGAAAACGGTGTCATAGACCGTCTGTGCCACCACGCCAATCATTCCCACAATCAGCGCGTAGAGGACCGGCCGCAGCAGTTCGGAATTCAGCGGCATCCGGGCGAAGGCTTCGCTGGGACTCGTGACGACCAGCTTGATTGTCTCGAAGAGGGCCGAACCGATTGGCCGCCCCGGCTCCTCCCATGGGATGGGAGGGAGCGACGGAGGTGGCGGCGTGGGTGGCGGTTCGAACGGCGTGGGTGGCGGTGTGCCGCTGAACTCGGAGCTGCCGGTCCCGGCTACCGTGGGTGGCGTGAACGAACCTTCCATCCGACCCCCCTCTTTCCGTTGACGACTGTCTGAAGTATTCAACGACGATCATTAAGGCGCCGCAGTATACACGCTGCCCCGCCTGCTAGAATCCGCACGCCACCTCAATCGCGGACCGGCTGACCACCGGCCAAAGGAGCCGGACGCCCGCCCAGATGCCACCGCCCCTCCTTGATGAGCTGAGCCCGATTCACTCCCGCCCGCCGCTCTCGCGCGTGTCACGCTACACCGCCCGCTTTCACCTGCCGGCCGCGGCGTTCGATGGGCTCGTGGCCGGAGCCTTCACGTTGAGCGATGTCGTCCTGCGCAAGACCTTCGGCGCCAGTGCGCTGCTCATCACGTTGATGGTCATGGCGCAGCCGGTCTCGCAGCTGCTGGCCATCGTCTGGGGGCGGTTGATGCACGGCCGCTCCAAGAGGCCCTTCATCCTCGGGTTCGGCGGCATCGGACGCCTGTCACTCATCCTCGTGGCATTTGCCGGAACGGCCGTCACTTTTGCGGTGCCGATCGTGGTGTCCATCGCGCTGGCGGTGGCCATCATCCCGGCGCTCAACGCGCTGTACCAATCGAACTACCCGAACTCCGAGCGCGGCCGGGTCTTCGGCCAGGTGCTGTCGATGACGGCGGTGGCCACGATTGCCTCGTCCATGGCGGCCGGCTGGTGGATGGATCACGACGCGGGTGCCTACCGGATCATCTACCCCCTGACCGGCATCATCGGCCTGGCCGGCATCTATCTCTACTGGCGAATCCGCCCCCGCGCGGGTCTGCCGGCCGATGACTCGTCCGACCAGAAGGAGGACCTCTCGGCATCCGACTGGTTCGAAGCGGTTTACGATGCGGTGCGCCATCCGTTCCGCGGCGCGAAAACCATCTTCACGACCGACCCGAACTTTCTCCGTTTCGAGATCGGATACATGCTGTACGGACTCGGCTTCATGATGTTGCAGCCGGTTCTGCCGCTCTACCTCGTCGATGAAATCCATGTCCAGTACTCGGAAGCCGCCATCGCGCGTGGCCTGATCTTCTGGGGGATGATGGCCATCGTATCGCCCATCTTCGGCCGGCTGCTCGACCGATGGAACGCCGTCCGGTTGTCCATCTTCGGCTTCGCCTTCCTCATGGTCGTGCCGCTGCTGCTGGCGATCAGCCACTCACTGCCGGGCGTCTACCTGGCGTTCGCCGTCTTCGGCTTCGCCATGTCACCGGTGAACATCGCCTGGACAATGGGCCCAATCCTCTTCGCCGGCCGGCGCGACGCCGCCACCTACATGGGCGTACACGTCACGATGGTGGGCATCCGCGGCCTGATCGGCAATCCAATGGGCCTGATCCTGTTCAAGACTTTCGGCAGCCGCCCAACGTTCCTCGTGGCCAGTCTTTTCTTTGCACTGGCGATGGTGGTCATGATCCGGCTGAATCGGCGGCTGACAAGAGACGGCCGGCCGGCCTGATCAGACCGGCGCCACCATCGGCCGACCACGCAGAAGAAACCAGCCGATTGCCGTGAGGACGACCACGGCGACGACCGAGAGATCGCCGTACTGGTTCATGCTGTTCATGGCGGCGGCCAGGCGCTCGTTGAGATCTTCGCCTGAGAGGCTGGTTTGTGCGAGGAGGGCGGCGGCGCGATGGGCGGACATGGTGAGGAGGGCTACATGGATGATGTAGAGCAGGGTCGTAGTTCCTGCGGCCAGGAGCAGGCGGCGGCGCCATCCCAGGCCAAGGAGCGATAGCGACAGAGCGATGCCCAGCGGTACGTCCGGCAGGTTCAGGAGACGTTGGGGGACGCGGGCGGTTCCGCCGGTGCGTGGGTCGGACAGAAAATATTCGAACTGCACGCTGCGGGCCGACTTCAGCCGGACATCGCCTTGAATTCCGGTCAGTGGCATGCCGATGGTGCTGGCCCCGGCCGCCACGCCACGCCCCCAGAGTGTGTCGATACGAATCCAGATTGGCAGCATGAAGCCGTAGAGACCGAGCGCGAGGAGGAAGATCAGGACGATTTGTTTCGGCGCGGTTCGTTCCACGACAGCCATATCCCCCAGGCAGCAACGGTTCCGATGATGACGACGACCTGGCCGACGTAAACGTGGGCCATGTCAAAGAGGCTCGGATGATGCCGGCCGACCCACCAGAGCCCGGCAATCCGGAGCACGTTCAATACAAGCACGGCCGGGAGTATCCACAATAGTCCGGTGAGGCGCCGCGCCCACGTCACCGGCCAGGCCAGGACGGCCGCCGCCGCGAGTGTCAACGCCGCGAAGCCGCTGCACCCTTCACCAACTTCGCAGGTAAAGCCGCCGCCGGCAAGCGTCAGACCGGTCAATTCAACCTTCTGTCCCGCGAGCCGCAACAAGGTTTCAGCAAGAGAGGCCTGAACGGCCGTTGCCAGGTAGACGAACCGGCCGATCGGCGGGATGACGCTGTCCGCGCGGAAAATCCAGTAAAGAAGTCCGAACAGCAGGGCACCGAGCAATGCGAATCGCGCGGCGGGATCGGTCCATATGGAAACCGCGCCCCGGTTGTTAGCCGGGGCGCGGTTCGAATCCGGGAGGGACATCAGGAGATGTTCACGGGCGTCAGGCAGTTCCCCACGGACCGGCCGCCGTGCGGCGGCGCAGGTACCAGGCGCCGCTGCAAAGGAGAAGGAGCGAGAGGAAGATGAGCCCCCACTCGGACAGTGTTGGAATGGCGCCCGCATCGACTTCCATCACCGACTGTCTCGGGATGTTGTCCGAGAGCATGGTGAAGTTGAAGGCTCCGCCGCCGGTGTAGTCAATCTGAACCGAGGAACCACCGCCGACGAGTGTGGCAACAAAACTCGGAGAGAGCTGCACATCGAGGGAGTCGCGCAGCTTGGTGGCCGTCTGGATGCAATTCGAAGGGCCGGTGATCGTGCAGCTCACCGGCATGAGCACATTCAGCGTGCCGCCACCCCGACCGCTCCTGGATCCGGTGATGTCCGGCTTGTTGAACGTTTCGATGGTGATCTTGCCGTTGTCGCCAAGCAGGGCATCGCCATTGACCTGGAGATACCGGGTGTTCGCGGCCTGGGCAATGCCCGCGAGGAGGAGGAGCGAGGCCGTCAAAACGACGGCAGCGAGAGGGGAAATCGCGCGACGAACCAGTGCCATGATGGACCTCCAGAAAAAGCGGCCGGTGAGGTGGGGCACCCGGACAAGCTAGTCTAGGTGACGATCGTCATCGGGGCAACGCAGAACTGGGTTGATGGCATCAGGGGATCGGGAACGGAGCCCGGTTGAAATCAGGCATTGCCGGAAAATCGGCCGGCACCTGTTGCAGAAGCCAGCCGACAAGTTCGGCTCGCCGGGCCGTGTCGCCGGGGTTCCCGCCGGTGGCGGCCTCCCGAAGGACCAGCACCCGTAACTCAAGGAGCGGCAGCCTTCCGGCGGCCACGCGAGGAAGGATGGCGTCCAGTTCCCGGGCGGCATCCTCCCGCCGGCCGGCATACAGGAAGGCCTGGGCCAGGCCGATCCGGGCCGAGGCGAATTCCGGCAACGCGCCAGCCGCCTCGGCTTCCAGGGCCGCCTGGCGCAGGATCGCTTCCGGCTGGTCGCGGGCGGCCGGCCCGGCCGCCAGCCCTTCGTACAACCGGCGGGTGGCGATCAACGTCGGTTCGTCGAGTTCCAGACCGGCCAGTTCGGCCACCAGGGCGCGGGCCGGCTCGTGCTCCCCCCGCCACAGGAAGTCGAGGGCCCGCGAGAGCAGGGCCCGGGCCAGCCGCCGGTCATCGCCCAGCTCGCGGGCCAGGGCTTCGGCCTCCGCATACAGCCTGGCCGCACCATCCCGATCGCCCAAGATGCCCAGCAGATGCCCCACGTTCAACGATGACTCCGCCTGGCCGGGGCGATCGCCCAGCTGTGCCCGCTCCGCCAGCGATCGGCGCGCATGGTCGAGCGCCTCCGACCACCGCCCCAGGTAGTATTCGACCACGCCCAGATTATCGAGCACGTTGGCCGCGCCCCAGCGATCGCCGGCCTGTTCGCGGGCCGTCAGCACCTGTCGATAGTGACCGGCCGCCTCTTCGAACTCCCCGCGCATCGTGGCCACGTTGCCCAACGCCATGGTGCTCTGCGCCACACCGCGCAAATCGCCGATCTCAAGGAAGCGATGGAGCGCCTCGCGGTAGCTCCGGTCCGCCACATCCAACTCGCCCCGCACGAGGTGCACGTTGGCGATGTTGGCCTGCAGGCGAGCCGACTCCTGCAGGTGACCGATCTCGCGGGCCAGCGCTCGCGCCTTCATGAAGATGTCGAGCGCGGCCGCGGATTCGCCCCGCTGAAACTCGACACTGCCAAGCCAGTTCAGGGCCCGAACCTGTCCCGGCCGCTCGCCGGCCGCCGTCAGCTGCTGGTGCGCCGCGGCGAAACATTCCCGGGCCTGGTCGTAGCGCCCCTGGCGGACCAGCACAACCCCCGCATCGAGGCGCACGTAAGCCACGCCGGTTTCGTCGCCCAGACGCTGACAGGCCAGCCGCGCCGCTTCCAGCCGCTCGAAGGCGGCTTCGTAGTCGCCGCGCAGGACCAGCAGTTCACCCAGCTTCCGCTCGGCCCGCGCGGCCCACGCCCAGTTCAACCCCGCCGTCGCCATCGCCAGCCCTTCCGAGAGCCAGGCATCCGCCGCCGCGTGATCGCCCTGCGAGAGGGCCGCCTCGCCCAGCCAGATGGTGGCCAGCGTCCGCGCGTCGTCGTTGCCGTCGGCCACCGCCCGCTCGCGCTCGGCCAGTGCCGCCGCGCGCGCGGCCTCCGGCCTGCCGGAATCGAGCAACGTCTCGCAGCGGGCCCGCGCGATTTCCTGACGCCGATCACCGTTCAGCCCCGCCCGATCCAGTGCCCCGAGCGCCTGATCCAGGAATTCCAGCGCCCGCTCGGACAGGAAAAGCCGACGCGCCTCGAAGCCGGCCCGGGTGAGGTACGAAACCGACTCCGCGAAGCGCCCCCCCTCGAAGAAGTGATGGCCGATTCGCCCGGCGTAGTCGGCACGATCGGCATATCCGTTGGACAGGGTCCCGGCCACCGCGGCGTGATACTCGCGCTTCAGCTCGAGCGGAATTTCTTCCAGCAGCACCTCCCGGATGAGCCCGTGCGAGAACCGGTGCCCTTCCTCCGTCGGCGCGATGAGATGGTGCCCCTGTGAAAGGACCCGCAGCCGCTTGAGCAGCGTCACGCGGGAAAGGCCCGTACCCGCTTCCAGGACATCGGTGTGAAAGACCTCCCCCTCGACGGCCGCCATCTCAAGGATTTCCCGTTCCTCAACGGAGAGGCGGGCGAGCCGGCGGTTCAGGACATCGGCAATCGTGCCGGGAAGTCCCGAAGCATCGGCCCGCTCCAGGCGGGCCATCTCAAGGGCGAAAAATGGATTGCCCATCGAACGGTGGTGAAGCCCCTCGAGCCAGGCATCGGACAGGTTGTCATCAAGGAGCGCCGAACGGATCAGGCGTGCCGTTGCCTTCGGATCGAGCGGCGCCAGTGGCATCACGCCGAAGCGGTCCGAACTCGAAAGGCTTCGAAGAAGATCGACGAGTGGGGGCTCCATGTCACCAGCCCGCACCAGGTCCTCCGGCCGGTACGCCCCGATCAGGAGGAGATGTGCCCCGGCATGATTCAGCGTCACGTGGTGAAGCAGCGACAGCGTTCCCTCGTCTGCCCAGTGCAGGTCGTCAAGGAAAAGAATCAACGGCTCCTTGCGTGCCATGCGCTTGAGCAGCGTGTCGACCAGGTGCCAGAGTTGCTCCTTGCTCTTCGGCTCGAGCGCCGGGTCATTCCCCGGATCAAGCAGCAGTTCGAGGGTCGGCAACACGGTGGCCAGTTCGGGATGCGAAGCGGTCAGCTCGGCGCTCCGCGCGCGCGAGCCGGCGGCCCGACGGGCGAACTCCTCGAGCGCCTCGACGAATGGCTGGAAATTGCGCCCGGCCTGCGGCGTGCACCGCCCGAACAGGCACAGCCTCCCTGTGGCCTCGGCACGGGAGCGAAACTCGTCCATGAGACGCGATTTGCCGCCCCCGGCCTCGGCAGCCAACACCAGCGTCCGACCGTGGCCCATCCGGGTTTCGTCGAGTGCGGCCTGCAAACGCGCCAACTCGGAGTCTCGTCCGATCAGCTGCGGGCGGGGCGGGGACAGCGTCGGTGCCGGCTCCGTGACATTGGCATCGGGCGGGGTCGCGGGGAAACCGACTTCTGTGTCAACGGGCGCCGCGGGAGGGGCCGCCTTTCGTCCCGCCAGTTCCTCGTCGATCTCCGACAGGTACCCTTCCACCTCTGCGGCCGAGGCAAATCGATCGGCCGGTTCCTTCGCCAGGAGCCGCAGCACCACCGTTTCGAGCGCGGCCGGCAACGACTCGTTGATTGAACGGAGGGGTGGTGGTGCGTCGTGAAGGATCGAGTAGAGGACGGCCACCCCTTCGCCATTCCACGGCGCGACTCCGGTCAGCGCGCGGTGCAGGATGACACCGAGCGCGAAGAGATCGCCGCGTGCATCCATCCCCTGACCCTTGATCTGCTCCGGGCACATGTAGGCCGCGGTGCCAAGGATGACGCCGGTGGCGGTATGGAAGTTGGCATCACGCACCTTGGCCAGGCCGAAATCGGTCAGCTTGATCGAACCGTCCAGGCCGAGCAGGATGTTCGAAGGTTTCAGATCGCGATGGACGACGTTTCGGCCGTGGGCATGATCGAGGGCCCGACACACCTGGATGGCGATCTTGACCACATCGCCCGATGTGGGCGGCATCGTCAGGAGCCGCTCTTCGAGCGTGGTCCCGTCGACGAACTCCAGGCTGATGCAGCCGCGTTCCGCGTCGAAATCGAAAAGCGTGGTGATGTTGGGATGGTGGAGAATCGCGGCGGCCCGGGCCTCGAACTCGAAGCGTTGACGGGCAGTCAAGTCGGTCAGGTACTCGGGCTTGAGGAATTTCAGGGCCACCTGGCGGCCGAGACGTTGATCGACCGCCAGGTGCACTTCGCCCATGCCGCCGACGCCCAGCCGGCGGACTAATCTGTAGTGCGCAAAATCGCCCGCAATCATGGCGGGAAGTTTACGTCATGCCCGATCGCGGAGGCAGCTCAAGAGCGGAGGCGAATCCACCCCTGTGACTTGAGCAAACTCCAAGTGGACGGTACCTGTGGAACGGCCCCATCCTCAACCTGGATCGTCTGCCCCTCGACATTGACCTCGATGTTGATGTTCCAGCCGACGGACCCGCTCGGCGGGCGGCTGACATAGATGATGCAGGCGTTCGTCGGCGCGATCTGGACGGTATAGAGCTCCGGCAGCGAGGCGACCAATTCGGCATACATGGCCGTTGTCGTCTGCGCGCAGGTCCAACCCGGAAGTACCGTGACGATGATGTCGAAAAGCGCGGCCGGCTGGCTGAGCGGCCCGATCGGGTCGTGGCGGCCAGGCTTGCCGAAGTCCTCGATGGTGATGTGGACGCTTCCACCGCCGGTTGAATTGCCGCCGGTCGTGATGGAACGAATCTGGGCGTCAGCGGCAACCGTCGTCACCACTGCGAGGACACTGGAAAGCATGAGTGTTTTCAAGAGATGCATCGGCTCCCTCCAAGGGGGAATCAAGAAACCGGCGGCGCCAATTGTCCCCAATCAATTGCGCGTGGGCGCGATGCCGGCAGGCTGCTGCAACCGGTTTATACCCAACCGGTGCGCCAGTGAGAGGAAGTCTAACTCACTTCCCACTTCAGCGCCCCATGCAAAAGAGGATTTGCCCTGTCTCCAGCCTGATTTTGGCCTACGGAAGGGGAAGCATTTCCCAGTCCGCCTCGGTCCTCGGGGCCTGGCCTGGCGGCAGATGCAAGTTAAGGGCGGCCAGGATCTCGGCCGCTCCTGGCCTCGGTGCCCCGGCACTTTCAAGCAGGCGGTGAGCCAGGAGCCGGAGCGTCGGCAGGGCGCCAACCGGCAGCCGGTCAATGACTTCTCCAGCTTCACGGGCGGTCTCCAGGGGGTCCCGGATCAGCAGGTGGCGCCCACGAGCCAGCCGGGCCGCCGCCAGTTCCGGGAGCGCCTTCGATCGCTCGCCGGCCGCCACCGCCTGGTCGAACCGCTCCCCCGTCAGGACCGGGTCGCCGCCGGCTCCGGCCATGGCCTCGAGGAGCTGACCCCGGGCCAGAAGGGCCGGATCCGACACCTGACGGGCGTTGGACAACAGGAGCTGCTCCGCGGCCGCCGCGGCGTTTCCCTTGAAGAGTTCGAGCCCGGCCAGCATGAGCCTCGCCTTCACCTCGCGATCCGCGTCGCCCATCTCCATGGCAAGGATCAGTGCGTCCTTGAAAAGTTTTCGCGCCAACGCCGTGCCGCCCAGCACCTGGTACAACGCCCCGACATTGAGGGACGATTCGATCTGCCCGGGCCGGTCGCGCAACTCCTCGCGGATCGTCTGGGCATGCAGCATGTGAACGCGGGCATCTTCCCAGCGGCCGAGCCGGTATTCGGTGACCCCGAGATTGTCCAGCCCATTGGCCATGCCCCAGCGGTCCTTCATGGTTTCACGGGGCACCAGCGATTGTCGGTAGGACTCGGCAGCCGCCTCATACTCCCCGCGAAGGAAATTGACATTGCCCAGCGCCATCAGGGCCTGGGCCTCGCCACGATGATCGCCGATGCCGTGGAATCGTGTCCGCGAATCCTCGTACGCCGCCTCGGCCCGGGCGATGTCGCCCCGCGCCAGGTGGACGTTCCCGATGTTGGCCTGGAGATTGGCCACCCCCTGCCGGTCGCCGATCCGACCGGCAACCGGCAGAGCCGCCTCGCAAGTGGCCAGGGCCTCATCGAGATTCCCCCGTCGCCGGAACAGGCTGCCAAGGAACGACAGCGTGCGCGCCTCGCCGTGACGATCACCCAGCGAGCGGAACTCGGCCAGCGCAGCCTCGAGGCTTTCCCTGGCGGCCTCGAAC
Source organism: Candidatus Eiseniibacteriota bacterium (assembly GCA_034440375.1). Taxonomy (GTDB): domain Bacteria; phylum Eisenbacteria; class RBG-16-71-46; order JABDJR01; family JAWXBZ01; genus JAWXBZ01. The sequence goes on from JAWXBZ010000112.1 coordinate 40,923, forward strand.
TCGCCGCGCCGTGCGTGAAGTGCCCCCATGTCCATCCGGACCTCGGCCACCCCCTGCCGGTCGTCGGTTGCCTCGAGTCGTTCGCGCGCCGCGGTGTAGCGAGTCACCGCCGAATCGAAATCGCCGCGCCGCAGGGAGAGTGTCGCCAGCTTGCGCTGGCTCCTCGGCACGCCGGTGGAAGCCGATTCATCCTGTTGATAGTGCTCGAAGGCCAGCTGGAGATGCGCTTCGGCCGCGTCGTAATCACCCGCCTCGAGGGCGGCCTCCCCCAGGATCTCCTCGGCCGCCGGCCGATCGGGATGATCCGGCGTGGCCGTTGCATCCGCCAGCATCAACTCGGCCGCCTGGCGCGCGTCGGCCGGCCGCCCCAGCTTGACCAGCACCGCGGCCCGCGCCCCGAGGATTTCCGTCCGCCGCGGCGTCAGACCGACCGATCCCTGATGCGCGGTCAGCGATCGGTCGAGATAAATCAACGCCCGGTCGTACAGGAAGAGGCGGCGGGCTTCGGCGGCCGCGCGCCACAAGTATGGCAATGCTTCCTCCAATCGTCCGGCGCGATAGAGATGCCCGGAAATCTGCCCCGCGTAGTCCGACCGGTCCGCGTAGCCCTTGAGGAGATAGGACGCCACCACGGAATGGCACTCCTGCCGGAGGTCGGCAGGAAGCTCCTTGAGCAGCACTTCCCGAATCAATCCCTGCGTGAAGCGATATCCCTCGGCGATCGGCTCGACCAGCTCATGTGTCCTGGACAGATCGCGCAGCCGGGACAGGAGCTTGAGGCGCGGCATGCCGGTGGCCTCGGCGATGATGTCGGCGTGGAACGTGGCTCCCTCGACGGCGGCCACGTCGAGAATCTCGCGCTCCTCGTTGCTGAGTCGCGCCAGGCGTCGCGCCACGACATCGGCGATGTTCCGCGGCAGAAGCGCCTTGCTCGACTCGTCGGTCGATTGGTCGGCGGACACGGCCGTTGGGTCCGGCGTCGAGATGAGCCGCAGAATCTCCACCGTGAAGAGCGGATTTCCCTGTGCCCGCCGGTGAATCAGCGGCGCCATCGAGGCGGCCAGTGGACTGTCGGGGAAGGCCGCCTTGATGATCAACGCCGTGCCGGCCTCGTCGAGCGGCGGTAGTTCGATGACCTCGAGATTCGAGCCCTCGGCCAGGCCGCGCACCATCTCCCCCGATTCGCGCGTCCGCCCCGCCGGATCGACCAGTTCCTCCGGTCGGTACATGCCAAGGAGCATGAGCCGGGATTCGGCGATATTTCGCGCCAGGTGCCAGGAGAGCGCCACGGTTCCCTCGTCGGCCCAATGGAGATCGTCGATGATCAGGACGAGCGGCACCACTTCGGCAATTCGCTTCAGCACCGATTCGAGGAGGAACCAGAGTTCCTCACGGGTCCTGGGCTGTCCGCCGGCCGGCGCGTCGTCCAGCAGCAACTGCAACGTCGGCAGGAGCGAACCCAATGCCTCCGGATCCGCCGACAGATCGGCCAGGTAGCGATCGCCGCCATCCACGACGCCGTGGGCAAATCCCTCCAGCGCGTCGACCAACGCGCCGAAGTTGCGGTTCCCCTGCTGGTGGCAGATCCCCTTCAGAAACAGGACTCGCTTCTTCCGACTCCGTCGGGCCACCTCGTCGACGAACCGGCTCTTCCCCGCGCCGGCCGTGCCACGGATCAAGACCGGGCGGCCGATGCCGGTCTCCATTTCCGTCAGGAGTTCGTCCATCTTGAGGAGAGCCTCGTCCCGCCCGACGAATGGAAGTTCGGATCGCTCTCCCTCGCGTGGCGGAACTGCCCTTGGCGCGGGGGTCGTCGACGCTTGCGACCCCTTCGCCGGTTTCGGTGCGGGTGGTGCCGGGGTGGCTACGGCGGGACGCATCTCGGGCGGCAGGAGCAGCCAGGCCTCGGCCTCAAGCAGGTAGGATTCCGCAAGGCTGGCCGAACCGAGACGAGTTTCGGGCTCCTTGTCCATGAGACGCGTCACCAATTCATCCAGTGACGGCGGCGCATCCGGCGCGACCAGGCTCAATGGCTCCGGCTCGTGCTGCAGCACGGCGAACAGGACTTCCATGAGGCTCTCGCCAGGCCAGGGCAGCCGGCCGACCATCGCGCGATAAACAAGCACGCCCAGCGCGAACAGATCGCCGCGATGATCCGAACCAAGCCCCGAGATCCGCTCCGGCGCCATGTAGGCCGGTGTCCCCTGCGCGATCTCCTGGGTGGCCTGCGCCAGCGCATCCCGCACCTTGGCCAGGCCAAAGTCCGAAAGCTTGACGCTTCCGTCCTTGCCAAGAAGGACGTTGGCCGGCTTCAGATCGCGGTGAACGACATTGCGGCCGTGGGCATGGGCCAGCCCGCGACAGATGGCCAGGCAGGTCTGCACGGCCAGGAGCGGGTCCATCGGCTGCTCCAGCCGATCTTCGAGCGTCTCCCCCTCCACGAACTCAAAGGAGAGGAATCCCTGCTCGCCGTCGAATTCATACAGGGTCGTGATATGCGGATGATTGAGGATGGCGGCCGCCCGCGCCTCAAACTCCATGCGCTGCCGCGCCTTGGCATCCCCCAGGAGTTCCGGACGGAGGAACTTGAGCGCCACCTGACGCCCCAGCCGCGTATCCTCGGCCTTGAAAACCTCCCCCATCGCCCCCGCCCCAAGGCGCCCGAGGATCTTATAGTGGGATACTTGCTCGGCGATCATGGCGGTGGGAGAGTATCAGGAATGGCCACTGGCTACTGGCTCGCGATGTGAATATGCTGTAACTCAAGCTTTAACGCGATATCTGATTTCGCAAGACAAACAGAAGGGAACCGCCGCCATGCCAGGCACGAAAATCACGGTCCAGCCGAACGGATCCATCCGCATCGAAGGGGATTTTGAGATCGTTGATTCGACCGGGGCGGCCTATGGCTTGGCCGGGCGGAAAACTGTCTCGCTTTGCCGCTGCGGGCAGTCGAACAACAAGCCGTTTTGTGACGGCTCGCACAAGGCCTGTGGCTTTACGCACGGGCCGGTGGCCTTCGAGCTGCCGCCGCCGGCACGACCACCCTCATGATCCCTTCCTTCGCCGACCTGATCCCTACCGCTTCCCCGCCACGAAATCCGCGTATCGCCCCACGTCCTCGGTGCTGCCGATGATCAGCGGGGTGCGCTGGTGCAGCCCGTCGGGCACCTTGTCCAGGATGCGCTGGCGGCCGTCGATGGCGGCGCCGCCGGCTTGCTCGACGATGAAGGCCAGGGGGTTGGCCTCGTACAGCAGGCGGAGTTTACCCTCTGGATTCCTGTTGTCGGCGGGGTAGAGATAGATGCCGCCGTACAAGAGCGTGCGGTGGATGTCGCAGACCATCGAGCCGATGTAGCGGCTGGAGTAGGGGCGGTTGTCGGACTTCTCCTCGGCCTTCACCCAGTCGACGTAGCGGCGCGTGGGCTCATCCCACCGGTGATAGTTTCCTTCATTCGTGGAGTAGATCTGGCCGCGCTTCGGGATGCGGATGTTCTCGTGGCTCAGGAGGAACTCACCAACGGAGGGGTCGAGCGTGAAACCGTGGACGCCGGCGCCGGTCGTGTACACGAACATCGTGCTGGAGCCGTACATCACGTATCCGGCGGCCACCTGCTTGAATCCCGGCTGCATGCAGTCGGTGGCGTCGCCCCGGCCGTCGCCGGGGGTGATGCGGCGCAGAACCGAAAAGATCGTGCCGATCGTGACGTTGGCGTCGATGTTCGAGGATCCGTCCAGCGGGTCATAGTTCAGTACGTACTTGCCGCACGGGTACGGGTCCGGAATATGGAGAACTTCCTCGTTCTCCTCGCTGGCCATCACGCACAAATGGCCGCCATGATCCATCGCCCGGAACATCGTCAGGTCGGCGAAGACATCCAGCTTCTCCTGTTCCTCGCCCTGGACATTCACATCACCGGCCTTGCCAAGAATGTTGACCAGCCCGGCCTTGGTCACCTCGCGCTGAATCATCTTGGCGGCCAGCGTGATATCCGACATCAATCCCGAGAAATCACCGGTGGCGCCGGGGAAATTTCGCTCCATCTCCATGATGTGGCGTGAGATGGTGACGACCTTGGAAGTCATGAGCCCCACTCCTCCCTCCTAACGCGAAAGGTCCGCGAGGACCTTCTTGATGATGCCGATTCCTTGTTCGATCTCGGAATCGGTGACGGTGAGGCTCGGGCGGAAACGCACCGAAGTGGCGCCGCAGGGGAGGACGATCAGCTTTCGGTCGAAGCAGTCGTCGATGAACTTCGTGCGTTGGTCGGGCGATGGCAGGTCGAACGCGCACATGAGGCCGCGGCCGCGCGCCTGGCTGATCAAGAGCGGGAAATCGCGCTGCAATTCCTCGAGCTGTTCGACGAGGTAGTGGCCGCGCAGGTGGCTGTTCTCGACCAGCTTTTCCTCATGGATGATCTCCAGGTAGCGCTGGCTCCGGGCCATGTCGACCAGGTTGCCGCCCCACGTGGAGTTGATGCGGCTCGGAACCTTGAAAACCGAATCGATCTCATTGATGCGATCGGTGGCCATGAAGCCGCAGATCTGCATCTTTTTTCCGAAAGCCAGGAGATCGGGCACCACCCCGAAATGCTCGTACGCCCACATTTTTCCGGTCAAACCGACGCCCGTCTGCACCTCGTCGAAGATGAGCAGGAACTCGTGCTGGTCCGCCAGGCGGCGCAATTCGCGCAGGAACTCGCCGCGTACATGGTTATCGCCCCCCTCGGCCTGGATCGGTTCGATGATCAGCGCGGCGATGTCGTCACCGTGCCGCTCGATGGCCGCCTCGATCTCAGCCAGCGAATGCTGTTCGGCCTGCATGGCCGCTCGGAGATTGGCGTCGTCCAGCGGGAAGCGGCAACGGGGATGGCTGATCCGTGGCCACTCGAACTTCGGGAAGTACTGGGTCTTGTTCGGGTCGGTGTTGGTCAGGCTCAGGGTGTAGCCGGTGCGGCCGTGAAACGCGTGGCGGAAGTGGATGATCCGGCTCCCCAGTTCCTCTTCATACCCCTTGGCCGCGTTCTTGCGAACCTTCCAGTCAAACGCCGCCTTGAGCGCATTCTCGACACCGAGTGCACCGCCCGAAATCCAGAAGACATGCGGCATTTCGGCTGGCTGCGCGAGGCGGCGAAACGTGTCGACAAAGTCGGCCATCACCGTCGTGTAGAAATCGGCGTTCGAGGGATTGTGGATGGCCACCGCCCCCATGTGACGCTTGAACTCCGCGTTGTTGACCCGGGGATGATTGTGGCCGATCGGGTTCGTCGCGAAGTAGGAGAAGAAGTCGAGGTATTCGTCGCCGGTCACGGCATCGACCAGGAACGAGGAGTGGCTCTTCTCAAGATCGACGACCAGCGGATAGCCGTCAATCAACATGGTTTTCTTCAGGGTCTCGTGGACTTCGGGCACGCGGACGGTCATGTCGATTCCTTTCATTCCAATCGGTGGGGCCGTGGGGCCCTCCGGAAGCTGCGGCACTCGTTGGACGGTTCGGGGAACGGTGTGAAGCCCGCCATCGAGCGGGCCGGTCGGTTGCCCGCTTGTTATCGGGCGGACGAACCGCTTAGCCCCAACCCCGGTACGCGCAAAGCCGGAATGACAGGTGCGGGCGAAGGAGGTGGAAGGAATTCACCTGACTCGTCATGCCGGCCCCCGGATCGGTCAATCAATCGATACGACGGAATGCGGATGGCTCCACGCACGCCGACCATTCATGATGCATATGGTAGCATTCCGCCGCCAGTCAGGTCAAAGGGATCTGGCGCTGTAAACCATTGATACGGTTGATGTTGCCACCAATATGGCCCACGACACTCAGAGCCGAAAACTGGATGGCCTCCTGGCCTGCCCCGATTGCCGGTCCCCCCTGGCAACCATTCCCCTGGCGTGCCCCGGGTGTGGTCGATTTTTCGAGGCGCCGGGGGGCGTTCCCCGCCTGCATCCGAAGGGATCGGACAGCGACAAGGCGGGCCAGCGCTTCTTCCTGGACGAACCTGGCCGCATGGAGCAACTGAGGCGGCGGCACGCCTGGCTGGCGCGGCTTCTGGAACTGCCTGATTTCACATCACCGAGCCGGGCGCTGCCGGGGTGCCGCGAGTGGCATCGAACGCAGGTGCGGGAGGGGCGCCCGGGGTATCGCGTCCTGAACCTCGGTTCGGGGGTGCACAAACTCTACGCCAACCCGGGCCTGGTCAACTTTGATATCGCCGGCCATGACAACGTGGATGTCATCGGCGACGGCGAGCATCTCCCATTCCAGGACGGCGTGTTCGACGGCGTCGTGCTCGATGCCGTGATCGAGCATCTGGCCCGGCCGCGGCTGGTCGTGGACGAGGTGCGACGGGTGCTGAAGCCCGGTGGCACCGTGCTGGCGCAGGTGCCGTTTCTCTACCCGTTTCATGCGGCGCCGCATGACTATCAGCGATACACGCCGGCCGGCCTCGCCATGCTGTTCGAGTCCTTCGAGTTGCTCGAGTCCGGTACCGACCGTCGCCCCGGCCGCGCCGTGCTGGAAGTCGTCACCGCCTGGGCGGCCGGCTTCAGCAACAACCGCAAGATTTCCTACGCGCTGCGCTGGCTGACGGCCTGGGCCTGGCTGCCGATCAAGTTTCTGGATCCGTGGCTGGCTGGCAAGGAACGGGCCGAGTACGTGGCGGCGAGTGCGTCGATCCTGGCGCGGAAACGGGACTAGAACCGCACCACCACCGCCCCGACCAGGTAGTTGATCAGGGCGAAGTTGTAGACCTCGTCCGTATCGGCGCCACCTTCCAGGATGCGATAGCCAAGACGGATCGAACTTTGTTCATCGAAATCGCGCCGCACTCCGGCGAAGACATCCTCGGCGCGCCCCTGCGGCCCAGCGAGCACATCGCCCTCAACGACCAGCCACCACGACTCGTGCAACCGCGCCTCGACATCGAAATTGATCAGCGGTACGAAGCCGACGTTCTTCCTGGCCGTGGTGACGCCGCCGCCGGCCAGCTCGATTTCGGCATCGCGGATCTTGCCGGTGAGGCCAATCCCCCAGCGAAAGTTTCCGCTCGGATCGACGTCATAGCGCCAGGTGAACCGGTAAGAGTTGAAGCGATAACGGGCCGCCATGTCCGTGTCGGCGGCAAAGGTCTGGCCGTTGAAGTTCACGGGCTCGTCGAACGAACCGGATGATTCGATCGTGAGCGGCGCCGCAAGTGCCAGGAAACGGTGACGATCGTTCAGCCGGTAGCCAAGCTGGATGCGGCCGACCCAGTCTTCCTGGCTCTTCAGATCGTCGGTTAGCGAGAAGTCGGTACCCGCGTTGCCGGGAATGCGGACATCATTGGAGGCCGCATACGCGCGTCCAACCTCGATGTCGACGTGCCAGGGGTGTTCGATCTAACCGGCGGCTGCGGATTGGATGCCTGTCAGGCCGACGGCCAGGGTCAGCAGCAGGAGTCGGGTCAGGCACATGGATCGTGGGGCCTCCTCGAAAACGATGACCGCCGGCTGGTCCGGCAGATCCGAGAGGATAGCCGAGCGGGGAACCGGCGTGTACGACCGGCGACCATCCGCCGTCTGTCACTCCGACCCCCCTCCTGATACGATGACCGGCCATGTCCCATTCCTTCCGCAAAGTCCTGGTGGCCAATCGGGGCGAAATTGCCGTCCGCGTGCTTCGGGCGCTGCGCGAGCTAGGCATCCCCTCGGTGGCGGTTTACTCCGAGGCGGACCGACTGGCGTTACATGTCCGCTTGGCCGACGAGGCCTTCCTGATCGGGCCGGCCCCCTCGCGCGAGTCGTACCTCCGCCCGGATCGGCTACTGGAAACGGCCCGTGTCTCGGGTGCCGATGCGATACATCCCGGCTACGGTTTTCTTTCCGAGAATGCCGCCTTCGCCCGAGAGTGCCAGGCGCAAGGAATCACGTTCATCGGACCGCCCCCCGAGGCCATCGAGATGATGGGAAACAAGGTGGTGGCCCGCGCGGCGGCGCGGAGGGCCGGGGCGCCGGTCGTGCCCGGCAGTGACGGACCGGTGGTTGATGAGGCCGATGCGATGCGGGTGGGCGCTGAAATCGGCTATCCCGTCATGCTGAAGGCCGCCGCCGGCGGCGGTGGCAAGGGAATGCGCGTCGTCCGAAGCGATGCCGAACTCCGCTCCGCATTGGCCCTCACCAGGGGGGAGGCTGCCTCGGCCTTCGGCGACGACGAAGTCTATATCGAGAAGTACATCGAGCGGCCGCGCCACATCGAAGTGCAGGTGCTGTTCGACGGCAATGGAAACGGAGTTCACCTGGGCGAACGTGAATGCACGATCCAGCGCCGCCACCAGAAGGTGATCGAAGAGGCGCCGTCACCGACCCTCACGGCGGAGCGGCGGGAGGAAATGGGACAGGCGGCGTTGGCCATCGGCCGGGCGGCGGGCTACGTCAACGCCGGCACCATTGAATTCATTTATGCCGCCGACGGCCGATACTTCTTCCTCGAGATGAACACCCGACTCCAGGTGGAGCATCCGGTCACCGAACTGGTGTACGACGTTGACCTGGTCAAGGAACAGATTCATATCGCCGCCGGTGGCTCGATGCGTTTGAGACAGGCCGACCTGATTCCGCGGGGCTGGGCCATTGAATGCCGCATTTATGCCGAAGACCCGTACCGGGGGTTCATGCCGATGACGGGTAGGATCGTGCGCCTGCGGATGCCGTCCGGGCCGGGTGTTCGCAATGACATCGGCTTCTACCAGGGGTACGAAGTTCCGATTCATTACGATCCGATGCTGGCCAAGCTGTCCGTACATGGTCAGGATCGTGAGGAGGCCCGGCGGCGGATGCTGCGCGCGCTGGCGGAGTACCAGATCGACGGGCTCAAGACCTCGATCCCGTTCCATCGTTGGATGCTGCAGCGCCCCGAATTCGTGCGAGGGGAGTTCGATACCGGCACGATCGAGCGTGATTTCAAGGGGCTGTTGCCGGAGATCGATCCCGAGGCCGAGGCGGCGGCGATGATCGCGGCCGTGATTCACGTCCACGAGGGGACGACCGGCGCGGCGGTGGCGACCAATGGCGGTCCGCGTTCGATGAGTGCCTGGAAGCTGGCCGGGCGGCCCGGGCGGTTTTCGCGATGAGGGGCAGTTACGTGGTGCAGGCCGGTGAGCGCCGGGTGATGGTCGAGATTCACGAGGTCGGCGATCTCTACGAGGTCACCATCGACGGCGTCATTCACCAGGTCGATTCACGGCGGGTCGGGGGCACGGACGTGCGCTCGATGATCATCAACGGACGCTCCTACGAAGCCAACACCGTCCAGGAAGGCGATCGATGCGATGTCTACCTGAATGGCGACCTCTTCTCGCTCGATGTCTTCGATGAACTGTGGGCCCGGGCCCGCGAAGGAAAGTCCGATGGCGCCACGCGCGGTGAAACCATCCTGGCGCCGATCCCCGGAGCGGTCGTCAAGCTCCTGGTGACAACGGGAGATATCATCGCGGCCGGACAGGCCGTGGCGGTGCTCGAAGCCATGAAGATGCAGAACGAACTGACGGCCACCTGGGGCGGCCGGGTCGAGGATATCAAGGTGGCGCTCGGCGACACCGTGGCCGCCGGCACGCCGCTCATGACCCTGACACCGATTTCCGTCGACGCGCCGGCGGAAAGCTGAGCAACGGGTGAGCGGCCGGAAGGACAGGCGCCGGACCTCCTCGGACATCGAGGTGAAGCCGGTTTACCAGCCGAAGGATCTGGCGGGCTTCGATCCCGCCGCCGAACTCGGCAACCCCGGTGCGTTTCCGTTCACCCGCGGCGTCCACCCGGGCATGTACCGGACACGCCCCTGGACGATGCGGCAGTACGCCGGCTTCGGCGATGCCGCCGACACCAACCGGCGCTTTCGATTCCTGCTTGGAGAGGGGCAGACCGGGCTTTCGGTGGCCTTCGACCTGCCGACGCAAATGGGCTACGACAGCGACGCGGTCATGGCTCGTGGTGAAGTCGGCAAGGTGGGCGTGGCCATCGACACCCTGGCCGACATGGAGGCTCTCCTTGACGGCATCCCGCTGGACAGAGTGTCCACGTCGATGACGATCAATGCCACCGCCGGCATCCTCCTCTGCATGTACATGGCCGTTGGCGAAAAACAGGGAGTCCCGGCCACCGCGCTGTCCGGCACGATCCAGAACGACATCCTCAAGGAGTACATCGCCCGCGGTACGTACATCTATCCACCGGGCCCGTCTCTGCGCCTGACCACCGACATCTTTGAATTCGCCACGAGAGAAGTGCCGAACTGGAACACCATCTCGATCTCGGGATATCACATTCGCGAGGCCGGATCGACGGCGGCCCAGGAACTGGCCTATACGCTGCTCGACGGCCTGACCTACGTCGAGGCGGCCGTGGCCCGTGGGCTCGACATCGATTCGTTTGCGCCGCGCCTCTCCTTCTTCTTCAACGCTCATTCCAATTTCTTCGAGGAGATCGCCAAGTTTCGGGCGGCCCGTCGGCTGTGGGCCCGCCTGATGAGCGAACGGTTCAGCCCCGCGAACCCCGATTCGCTGAAGCTGCGCTTCCACACCCAGACCGCCGGTTCGACGCTGACGGCCCAGCAGCCGATGAACAATATCGTGCGCACCACGCTCGAGGCTCTGTCGGCGATCCTGGGCGGCACCCAAAGCCTGCACACGAATTCGATGGACGAGGCGATCGGGCTGCCCACCGCCGAAGCAGCCCTGCTGGCCCTGCGCACCCAGCAGATCGTGGCCGAGGAGACCGGCATCGCCGACACGGTCGATCCGCTGGCCGGCTCGTGGTTCATCGAAAGCCTCACCACCGAACTGGAATCGGCCGCGCGCGCCCTGATCCGTGACATCGAGGAGCGGGGCGGTATGCTCCGGGCCATCGAGACCGGTTACGTCCAGGAGGAAATTCACCGGACGGCCTGGCGGACTCAGAAGGCCATTGAGGCGGGCGAGCAGGTCATCGTGGGCGTCAATCGCTTCCAGATGGAGGAACCGGAACCTCGCCCCTTCCGGCACGACCCGACCCTCGAATCGGCCCAGGTGAGCCGCCTGGCCGCCATCCGGGCCCGGCGCGACACGGAGCGCGCCACCGCCGCCCTCCTGGACGTGGAATCGGCAGCCAGGGGGACGGCCAACCTGATGCCCCCGATTCTCGAGGCGGTCCGAGCCTATGCCGGCGTCGGTGAGATTTCCGACGCCCTGCGACGGGTCTTCGGCACCCACAACTGATCGCACTCCAGCCCGGCTCCCGGCACCTGAAATGACTGAATCCGCCGAGGGTTATGCCGATAACGGGGCTGATGACGCAACTTGCCTCGAACAGACCGGCGCCGGCGCGGGCAGCCGTGTGGTTCCCATTCGCGCGAATCGTCCTGCTTCTATTTCTCTCCCTCGTCTCCGGCTCGGCGGCACATTCACTGAATTCCATCGGGCAGAATGCAACGCCGCAGCGTGGGGGCGTGCTCCGCTTCGCCCAGGAACAGGTTTCAACACTCGATCCGATGGCGCTGGGCGATGTCTACTCGGCCACCGTGGCGGCCCAGATCCACCGCGGCCTCCTCTTCTACGGCACGAACCTGACGCCGATGCCCGACCTGGCCGAAAGCTGGACCATCTCGCGGGACGGGCTCGATTACGTCTTCCGGATTCGGCAGGGCGCCCGGTTCCACAACGGCCGGGCTCTCACGGTCCAGGATGTCATCTTCTCGTTCGAACGGATCTTCACGCCCGACGGTGACCCGGGGCTCGCGGGGCCATTCCTCAGTGTCATCGAGGGGGCCGACGACTACGCCGCCGGCAGGGCCACACGGATTCGCGGCCTCACCGTCCTGTCGGAGCGCCATCTCCGTATCCGGCTGGAACGCCCGGCGACGCACTTCCTGTGGGCGCTGGCCATGACGCCGGCCGCGGTCGTCCCTCGAGAGGAGATTGCGCGGCTTGGCGAGGCCGGATTCGCCCGGCATCCGGTGGGCTGCGGGCCGTTTCGCCTGATTGCCGTCGATGACAGGCAGCTCACGCTGGTCGCATGGAAGGACTACTACCGGCGCACCGCCTGGCTGGACAGCCTCATCTTCATCACCTCCGAAGCCGCCGACCAGGACGCCACGGTAAAGGGGCTGCAGATGGGTCGATATGACATCACCGAGGTGCCCGGTACCCACCGGGAGTCGGTGGCCCGCTCGAAAACAGTACGGCTGATAAGCCGGCGCGAGCTCTCGCTGTCTTTTCTTGCCCTCAATGTCAAACTTGCCCCATTCAAAAACCCCCTGGTCCGCCAGGCCATCGCCATGAGCACGGACCGGGCCGCCATTCTTCGACTCAATCCATCCGGCCAGGTAGTGGCCACCGGCGTCCTTCCGCCGGGGATGAGCTGCTATTCCCCGGATGACAAGACGTACCCATTCGACATCGAGGGAGCCCGCCGCAAGCTGGCCGAGGCGGGTTTTCCGGGGGGACGCGGACTCAAACCGATTCCATATTGCACATCGACCCGATCGGCCCGGGCGCAGGCCGTCGACTCGCTCCTGGTATCCAACTGGCGCAAGGCGGGACTGCCGGTCACTCATACCACGCTCACCTGGGTCGAACTGCAGCGGCGGATCGACGCCTTCGACATGCCGCTTTTTTCGCTGGCATGGGTGGCCGACATTCCCGACCCCGATTCCTTCGTCGGATCGCTGTTCGGGTCGACCTCGCCGAGCAATTACTCCCGGTACGCCAACGCCGAAGTTGATTCCCTGATCGCACTGGGGCGGATCATGGTCGATCCGCGGGCACGCCAGCTCATCTACGGCCGTATCGAAAGGCTGGTGGTGCAGGACGTCCCGATTGTCCCCCTGTACACGACCACATCGGCCTACGGCGTGCGTCGCGGGATCTACGGTCTTGAGCTGACGCCGTTGGGTATCTCGTGCGTCGACCTGGCCAATGTCTGGATTGGAGAGCCGCAGGATGACCAGGCCCGGGTCAAGTAAGTCCGGCAAGCCCGGTAGCACCGTTCTCGAACGGCGCTTCATGCTGTCGATGACCGTCGTCATCCTGGCCCTCATGGGCCCGGCGATGGTCGTCGTGCAATTCCGGGCCGCCGAGCACTTCCAGGAGTCGGCCCAGGTCCGTGGCGCCTCGATGGCCCGCTCGATCGCGGCCGTCGCCACTCCCGCTCTGCTTGCCTACAACTACGTTGGCCTCGAGGACGCGGCCCGCGGGGCCAGCCAGGACGACGGCGTGGCCTATGTCATCATTCACGACAAGGAAGGGCTGGTGGCCGGTGACAGCCGCCGCCACGACTTCGAAGCCACACGCAGCCGGGATCCGATCTCGGCCGCCGCCATTTCGGCACCCGAACTGCTGGTGCAGCGGGCCAGGTTCAACGGCCCCGCCGGCCCGGTCGATGTCCTTGATGTCGGCGTGCCGGTCTACGTGGCCAATTCCTCGGAGAAATGGGGCACGGTCCGGGTCGGCATCTCGCTCGAACCGGTGCGCCAGGCTGTCGGCCGGATCACCTGGAGCCTCGGCGCACTTGGGCTGCTCGGCTTCATTCTCTGTCTTCTGGGCGCCCGTTCCGCCTCGCGCAAGATCACCGGTCCCCTCCAGACGCTTCGCGAGGGAACCATGGTGCTGGCCCAGGGCAACCTGTCGCATCGCATGGAAATCGCCACCGGCGACGAAATCGAAGACCTGGCCTCCCACTTCAACCTGATGGCCGACCAGATTGGGGCCCGGGCCACCGAGGCGCGCGACGCCCGGGGAGCGCTGGAGGAGCTGAACGCCTCGCTCGAAAAGGAAGTGCGCCAGCGAACGGCCGCGCTCCAGAGTTCCGAAACACGCTATCGCGCCCTCGTCGAGGGATC